>CALAEK010000069.1 GCA_937890925.1 uncultured Riemerella sp.
ATCCCTTATTTCTCAAAATGAAAATCTGCAAAAACAGGAAAATGGTCAGAATAACCAATTTCTCGATTCACGAAATAATTCACGGCTTTCAGAGATTTTGAAGAAAAAACATAATCTATTCTTATAGGGAATTTATAATCGTGAAAACTCGTCGCACTTCCGTTTCCCGCCTCTACGAAAGCATCTGTGAGGCTTTCAGAAATTTGATAATATTCATAAGAGCTGGGCATGGCATTAAAATCTCCTCCTAAAATAACTGGATATGGAGACTCTGTGATGAGTTTTTTAATCTCGTGAATTTGGTTTTGATGGATTTTAAAAACAGGAAGAAATTTTTTCAGCAAAGCACTAAATTTATTCTCATTTTCAGCGAGTTCGTAGGTTGGCTTTATCATGTCTTTGGTCAGCTGGAAAGGCTCCAAATACACCGTAATGAAGCGGATAACTTTGTCCCTCACCGCTATATCTGCACAGAGTGCATGCCCTATACTGCTAGTAGAAACATGTTTTTGGCTAAGAATAGGAAATTTAGAATAAATACTGACTATTTCCGAATTTGCACGATGTTTAAAATTAGAAAGTTCATACCTTTTCCCCTCTCCCCAGCCACTTTCCTGCAATAGCAGAACATCCACCTGCTGCTGATTTAGAAATTCTGTTTTCTCTGGCTCTATGGTTTTGGTGTTGTAGGTCATCACTTTCACATCTGCATTTTCGCTTGATGAAGAAGTATAGTTCAACCACCTTTGCACAGGAGAAATCAAGAAAATAGAACCAATCAAAAAGACAAAAGCCCTGTTTCGCTTGCTTATCAACCAAAATAAAGTAAAAACAGCATGCACAATCAGCAAAATAGGAAAAATAAGCGACAACAAATTGAGAAACGCGAATTTACTCGGAGGAATATAAGCATTAAGACTTGCCCCTAAAAGAAGAAGCAAGACCAATGAATGTCCTATAAATAAAAGTTTCCTAAAGACGCCCATTTTATCTGATATTTCGGTTTGCTTTCCAGTTTCTAATCATAAGCCAGCCCACCAAAGCACCACCAATGTGAGCAAAGTGCGCCACATTATCCCATTCAAACTGTCTTATCCCTAGATAAGCCGAAATAAGTATCACTATGGGCAACAGATATTTAGCTTTTATAGGATATGGGATGAACATGAGGCTTATCTTCGAATCAGGAAACAATGTCCCAAAACCTGCCACTGCCCCAAAAACAGCCCCAGAAGCGCCCAGCATAGGCATTGAAAGATAATCCAGTAACGAATGTGCCTCCTTAGATTCTATCAAAGATTTCTCAACGAAAGATTTCCCTACATTTAGATAAATTTCCCGAACATCTACTCCCTGTTGTAACAAAGCCTGAGTCAGCTCATAAACTTGGTAATAATTCCAAAAATTAAATAAAATAAATGACCCCAGCCCCGATAAAAAATAAAGAATTGTAAAATGTCTTCCGCCCAGCGCCTGCTCCAAAATACTCCCAAAACTCCATAAAGTAAGCATATTAAAAAGCAAATGCATCAGAGTGCCGTGCATAAACATATGGGTAAATATCTGCCACGAATGAAATAGCGGAGATGCAGGCATATAGGCCGCCAGCTGATATTTCAGGTCAGGGTATAATAACTTCGTAACGGCATACAAAAGAACATTTATGATTATGATATTTCTAGTAACTGGTATTGCGTTTATTGGGTTCATTTGTCAGTTTTATGATTATTTTTACTAAAATTTATTTTTCAGTTCTTCCAAAGGCAGCTCCAGATAACATCTTCGCCCATCTGGAAGATACTGCGAAAAACCTATTTGTATATATTCCTTGATAAGCTCTTCTACATCAGTTTTATATAGGAAATTATAACCAAATTTTGTTTGCACCTTTATCCATTGTTCCTCATAGTGGTTCATAAAATCCTCCTCCGTTTTGTAGTCTAATATTTCAAAAATTCTTTCCAAAAATTCCATTACTTTGGTTTCATTTAGTCCAACTGGAATAGCACTGATTTTCAAAACATTATCCCTATCTAAAACTATATCAAATCCCAGTTCTGGGAGGTATTTTTTGATGGAAGTGTATTTTATTTTTTCCATCTCATTGAGGTGGTATTCCAGCGAAAAAAGAAGCGTCTGCCCTGCTTTTTCTTTGGGAACTTGTTTCTTCTTATCCGCCAAAACCAAAGCATAGATACGCTCCATATTCAGCATCAAAGTCTTGTCTCCGCGGTTATAAAGCCAATATCCATTAGGTAACCTCATCAGCTCCTCATCAAAGTCATCATCCTCAAAAAGAGCATTGAGTTTAGAGGGTTCCGCCTGAATATTAGGCTGATACATTTCCCCTAAATTCACCATTTTTACATCTGTCATTTTTTCAGACTGAAAAGGATTGTAATTTCTATCTACCTTAATATCAGTGAACTGCGATGAAGAATTCACTTTGGAGGAAATTCCTGCAAAAATATCTTTTTGCGGATCTCGGTCAAAATCCAATGAAGGCGCAATGTTATAAATCCCCAGTGAACGCTTAATCGTAGAGCGAATCAAGGCGTATATAAGGTGTTCATCCTCAAATTTTACTTCCGTTTTCTGCGGATGGATATTGACATCTATTTTTTCTGGGTCAAGCTCCAGATATAGGAAAAATGTCGGAATATAAGCCGGTGCCAGCAGCCCCTCGAAAGCCTCCTGAACAGCACGGTTAAAATAAGCGCTTCTGAAAAACCTTCCATTGACAAAGAAAAACTGCTCGCCTCTGGTTTTCTTCGCGCCTTCTGGTTTCGCGACAAATCCATCCAATTTCACCCAGCCCAAATCTTCCTTCACAGGAACCAGCAGCGGCTGGAGTTTTCGCCCAAAAATATCTACTATTCTCTGGGACAAATTCGCCTTTCTGAGTTTAAATATCTCTTCATCATTATGATAAAGTGAAAATTCTATCTGCTCATGCGCCAGAGCCACACGATGAAATTCATCTATGATATGCCGAAATTCTACATTATCCTTCTTCAAAAATTTTCTTCTTGCAGGTACATTGTAGAACAGGTTTTTCACCAAAAAATTAGAGCCCTCAGCAGTCTGAATAGGCTCTTGAAATTCTAACTCTCCTCCTTCTATATAGATATTTGTCCCTATTTCAGCATTTTGTTTTTTAGTCCTCAGTTCCACCTGCGCCACCGCCGCTATGGATGCCAAAGCCTCTCCCCTAAACCCTTTGCTCGATATCTTAAAAATATCTTCCGTGGTACGGATTTTAGAAGTTGCATGCCTTTCAAAGGCCATTCTAGCATCTGTTTCGGACATTCCTATGCCGTCATCTACTACCTGTATCAGATTTTTTCCAGCGTCCCTTATGATAAGTTCCACCTTACCAGCCTTTGCGTCTATGGCATTTTCCAGTAGTTCTTTTACTACAGAAGCTGGTCTCTGCACCACTTCTCCCGCTGCAATCTGGTTGGCAACATAGTCTGGCAAAAGCTGAATAATATCTGACATATTTTTAGAAAGGTTTTACTTTATTTATTTTATCTTTTCTGATGTTTCTTTCTTTGTTTTCTACTCCTAATTTATAGTAAATACCCACACCCAAAACCTGCTTCATTTGGATTTTCTGCACTTGGTCGTGATCGTAGACCAAATCAATATTAAATGTAGTGGTTATGAATTTATTAAATTTCAAACTCAATGTCCCTGTATAGGCGATATCCACTCTTTCAGGGTGTGAAGTGTAGCTGCTAAATAAATTCAGCTGATTGGTAAAATAAATATCCTTATAAATTTTCCAACGATGAATCACATTGAGCATTGCTCCCATTTCGCTTTTTATGCTCTGCCCATCATGTTCTAATCCGTATTTTCCTTTTTTCTGAAGGTGTTTATCCAGCACGAAAGTTAGTTTAGCATTAATAGGTCTAAGTATCACTTGGAAATTTTCCTTTGGATTATACAAAACCCCAAGACCAACATTCAGATACCCAGGTGCCATAAATCGCGAAATTCTATCCTCAAATTTTACTTTCTTCCCAGAAGAATAATAGTATCCTGGCGAAAACTGAGACAAAAACTGGAAACCTGTAGAAAGGTAATACTGGCTACCCAAATCATAGCCATAGTCAGAGGAAACATTGAGATAATCTTCTGTTTTTCTGAGTTCTTCTTTTCTGTCAGAAACCATCCCATAGCCCATCTTCGCATGAGTGTCCCAAAAATGCTTTCCGTTTTTATAAATCAATGAATAATCTATCCTGCCAATAACACCGATGCTGTTATCTCCCCCCGTGTTCCAGTTGGAATAGGAAGACTGATTGAAAATCAAGTTGTTCTGTCCATAGAAAAACCAAGACCTCTCACGATAAGTATTCATCAGTAAAAACGGCGTCACAGGAAGTTCTCCCTGCTTATCCTCCTGATTTCTAAGGATAATGGTATCCTTCTTTTTTATATTCAGTTTTACCAGCTTGGGAGTGTTCAGACTATCCAAATTAACTGCGGTAGAATCCCATTTTTTCTGATTAATGGAATCTATCTTGTATTTCAATGGATTTTTCTGAGCAAATCCCATCACTGAAATGCTGAATAACAGAGAAATGAGTATTTTTTTTACCATAGTTGCAAAAGTATAAGTTTTTTATGGTAAGACAAAAAAATTATTACAAAATTATATCTTTTTTCTCCGAAAAAATATTATATTCGCAACTAAATTTTTTACAAAAACGATAAGAAAATGGCTAAATTCAACGAATATAAGAACCTTGATTTGATAAATGTTGCCGAAAACATAGCAGCATTTTGGCATAATAATGATACTTTCCGTAAGTCGGTAGAAATCCGCGAAGGACACCCAGAATTCGTATTCTACGAAGGGCCGCCTTCTGCCAATGGTCTACCAGGTATTCACCATGTGATGGCAAGGACTATCAAGGATATTTTCTGTCGTTTTCAAACTCAAAATGGTAAGCAGGTTTTCCGTAAAGCAGGCTGGGACACTCATGGGCTTCCTGTGGAACTGGGCGTGGAGAAAGAACTTGGAATTACCAAAGAAGACATCGGTAAAAAAATCTCTGTGGAAGAATACAACCAAGCCTGCCGTAATGCGGTGATGCGCTACACAGACATTTGGAATGACCTTACCAAAAAAATAGGTTACTGGGTAGATTTGGAAAATCCATACATCACCTACGAACCGAAATATATGGAGTCTGTTTGGTGGCTTCTGAAACAACTTTACAATAAAAAATTGCTTTACAAAGGCTACACCATCCAGCCCTATTCACCAAAGGCAGGAACGGGACTTTCTTCGCACGAGCTCAATCAGCCAGGGACTTACCGCGATGTGAGCGATACGACTATCGTGGCTCAATTTAAGGTAAAAAACCTCAGCCCTGCGCTTCAGTCTAAAATCTCAAATACTGAAAATCTGAGCATCCTTGCTTGGACTACTACGCCATGGACATTGCCTTCTAACACGGCGCTGACTGTGGGTGCGGATATTGACTATGTTTTGGTTAAAACATTTAATCAATATACTTTTGAGCCTATCAATATTATCCTTGCTAAAGCATTAGTAAATAAACAATTTGGGAACAAATATTTTGAAACTTCTGACGAAGCCGAATTTTCTTCGTTCCAAAATAATCACAATAACGACAGCAAGAAGAAAATTCCTTACCAAATCTTAGCCGAATTCAAAGGTTCTGATATGGTGGAAACCACCTACGAACAGCTCGTTCCGTGGTTCCTTCCAGCAGAAAACCCTGAAAAAGCATTCCGTGTAATCGCAGGAGATTTCGTAACTACCGAAGATGGAACAGGAATCGTGCATACAGCGCCTACTTTCGGGGCGGATGATGCTCGTGTAGCGAAAGAAGCTGGCGTTCCGCCGATGCTCGTGAAAGATGAAAATGACAACCTTGTGCCATTAGTGGATTTACAAGGGAAATTCATCAAAGGAGAAAATGTTCCTGAACTTTTCGCAGGAAAATACATTAAAAACGAATATTACGATAACGGCACCGCCCCTGAAAAATCTTGGGATGTGGAACTCGCTATTCTTTTAAAAACTGAAAATAAAGCCTTTAAGGTAGAAAAATACAGCCACTCCTACCCTCATTGCTGGAGAACGGACAAGCCTGTCCTGTACTACCCGCTAGACTCTTGGTTTGTGAAAATGACTGAGGTAAAAAATCGTTTGGTAGAACTAAACAAAGGCATCAACTGGAAGCCAAAAGCTACTGGTGAAGGGCGTTTTGCAAACTGGCTGGAAAATGTAAATGACTGGAACTTATCCCGTTCTAGATACTGGGGAATTCCGCTTCCTATCTGGAGAACAGAGGATCTGAAAGAGGAAAAAATCATAGGTTCCGTAGAAGAACTTATCATTGAAATAGAAAAAGCCGTAGCCGCTGGACTAATGACTGAAAATCCTTTCAAAGGCTTTGAAATCGGTAATATGTCTAATGAAAACTACGCTAAAATAGACCTTCACAAGAACATCGTGGATGAGATTATTTTAGTGTCTGACAGCGGAAAACTGATGAAGAGAGAAAGCGACCTGATAGATGTTTGGTTTGACTCTGGTGCGATGCCTTACGCTCAGCTGCACTATCCTTTTGAGAATAAGGAACTTATCGACCAAAACAAAGCTTACCCTGCGGATTTCATAGCGGAGGGAGTAGACCAAACGCGTGGCTGGTTCTACACGCTTCATGCGATTGCAACAGCAGTTTTTGACTCTGTGGCTTATAAAAATGTGGTTTCCAATGGATTAGTCTTAGATAAAAACGGACAAAAAATGTCCAAAAGACTAGGCAATGCCATAGATCCATTCGAAACTTTGGCGAAATACGGCCCAGATGCTACGCGCTGGTACATGATTTCTAATGCCAATCCGTGGGAAAACCTGAAATTTGACATTGAAGGAATCGATGAAGTTCGTAGAAAATTCTTTGGAACGCTTTATAACACTTACTCTTTCTTCGCGCTTTATGCCAATGTAGACGGCTTTAAATACGAAGAAGCAGAAGTACAGAACAAACCAGAGATTGACCGATGGATTTTATCTGAATTAAATATCTTAATCAAAGAAGTAAAGGCTTTCTACGAAGACTATGAGCCTACAAAAGTGGCAAGAGCCATCAATACTTTCGTGAATGACAACTTGTCTAACTGGTATGTGAGACTCTGCCGCCGCCGTTTCTGGAAAGGCGACTACACAGAGGACAAAATCTCTGCTTATCAGACACTTTACACTTGTCTAGATACCGTGGCGAAACTTTCTGCGCCAATAGCGCCATTCTTCATGGACAGGCTGTATCAAGACCTAAATGCGGTAACAGGAAAAGACAAGGCAGAAAGCGTGCATTTATCAGACTTCCCAATAGCGGACGAAAGCAGAATAGATACAGATTTGGTGGAGAAAACTCATCTGGCGCAGTCTATCACTTCGATGGTATTTTCATTAAGAAAGAAAGAAAATATCAAAGTTCGCCAGCCACTACAAAAAGTAATGATTCCTGTTTTGGATAAGAAAACTGAAAGCCAGATTTTAGCCGTAGCAGATTTAATCAAACAAGAAGTAAATGTGAAAGAACTGCAACTCATCAATGCTGAAGAGGCTTCTACACTGATTGTGAAACAAATCAAACCTAACTTTAAGGTTTTAGGAGCAAAACTGGGCAAAGACATGAAAGCTGTGGGAGCTGAAATCTCTGCAATGAGTTCTGAGCAGATAGCAACCCTTGAAAAAGAAGGAAAAATGAGCATCGCAGGGCATGAAATCACCATCGATGATGTGGAAATCTTGACCAAAGATATCCCAGGATGGACAGTAACCAGCGAGGGCAGAATAACTGTGGCTTTAGACCTTACTGTAACTGATGAACTCAGAGCAGAAGGTGTGGCAAGAGAATTCGTGAACCGTGTCCAAAATCTTAGAAAAGATAAAGATTTTGACCTGATGGATAGAATTTCTATACAATTAGAGGAGAATAATCCGTTTAAGTCAGAAATCAATGCTAATAATTCTTACATTTCTGCAGAAGTATTGGCGAATAAAATAGAGTTTGTGAATTCACTTTCTCAGGCTGATGAAATAGAAATCAATGATGTGTATTTCAAAATAAATATAAACAGAGTATAAAAATTTAAAACAACTAAAAACGACTAATTGATAACAAAATGGAAGAAAGAACAAGGTACAGCGATGCTGATTTGCAGGAATTTAAGGCTATAATCCAGCAGAAAATAGAGAAAGCAGAGAAAGATTTAGTCTTGTTAAGAGAAAGTTTCATCAATGACCAAAACAATGGAACAGATGATACTTCGCCTACATTCAAAGCCTTTGAAGAAGGAGCAGAAACGCTCAGCAAAGAACAAAATGCGATACTGGCCGGCAGACAGGAAAAATTCATCCGCGACCTGAAACACGCACTTATCCGTATAGAAAACAAAACTTACGGAATCTGCCGTGTAACAGGGAAACTGATAGACAAAGAGCGACTGAAAGCCGTTCCACACGCTACACTGAGCATAGAAGCGAAAAACATGCAGCGATAAATATCACACATATGAGGGCTAAGATATCTTAGCTCTCTTACTTAATTTGACCAACTAAAATGAGAACAATTGTCATTACACTTATGAGTCTTTTATTTTTGTCTTGTACAAAAAAAATTGATCTTGAAAAAGTAGATTTTTCTTCGAGTTATAAAGAAATTTTCAAAGGTGTAAAATTTGAAATGGAAGATGAAGATATTGCCACCACATTACCATGCGCTTTCACCGAAGAAATGACACATTTTAGCTTTGGAGATATTAAGTTTCAAAACACTAATAAAGAAGAGATTCCTTTATCTAAAGTGAAAATATTGTTCAATAATGCTTCCGAACAAAAAACATCAGGAATTATAATTAAAATAGAGGAAGAAGAGATTGGTAATAAAATGTTTAGCTATTTAAAAAAACAATACAACACTCCAAAAACACTATTACCTACTCCCTCAAAAAATGATGAAGGAAGGGTAACAGGATATTCTGCCTACCTGTGGAATGTAGAAGGGAAAACCATGATATTTTCTCAATATTATTACCATAGAGTCAATGAATACCCCGATGGACACGAGGAATATTTCCCGCGTGTAAGTTCTACATTTTACTTAATTGACAATAATGTTCTTACAAGTTTTAAAGATTTTAAGCAGACAGCCGTTGAACGCCTTTTAAAAACATATTCCCCATAAAAACTAATCAAACATGATTTTACAATTTAAAATGGTACAAAACATTTAGTTTCATGAAAAAAATTATATTCATCACAGCGCTGGTGCTGCTCATAGACCAGTTATCCAAACTTTACATCAAAACCCATTTTCATCTGGGCGAAAGCATTCCTGTTTTCGGGCTGGACTGGTTTCGGCTCACTTTCGTAGAAAACCCAGGAATGGCGTATGGGATGCAGTTTGGTGGGATTTTCGGAAAATACCTGCTCATTTCACTCCGTATTTTATTGATTTTAGGAATGGTATATTATTTCAAAAAATGGATAAAAGAAGGCGCGAGCAACTATCTGCTTGTCCCAATGAGTTTTATTTTTGCTGGAGCGATAGGCAACCTTATTGACGGGCTTTTCTACGGAATGATTTTTGACAGCGGAAGTGTTTTCATAGAAGATATTGGCAGCTGGGTAGGCTATGACGGTGTTTCTGGATTTGGAGAAGGATATTCTGGCTTCATGAGAGGCTGTGTGGTGGATATGCTCCATTTTCCGCTGTTTAGCTTCACTGTTCCAGAAGGCGTTCCTCTAGTGGGAGGACAGCATGTGGAATTTTTCCGATATATATTTAATGTTGCAGACTCGGCGATTACGGTCGGAGGTGTGCTTTTGTTTATTTTCAGAAAAAAAGCCTTTCCTAATGGAGAATTTTAATATTTAAATTTAAAATATTAATGAAATTATTTAAGAAAATTATCTTTTGGTTGCTGGGAGGCTTGTTGCTGGGAATTTTGGTTTGTTTTTGGAGTAATTATGAAATAGAGAGCAAAACCCAAAACTTTGTAACTGATGACATTGAAAAGCTGCCCAACCAAAAAGTAGGACTTTTGCTGGGAACATCTAAAACACTGCCAAATGGGTATAAAAATTACTATTTCTATTACAGAATAGATGCCGCAGAAAAGCTCTACAAATCAGGGAAAATAGAATACATCATCGTCAGCGGAGACAACAGCCGAAAGGACTACAACGAACCCGAAGACATGAAAAACGAACTGATAAACAGAGGCATTCCTGCGGATAAAATTTATGAGGATTTTGCGGGTTTTAGGACTTTGGATTCGGTGGTTAGAGCAAAGGAGATTTTTGGGCAAAACAGCTACATCATTATTTCCCAAAAGTTTCATAATGAAAGAGCAATTTATTTGGCTCAAAAAAATGGAATTGAGGCTTTTGGGTTTAATGCAAAAGATGTAAATAAGTATGCAGGCATCAAAACCAAGATTAGAGAATATCTTGCTAGAACCAAAGTTTTCGTGGATTTTTTCATTGGAAAAGAACCAAAATTTGGTGGAGAAAAAATAGAAATAAAGTAAAAATTTGATTAAGAAATAAAATTGATTTATGCAGAGTGAGTGGCTACAGCGAACCGAACTTTTGATAAAAGAAGAAGGAATAGAAAGACTGCAAAGCGCTAATATTCTGATAGTTGGACTCGGCGGCGTAGGGTCTTTCGCAGCAGAATTTTTGGTGCGTTCTGGAATCGGGAATTTGACCATTGTGGATGGAGATACTGTGGATATCACCAACATTAACAGGCAGTTACCCGCTCTAAACTCTACCATTGGCAAAAATAAAACCGATGTCGTAGCTGAAAGAATTTTGGATATCAATCCTAAACTTAACTTAAAGAAAATCAATGAGTTTCTAGAACCAGAGCGAATGGAGAAGATTTTGACTCAAGAGAAATTTGACTATGTTCTAGACTGCATCGACAGCCTCAGCCCTAAACTGGCTCTCATCATCACTTGTAAAAGAAAGAAAATCAAACTAGTAAGTGTAATGGGCGCAGGTGGAAAAACCGACCCAAGCAAAGTAATGGTAAGGGATATCAGCAAAACCAACAATTGTTTTTTGGCGAAACAAATCAGAAAAAAACTCAAAAAAGAACAAATACACAAAGGATTTCGCTGCGTATTTTCCACCGAAATTCAAGATGAAAACAGCCTGAAAATGACCGATGGCAGCAATTATAAAAAGTCATTCTATGGCACTATCAGCTATATGCCCGCTATTTTCGGGCTGTATGCCGCTGCCGAAGTTATCAGATTTCTTCTAAAAAAAGAACAAAATGAAGCCTAACGGATTTCCAAAAGAAGAGAAACTAAAAAACAAGACCGATATTTCCTTACTTTTTGAGCAGGGAAAATGGTTTTCGTATAAAGAACTGTCTATCATTTCCTTACAAAAGGAAGATTTGTCAATTCAAAAAGTTGGCGTTTCTGTTTCTAAAAAGTTTTTCAAAAAAGCGGTGGACAGAAATAGAGTGAAACGCCTTTTGCGAGAAACTTACCGCCTGAACAAACCTTTATTCATAAAGACTTTTGGAGAAAATTCTCTAAATATGATGTTCTACCGCTCAGCAAAATTGCCCAAAAATATGACTGAAATAGAAAGCCTATTTCTAAAGCTGTGTGAGGAAAAAAGCTCCCTTATATAAAAAATATTTTAAATATTCAAAAATTTTATATACTTTTGCAAAATATTGTATCTATTTAACAATACTTTATAATTAGTTTTTTAACTTTAAAATGTTATGATATGAAAAAACACATTATTTTATTAGGGCTTTTAGCTACTACAAGTGTAGCTTTTGCCCAAGCAGGAAAAGTGGGGGTAAACACGAGTAACCCGGAGGCTACTCTAGATATAAGACCCAGCGCAGCAAATGCAGCAACAACTGCAACTACAAACGAAGGGGTTTTGATTCCAAGAGTAAGTAGAGACAGACTAAAAAGCATTGCCACTGCTAATTTAAAAGAATCTACTTTAGTATATGTGGATAACATCTCAGGAACTACAAATCCTGTAACTTCTAATGTAACTTCTAAAGGTTTCTATTACTATAGTACTACTGATGGTAAATGGGTAAAAATAGCTGAAGGGACAATACAAGAGCAAGACCTTAGATTAGTGGGCGCTAATAACCACATCACACAAGATGCAGGGAAAGGAGGAAATGGTACTGATGGTGGTGCTGGAAGCAACATCGCTATTGGTAAAAGATCTATGTTCTCTGTAACTACTGGTACAGATAATGTTGCAATAGGAGGAAGCTCTCTATATTCTAATGAAGGTGGAAGCCTAAACTTAGCATTAGGAAACAGCTCCCTACATTCTAACACTTCTGGAGAAAGAAATATAGGTTTTGGTAGTTATGCTCTTTTTGCCAACAGAGTAGGAACAGACAATATTGCCATAGGAGTGAATGCCCTAAGAAATGGTAATCAAACTAGTAGCAATAGAATTGCCATTGGATCTAATGCTCTTATGGCAGGGGGGCCTGGTATAGCAATAGGGAATAGCGCTCTTAGAGAAAATACTACAGGAAATAATAATATTGCTATGGGAAATAATGCACTTACTAGCAATAGTACTGGAAATGATAACTTTGCAATGGGAAATAATGCACTTTCCCAAAATACTACTGGGGTGTATAATCTTGCATTAGGAAATGGTGCTCTTTTCTCTAATACCACAGGAGGAAGTAATTTTGGACTAGGGGTAAACGCCCTTAGAGCCAACACGACTGGTAGAAACAATGTTGGTATAGGAGTTGAGGCAATGTTCAAAAATACCACTGGAGAAAACAACATTGGTTTCGGTAATGGAACATTGCATGAAAATACAACTGGGAATGACAATATTAGCTTAGGTACAAATTCCCTTAGAAATAACACTACTGGAAATAACAACTTAGCTTTTGGTACAAATGCTCTCTATGCTAATACTACTGGGGCAGATAACATCGCTATGGGACCTGGTGCTTTACTTAGTAATAATGTAGGGGCAAACAACATTGGGTTGGGTACTAACTCACTTAGAACCAATACTACAGGGATAAACAATATCGCTCTAGGGTTTTCTTCTCTTTTCTCTAATACAACAGGGAATAATAACATCGCTCTAGGATCTACTGCTCTTTTTGCTAATACAACAGGGGTAAATAACATTGCTATTGGACCTAATGGACTTAGATTTAATACAACTGGGAACAACAACATCGGTTTTGGTACTAACACTCTTCGTCTAAATACTACAGGGGACAGAAACATCGCTATTGGGGAAGGAACTCTATCTGGAAACACTACAGGTTCTTACAATGTCGGTCTAGGGATTTCAACTCTTAATCTTAATACTGTAGGGGTAGCCAATATCGGACTTGGGGTAAATACTCTTTCTAAAAACATCAATGGTAATTCTAATATTGGTATAGGTAATAGTGCTTTGTTCGAAAATGTTTCGGGTAACTACAATATTGCTATAGGACACCATCCATTATTTAAAGCTACTACTGCGACACACAATGTTGCAATAGGATATGGTGCTTTGGAAGAGAATCTTACTGGAAGTTATAATATCGCTGCGGGAACTTATGCATTAGCTAAGAACACTACAGGACAGCACAACAACGCCCAAGGTCTGAATGCCTTGGTAAATAATGTTACAGGAAACAATAACACTGCTATTGGTAACGGAGCAGGAGAATGGGTAAAAGGACATAACAATGTGCATTTAGGAAGTTCTACTTTCCCTATAGACTCACCAGAACTAGATAATGTGGTAGTGATAGGAAACGGAATCAACGCTGCTGAACTTACTGCAAGTACAGGACAGGATAACTCCATCATCTTAGGATACAAAAATGGGCACAACAGAAGCCCTAATGTAGGGTTGGGAACATACAAACCTGATACTAAACTACATATAGTAGCTAATGGGCCTGCTATCAAGATACAGGATACTAACCAAGGAGCAGGAAAAGTACTTACCAGTGATGCTAATGGTGTAGGAACTTGGAAAGTTCCAGCTATTGCCATGACACAAGGTCATCTAGGAAATCCTGGAAGGTCTATCCGTGCTAATACAGCTAATTATCTTTACACAGGTTCTTATATCGATGTTCCTGCTAGAACTAAATATCTAGTAACAGTAAGTGCCTTGATGGCTATGTATTATAAGCGAAGTACTTGTCATTTTTGGTTAAGAACGATGTTTACTGATAACCCTGCAAGCCAAACACCACATGGTGAAAATGGTAAGGTCTTAATAAGTGGACTATTGCCACAAGGGGCACCATTTGCTATACTCCAAGGATCAATAATCTTGGACAATAGTAATAATCCTAATATTAAAACTTACTACTATATGGCAGGATCTGTAAGTACATATGGTTGTGCAGCAAGTGATGAATTGCATAACTTTGGAGGAACAACTTGGGGAGAAGGCGCTATATATGGTATGCCTATTCAATAATATAATTTACAATAATATATTATGTTCTATTGCCAGAGTCAATGACTCTGGCAATTTTTTATTCCTATATTCATTGCTATTCTTACTACGAAACCTTAATTTTGTCCTCCATGAAACCAAAGTGGATTTTTAAAGATAAACCAAGCGAAAGCATTCTACAATATCTAAAATCTAAACTAAACTGCGAGGATTTAGAAGCTCTAATCCTTGCCCTAAGAAATCTGACTGATTTAGAAAAAATCAAGATATTTTTCAGGCTAAAAGAAGAAGACATTCATGATCCTTTCTTGATGAAAAATATGGACAAAGCCGTGGAACGGATAGCCACTGCTGTGGAAAACGGCGAAAAAATTCTAATCTATGGCGACTATGATGTAGATGGCACCACTTCGGTTTCGCTGATGTATCGGTATTTAGCGGAAATTTATGATGAAAAATATCTTGATTTCTACATTCCAGACCGCTACACAGAGGGGTATGGAATATCTTTTCAAGGGATAGATTTTGCTAAAGAAAATGGGATTTCGCTTGTCATTGCGTTAGATTGTGGCATCAAATCCATAAAAGAAATAGATTACGCCAGCTCGCTCGGGATAGATTTTGTCATCTGTGACCATCACCTTCCAGGCGATGAAATCCCAAAGGCAACGGCAGTTTTAGACCCAAAACAAAAAGACTGCCTCTATCCATACAAGGAACTGAGCGGCTGCGGAGTCGGGTTCAAACTCTGTCAAGCCCTGAATTCCATCTACAAAATTCCATCCGAAAAAATCTATGAACTGACTGATTTACTGGCTATCAGCATCGCTTCGGATATTGTTCCAATCACAGGCGAAAATAGAACTTTGGCAAAATTAGGATTAAAAAAACTCCACAATACACAAAAAATGGGATTAAAATATTTAATTCCAGAAGAACACCGAATAAACTTTACCATTTCTAATATTGTCTTTGAAATTGGGCCAAAAATAAACGCCGCAGGCAGGATTTCTCACGGAAAAAACGCCGTGAAACTTATGATTTCTAATGATGAAAACGAAGCCGAAAAAATCGTAAAGGAAATCTGCGAACTGAACAGCCAACGGAGAGAAATGGACAAACAGACCACTACTGAAGCTGCTCAGCAAATAACTGATACAGAGCAAGATAAAAAATCATCTATCATCGTTTATAACCCAAACTGGAACAAAGGAATCGTGGGCATCACCGCATCACGAATTATAGATTTATACTACAAGCCTACCATCGTTTTTACAGATGGGAGCAAGAGTGAAATGGTGGCCTCTGCGCGCTCCGTTTCAGATTTTGACATTTATAAAGCTTTGGAAAAATGCAGCCACCTTTTAGAAAAATTCGGAGGTCATCAGGCTGCGGCTGGACTTACTTTAAAGAAAGAAAATTTTGAAGAGTTTAAAACTTTGTTTGAAAAAGTGGTATCGGAGCAAATCCAAGAATACCAAAAAACACCGATAATAGAGATAGATTGTGAAATAAAACTCAATCAGCTCAATGAAAAATTTTTCAATTTTCATCAAAAATTAGCTCCTTTTGGACCACAAAATATGCGCCCTGTTTTCGCTCTCAAAAATATTTCAAACCCTAAATTTGTCCAGCTAATTGGCAAAGACAAAAGCCACCTAAAATTCTATCTTCCCTCGGAAAATGGGAATATAGAATGCACTGGTTTTAAACTTGGTAGCTATCATGAAAATTTGCAGAAGAAAAATTTTGACATGGTTTTTTCCATCGAAGAAAACCACTGGAAAGGCGAGACCCGCCACATACTTTACATCAAAGATATTCAGTTTAACTCCTAAACATTTCGTATGAAAATAGCCTTGTTTTTTGGGTCTTTTAATCCCATTCATATCGGACACTTGATTTTAGCCAATTATATCATGGAACATACTGATTTAGACGAACTTTGGTTCGTTGTAAGTCCGCAGAATCCTTTGAAATCAAAAAAAAGCCTGCTCCACGACCATGACCGCTATGATATGGTAGAAATGGCGATAAAAAACTATCCTAAAATGCGCGTTTCGGATATAGAATTTTCTATGCCGAAACCTTCCTACACCATAGATTCTCTCACCTATCTTCGTGAAAGATACCCTGAATATACTTTCGGGCTAATCATGGGCGAGGACAATTTGGTCAGTCTTCCAAAATGGAAAAACTACGAAACTTTGATAAAAAATCACCAAATCATCGTTTATCCACGCGTCCTATCGCAAGACACTGACAAAGAAGCGATTACACACGAGAATATCTGCAAAATAAATGCGCCAATAATAGAACTTTCCGCGACCGAAATCAGAAAAATGATTAGAGAAAAAAAGAATGTCCGCCCTATGCTTCCACCCGAAGTTTTTGAATATATAGATATGAAGGGATTTTACCAAAATTCTGATTTCTAATAGTATTTCTCAATCATAAAAATTGTATTTATAGACAAAATAGATAACATCTAATTCTTTTTTGAGGATATATTTCTGATTGTTTGTATCTTTGCCAATTAGTTTTATATATAAATCAATGATAAAAGTTTCTGATATTGCAAAAGAAAAAGCAACACAACTAATGAAAGAAGACGGCTACGACCCTGACACTGACTACATCCGTGTAGGAGTGAAAAGTGGTGGCTGCTCTGGACTGGAATATGTTCTGAAATTTGATAAAGAAAGACTAGAAAACGACCAAGTTTTCGAGGACAACGGCATTAAAATCATCGTGGATAAAAAATCTTTCTTATATCTCGTGGGTACCACTTTAGAATTTTCGGGCGGACTGAACGGAAAGGGATTTGTCTTCAATAATCCAAACGCCAAGAGAACCTGCGGCTGCGGAGAGTCTTTCTCTTTGTAAATTATTTCTCACTAGTTGGTATCAATCCAAATTTAAAAAAGTTTGGAAAGAGAGATTTTGTATCAAATTAAATAATATTTTAAATCGAAAAGAATAATTATGTCAAAATATACAGAAGATGACCTTAGGGTTGATTTAGAAAACAAGGAATACGAATACGGATTTTATACAGATATAGAATACGAGGAGTTTCCTACGGGACTGAATGAAGATATTGTTCGTGAAATTTCTAAACGAAAAAACGAGCCAGAATGGATGACGGAATGGCGTCTAGAAGCTTTCCGTATATGGCAGACTATGGAAGAGCCTGACTGGGCAAACATAAAGTACGAAAAACCTGATTTTCAAGCTATAAAATACTACGCTGCGCCAAAGAAAAAGCCAGAATTAGAAAGCCTAGACCAAGTAGACCCAGAGCTGCTAAAAACCTTTGAAAAACTTGGGATTTCGCTGGAAGAACAAAAAAGGCTGACTGGCGTGGCAGTGGATGTGGTGATGGACTCCGTATCTGTGGCGACCACTTTCCAAGAAACTTTGGCTGAGAAAGGAATTATCTTCTGCCCTATTTCCGAAGCGATACAAAAACACCCAGATTTGGTAAAAAAATACCTCGGAACAGTGGTAAAACAAAATGATAATTTCTACGCAGCCCTCAACTCTGCTGTGTTTTCGGATGGTTCATTCTGCTACATTCCAAAAGGCGTGAGATGTCCTATGGAACTTTCTACCTATTTCAGAATCAATCAGGGAGGAAGCGGACAGTTCGAAAGAACCCTGCTCATCGCTGATGAAGGTGCGTATGTGTCTTATTTAGAAGGATGTACAGCGCCTCAAAGAGATGAAAACCAGTTGCACGCGGCTGTGGTAGAGCTGATCGCTTTAGACCATGCAGAAATCAAATATTCCACCGTGCAAAACTGGTATCCAGGCGATGAAGAAGGAAAAGGCGGTGTGTTTAACTTCGTGACAAAGAGAGGTCTTGCCGAAACGGGAGCAAAAATCTCTTGGACACAGGTGGAGACGGGTTCTGCGGTTACTTGGAAATACCCTTCTTGCATTCTGAAAGGTGACAATTCTGTGGGCGAGTTCTACTCCATCGCAGTTACCAATAAATTCCAATATGCAGACACAGGAACGAAAATGATCCATATCGGTAAAAATACCAAATCTACTATCATTTCTAAAGGAATTTCGGCTGGGAAATCCAATAACTCTTACAGAGGATTGGTAAAAGTTCTCCCAACTGCTAAAGGAGCGAGAAACTTCTCCCAGTGTGATTCCCTATTGATGGGCAACGAGTGTGGAGCGCATACTTTCCCTTACATCGAGATTAAAGACCCTTCTGCACAGCTGGAGCACGAGGCTACGACTTCTAAAATTGGAGAAGACCAAATCTTCTACTGCAACCAGAGAGGTATAGACACCGAAAAAGCTATCGCGCTGATAGTGAATGGTTTTAGTAAAGAGGTTCTGAACAAACTGCCGATGGAATTTGCCATAGAAGCACAGAAGCTATTAGAAATCAGTCTAGAAGGAAGCGTAGGATAAACATACTGCTGGTTATTTTTCACAATGTAAAAACAAGATTTTTCTTTCGGTAGTTAAAGTAAAAATGACAGAAACATTAGTAAAACACATCAAAAATCTATTCCATCTAGCGCCTAAAGACTGCAAGGGTTTTTCGGAGGAACAATTATTAGAAGCTGAAAAGCAATTGGCGGTTAAGTTTCCTCTGGTATTCCGAGAGTATTACTTACAATTAGGCGCTACAGAAAGCGTAAACCAATCGTATAACAGCTTGGCTACGCCTGA
Source organism: uncultured Riemerella sp. (assembly GCA_937890925.1). Taxonomy (GTDB): domain Bacteria; phylum Bacteroidota; class Bacteroidia; order Flavobacteriales; family Weeksellaceae; genus JABCPE02. Next base: position 19,208 of record CALAEK010000069.1, read on the forward strand.
ACAGCTGTACTTTGATGGTGATTTTCTTTGTTTCTGTGAAGAAAACCAAGGGGTAGTAATATGGGCAATTCGCAAAGAAGATTTAGCAAACCCTAATCCACCTGTTTGGGGAAATTATGGCACTGAAACCAACCCTGATTGGATACAAGAAACCGATACACTCTCGGATTTTTGGCTGTATATTGCCATTTACAATGGTACTTTGGGCGGACTGTCCTACAATGCCAACGCAATGGGCGGCTGGGACATGGAAGGCTTTGAAGTGCCTGAGCAGGCAGTTGCTTATATAGAAAAACAATATGACACACTTACCGAACTCTGCTGGGAAGGACAGCGCGTCTTTACTGACAAGGATTTTACAATCGTGATAGTCCTCTCCATAAACCGAGAAACAAAGCGAGCAACGGCTATTTTCATAGGCAGTGCGCAACAAGAGTTATTTGATACTCTTTTAGGCGATATGGAAAACTTTGGTTTGCAATGGGATTACACTTCTTATGATGACGAGGGCGATGATGATTTTCAAGTAGTCTCAGAAGCTGAATTAAATGAACTAAAAGCCAAAGGTTTATGGACATTAAGTTAGAAGTTTTTGCATTATAAAAAGACTATCTATTTAAATTATCAATATGACAGAAACAGTAGAAAAACAGATTAAAAAACTTCATCGATTGGAGAAAAAAGGTGATTTGGAGGTAGAACACCTTCTAAAAATCCTCAAAACTCCGAGCAAGGAATACATTGTCCCTTTGCAAGAAATGGTGGTGCAGTACGATTGGCAACCGATGAATGACGAGCTAATCATACCCTTTGCTGCATGGGTAGAGGCGATTTGTATTTATCTGGAAGAAGGAACGCAGGGACTTGTAAAGGCTATTGATAAACCAAAAGAGTTTTTCCATATTATTTTTGGAGTGTTAGAAGAAATACCTGTCAGTGAAGCTTTTACTGCCTTTTTAGAAATTGCTGAAACTTTTTCTACTGGAATTACCGATGAGCAGGAGATTTTTGTACAAAAATATGCCCATTCGCTTTGTAATATATCACACCAGCTCAAAGGCGAGAAAGCGAGCAAAGACCTTCACGAGGCTTTTGTGCCTATTTTAAAGCAAATCATCAGCTTTGCACAAACAAAAAAGAATGAAACGCTAATGTGCAGTGCTACTGTGTGCTTTCAGGCATTTGGTGACAAGAGCGATATAGAATATCTTAAAAGTCTGACTTTTACGGAAGACTACTATAAAAACACAGGAAAAACCATCGCTAAAAGAATAGAGAAGAAATATGTTAATTAGTAAATTGTTCCTATGATTCCTACCAACAGATTTTTTTATCCACTCCTCTATCAAAGTCAGCTCTCAAGCATAGTTAAGTATATGCTGAGCGAACCTTTAGTAAAGGATGAACCAAAGATAACTGAACAAACAACTGTTTTTCTGTTTCTTGTATAAAAAATATTATAATTTAACTATATCCCTTACATTTAACTAAACCAATAAACAAGAGTTCTATATTTACAGTGTTATTTGTAGCTTTACGGCATATTTTATAACTCTAACTATTTTTATAATGAAATTATCAATCCTATTATCTTTGATTTACATTGGAGCCTTTGCCCAAGAAAAAAACTATGGCACTACACTCGTGAGTATTGATCAGGAAATACAAGGAACACTCTTGTCTCCTAAGAAGCAGAACAACGCTCCATTAGCTATACTTATTGCAGGGTCAGGTCCCACCGACCGCGATGGAAATCAAGCACATCTAAAGAATAATTCTTTAAAATATCTCGCTGAAGGGTTAGCAGAAAAAGAAATATCTGTTTTTCGTTATGACAAGCGTATCATTGCCCAAATGAATAAAGGTACTGTACAAGAGGATAAGCTCACCTTTGAAGATGGAGTAAATGATGCTCTCTTAGTAGTAAACTATTTCAAAAAAAAGTATAAAAATATCATAATTATCGGACACTCTGAGGGTGCTCTAATAGGAATTCTTGCTGCTCAGAAAACACCTGTCTCTAAATTAATTTCTCTTTCAGGAGCGGGCAGTAATAGTGCTACACTCATTGAAGAACAAATAAAGAAGAATGCTCCTCAACTCAAAGAGGAAAGCCAAAGAATCCTCAACCTGTTAAAAAAAGGAGAACAAGTAGAGAATATTTCTCCTTATTTGGCTCCTGTATTTAGGAAGAGTGTACAACCTTACCTTATCTCTTGGTTTAAATATGATCCCACTAAAGAGATAGCAAAGATGAAAATTCCGGTTTTTATTATACAAGGAACTAATGATTTACAGGTAGAAAAAAAAGAAGCTCAACTTCTCAAAGAAGCACAACCTAAGGCGCAACTCCTCTTTGTGGAAGGAATGAACCATATATTAAAAGAGGTAAAAACAATAGAAGAAAATCAGCAATCTTACCTAAATCCAGATATACCTATTTCACCTAAACTTATAGAAGCTATTGCTCAGTTTATCAAAAACTAACATATCAAATGAATACACTAAGAAAAGACCTTCACGATGCTTTTATACCTATCTTAAAGCAAATCACCAGCTTTGCGCAAACAAAAAATAACGAAGCGCTAATGTGCAGTGCTACCGTGTGCTTTCAGGTGTTTGGTGACAAGAGCGGATATAGAATATCTTAAAAGTCTGATTTTTACGGAAGACTACTATAAAAACACAAAAAAAACCATCGCTAAAAGAATAGAGAAGAAATATGCTTAGTTTTACGGAAGAAGACATAGAGACCCTGCACCAAGTGGACATTACTGCTGAACTGAAACCTGTTCAGCCACAGCAGATGAGCCTTATTGAGATGCTGAAAAACAAGTTTGCTCTGTTGAATGACTATCCACAGATGAACTTCTATTTTATCCGTTTTCCTGATGAACTTGTGCCTATGCAGCGCCAAGGGCAGCGCTTCCAGTGTTTTGGGAAATGCTATTATGGTTATTTGGTGCTGAATGAAGAGGGAAGCGTATTTTTACTCCCTACCAATGATGACTATACCGGTGAGCCTGTGGTGCTGGTAAATGATTCACTTCAAGAATTTATCAGGTGTTATAGCCTGCTGTTGTCAGGTGTATTTCAGCTGAAAGGCGCTGATATTTCTACCCATGAAAAACTTTTTACAGCATTTGATAAAGCAGCCGAGCAAATAACTGAGACTATTCGTGAACTTAATCCTGAATTATTAGAGGAAGAAAGCCTTTGGAGTCAATTTATTTATATGATAGAAGACGGCTGGTTTAACATCGCTTATCACGAAATATTCTATATCAGAGAAGGAAGGAGAAGTCTATAATAGTTAGCCAATTAGTAAATATGCAATGAAAAACATAGAAGCAACATACAAGGGTTTATTTGATACAGAAGAGGACTACAATCGCTATATAAAGCGGTTGGAGCAGAAAATAAGCACCTTTGATGTTTCATATATGAGCAATGCCAAGTGGCGTAAGCTCTTTACTGCCATAGTTTCTCACAAAGACCTTATCAAACAATGTGAAATTTATGATTTCTTTGGCTATTGTGTAAACGAAATTGCTTGGCATAAAATAGCAGATGATGGTGCTTTATACATTCATGAAGATTATATTTCAGAAAAGATAACCACTGGTGAACACCCTACTTATTACCGTGAAATAGAATATATAGAGTTCAAAGCACGCTGGCAAGGAGCGTATATTGGAGAGTTGCTACCTCCAAACTACGAAACCCAAGACCTGAATGCTATTGAAGAACTGCTCAATAGTTTAGGAAAATTCCAAATTATAAAAACTGACGAAAGTCTGAAAATAATGGGATATCAATAATTTGCTAATTAGCCAATTATTTTTTTACTTTAATTAAATTTAAAATCAAATGAACACTATAAGGAAAGAACTTCGCCCTGATTTTGCTACTGCTGAAAAGCTGTATCCTCTCGTGCTAAAACGCTTAGAAGACTACGAAGCTTTTCATGATGCCCAAAGTGAAGATACTCCCGAAGAAGTATTTGACAAAGAATACAAAGCGATGGAGCAATACCTTAGTGAGCTTACGGGCAAAGACCTTTCCAATACTTGGCTATGGGAATGGTGGGAAGGTAATGGTATTGAAACTTTTGCCTTTGATTTGGCTATGCCCTACCCTATAAAGCACAATGACCTCACCCGTGAAGACATCGCTGCTTTTGTGCGTATTGTCATAGACAATGAATTTGAGTGTGAAAACGACTTTCAAAGGATGTTTATGCCTTATATATTTTACAGCGATGGTTACTTCTTTGAGTTTTTAGAAATCAACTGTCCGCGTTTCGACCCTTCTGCATTCAATACCATCAAAGATAAAAATGGTAAGTATCACCAACCTACTGTGGAGGAGGTAATGAAGAAGATATGGAAATAAAAAATCACTAAAAACCAATATGTTTAAAGACTTAGAACAACAATATAACTTCGCTTACCCAAAGCTCTACCACCAGCTCTATGCCGACCAAATACTCGACATAGGTGAATATTCTTCCCTTTGGAGTAAAGAAGTATATCCACGCCTGAAAAACCACCCACCGCTATTTTTATACAGTGGCGAGTTTGAGCTGATACCACCTGCTAACATCGCCGAAACTATTGAAGAGCTCAATGGTGAGGACAGCTGGTTCAGTATCAATCCTGATTATCTTTTTATCCCATTTGGACAGACAGGTGGAGGAGATTATTATTGTTTCTTCTATGACAAAAACAATCCTAAACCAGAGCCACCTATAGCCTTGTTACAGCACGATTCGGACGAGGCAGAAATATTGGCTGACACCCTAGAAGACTTCTTTTTCTATGAAATGCTCAGCTCCGTGAATGATATATACGAAGGTTCTTTGGTGCGCAGTGAAGGTGATTTTCAGGAAAATATCACAAATCTTCTCCGCTCTCACCTGCCCTATGTTACCAAAAAAGAACAACGCGAAATATTAGAAGAAGTTTACAGCCGAAAACTCACTGATTTCACGCATGTTTTTCCAAATTCTACTCAAAGCTACCAAGGCTTATTGTCTGATGAGGAATTTGAGCAATTAGTTCAGCAGCACATTTCCATAGATGGCGAAAAGACCTTTGTATACATGATTGAAAATGAAGCAGATAGCACACCTCCGCGATACATTGATGGAACGCTCTATGTGCGGGTAAGCCCTATTCCTGCCAAAAACGACAAAGTGTATGATGCCCTCAAAGCGCTGAATTGGCGACAAAACAAAGCCGCTACTGACCGATTGGAATACAGCAAGAAAATGCAATTGTACTACAGTGACCAGTATGGCGTTCCATGGGAAGAGTATATTTTAGGAGCTTTCAAAGAGCGCATAGAGGAGCTTAAAAAATTTCCTAATGTGACTGTAACTTTTGAAGAAGAGAATAAAGATAGTGCTCAAAAACTTTGAATAAAAACACAAGAAAACTATAATAAAAAAGAATAAAGAATAAAGAATAATTTTAATTTAATAATAAATAAATTTCATTAATAATGCTTAGAATCAATAACTTACACGCCCGTATAGAAGACGGAGCCGAAATTTTGAAAGGAATCAATTTAGAGATAAAACCTGGTGAGGTTCATGCCATTATGGGACCCAATGGAGCTGGTAAATCCACGCTTTCGTCCGTAATTGCAGGAAGAGAAGACTATGAAGTTACGGAGGGAGAAATCCTTTTCGAGGGCGAAGACATCGGCGAAGATGCACCAGAGGAAAGAGCTCAAAAAGGTATTTTCATGTCGTTCCAGTATCCTGTGGAAATCCCAGGGGTATCGGTGACCAACTTCATCAAAGCGGCAATCAACGAAACTAGAAAAGCCAACGGACTAGAAGAAATGCCAGCAAAAGAAATGATGGCGCTCATCCGCGAAAAATCAGAGCTTTTGGGAATTAAAAAAGACTTCCTTTCTCGTTCGCTGAACGAAGGTTTCTCTGGTGGAGAGAAAAAAAGAAACGAAATCTTCCAAATGCTGATGCTGAACCCTAAACTGGCTATCTTGGATGAAACAGACTCTGGACTTGACATCGATGCTTTGAGAATCGTTTCTGAAGGTGTGAACCATTTCAAAAACCAAGGAAATGCAGTGCTTCTAATCACGCACTACCAAAGACTGCTAAACTACATTCAGCCTGATTTCGTGCATGTTTTGGCGGATGGGAAAATCATAAAAACTGGAGGCAAGGAACTGGCTTTGGAATTAGAAGAAAAAGGATACGACTGGCTGGTAAAATAATTGAGATTAAAACTCAAATTTCAAACTCCAAAAATTAAAATCAAATACAAATTTTATGTTATTTAATCAAATAGAACAACTAAAATCCACACTTTCCAGCGAGAGAGCCGAGGCACTCAGCCAGTTTTTGGCGACAGGTTTTCCCACTAAAAAAGATGAGGAATACAAATATACCGACCTGTCCGAAGCCGTGAACAAGCAATATTCTCTGGCGCCGAAGCAGGAATTTCACATTACGAAAGAGCAGCTAGACCAGCTGCATCTGGGAGAAGAACACTTTGATTTCATTGTCTTTGTCAATGGAAAATTCCAAAAGGCTCTATCCAAAATCTCCGTAGAAAATGCAGAGTTTTTGACTTTAAATAATGTTTTTTCTTCCAATAAAGATTTAATCGAAAAATATTTTAACCAAATAAAGCCTAAAAACACAGCATTCACAGCCTTAAATGATGCTTTGTACAGCGATGGATTTTTCCTTTTTGTCCCTAAAAATACTGTGATAGAAAAGCCTATTCACCTTTTCTACATCTCTGAAAATCAAGATGAAAATGTATTTTATACAACGAGAAATCTCCTCATCGTAGAAGAAGGCGCAAAGGTGGAAGTGATAGAGAGCCATCATAACTTTGATGAGACCTATACTTTTACCAACTCGGTTACAGAAATTTTCGTGGGCAAAAATGCAAAAGCCGACTGGCACAAACTCCAAAACGACAGCCAGACTACTTATCTGGTAGACAGCACTTTCGCGAAACAAGAGCGAGACAGTTTAGCGACAGTGAATACTTTTGCTTTCGGAGGTAAATTGGTTCGAAATAATCTTGACTTCATTCACACAGGAGAAAATATCAATTCCTTCATGAATGGTATTACCATCATCGGAAATGAACAACTGGTAGACCACCACACAGCCGTACATCACAACGAGCCAAACTGTGAATCTTACCAAAACTACAAAGGTGTTTTCAAGGACAAAGCACATGGCGTGTTCAACGGAAAAGTATTCGTAAATAAAATAGCACAGAAAACCAATGCCTACCAGCAGAATAACAACATCCTGCTGAGTGAGGGAGCTACCATAGACACCAAGCCGCAGCTGGAAATTTTTGCAGATGATGTGAAATGTTCGCACGGATGTACCGTAGGACAGCTCAATGATGAGGCGCTGTTCTATCTAAGAGCCAGAGGAATTTCCAAAAAAGAAGCACAGGCGCTGCTGCTGTATGCTTTCGCGAATGATGCTATGGAAAACATAGACATAGAGCCACTAAAACTGAAAGTTGCAAAGCTTTTGGCTGAAAAACTTGAAGTTAATATAGATTTATAATTTATTCATTTTGTTTTTAATGCAATGGGAGAATTTCTATGGAAGTTCTCCCGTTTTTATCATCATTCCATATCTTTTTCGTAAAATATTCTTATTTATTCTTTTTAACTTTATGTTTTTCTTAATAGAAAATTAATTTTTCTACAAAAGAAAACTATCTTTGCATTTAGTCTTCAGTTTTAAATAAATACTTCAATGAAAACCCTTGACGATTACCTTAATAAACACTATATCCATCGTAGTAACTGGCTTCGTGCCGCAGTATTAGGCGCTAATGACGGCATACTATCCACGGCGAGCCTTGCCATAGGAGTTGCCGCAGCGAGTTCCACGCCAGAGTCTGTGATTTTAGCAACAACGGCAGGAATTATCGCAGGAGCTTTGTCCATGGCGGCAGGAGAATATGTTTCGGTAAGTTCGCAGACGGATATAGAACACGCGGACATCGAGAGGGAAAGACAAGAACTGAAAGACACGCCCGATGAGGAACTACAGATGCTTGCGCATATCTATGAACTGCGAGGGCTAAAACCAGAAACTGCAATGCAGGTAGCCAAGGAACTAACCGAGCATGATGCTTTAGCGGCGCATGTACGAGATGAGCTGGGCATCACCGAAATCAGTCAAGCAAAACCCTTTCAGGCTGCTCTGGCATCTGGCGGAGCATTTCTCTTCGGCGGTATGCTGCCTCTGTTGATGGTTTTCATTGCTCCATTTGACCATTTAGAATATTATCTCTACGGCTCTGCCATTCTTTTCCTTGCGTTCTTGGGCGGAATTGCCGCTAAAACAGGAGGCTCTAACCCACTGAAAGCTATCCTTCGTATTACTTTCTGGGGAACTATCGCCATGGGAGTGAGTGACTTGGCAGGAAGTTTCTTTGGTGTTAGGATTTAAATCTGGTTTTCAATAATTATTCAGTTTTTCTCTCGTGAGGCGGAAACTCAAACTGAAGCTGGATGTATTTTGGCTGGTTTTGTTTTTCCCAAACATTCAGGTTAGACACGGAAAGCCCTAATAACCTTACCGAATTTTTCAGGTTTTCTTGAAACAAAAGCTCCTCGCCGATACGGGAAAGCATATTTTGGTCTGAAACAAATTTTGCTAAAGTTTTGCTCCGTGTCTGCGTGGTAAAATCGCTGTATTTTATTTTCAAAGTAATGGTTCTCCCTGAGAGATTTCGTTTTTTGAGCCTTTGTTCCAGCTCTTTGGAAAGCGCTTCCAAAGGTGTCAGCAGGTGAGTCTGATGCTGTTCATCATACTCAAAAGTCCGCTCCACGCCTATGGATTTAGCAATTCGGATAGGATTCACGGGACTTCTGTGGATTCCTCGGGCAATTTCGTAGTAATAAAGCCCACTATTCCCAAAATGATTTTGCAGAAACGGTAGTGATTTTTCCCTCAAATCTTTTCCTGTAAAAATCCCGAGAGCATACATCTTTTCGGCAGTTACCTTGCCGATTCCGTAAAATTTTCTGATGTCAAGACTGTCCAAAAACGGAATGATTTTATTGGGTTTTATGGTGGTCTGCCCATTGGGTTTCTTATAATCGCTGGCTATTTTGGCGATGAATTTATTGACCGACACGCCTGCTGAAGCAGTCAATCCTGTTTTTTCAAAGATTTTCTTCCGAATTTCCTTGGCGATGTTCGTAGCAGAGGGATTATTTTTCTTGTTAAAAGTCACATCCAGATACGCCTCATCGAGGGAAAGCGGCTCTACCAAATCAGTGTATTCATAGAAGATTTCGCGGATTTGCAGAGAAATTTCCTTATACCGCTCAAAACGAGGCGAAACAAATATAAGGTCTGGGCAGAGTTTCCTTGCTTTAGCGCCGCTCATCGCACTACGAACACCAAATTTTCTCGCTTCGTAGCTTGCTGCTGCTACCACACCTCTATTCCCTGCACCGCCCACTGCAATGGGTTTTCCTCTAAGGTCAGGACAGTCCAGCTGCTCTACGGAAGCAAAGAAAGCATCCATATCGATGTGGATTATCTTATTTTCAGAGGTGTCCATTTTTTTAGAGGAAATTCTATTTATTCCGTGTAAAGATAGTTTTTTTCCTCAATATTTTGCTGCAAAAATGCGATGGGAATTTCATTTAGTGCCCGTTAGAAAGTATGATATTTTTCAGATATTTAGGTGGAGATATTTTATTATCTTTGTGGAAACAAAAAAAGAAGAAAGATGGCAGCACAGAAAAGAATTTTATTAGAAGACTGGCAAGAAATAAAACCTTATAACAAAACCGCTAAATCCGACCTTTATTTTTTAGGAATAAGCAATGAAATTAACGATAAAATCTACGAAAAAGAGTTTCATCTTCCTTTGCAGAATTTCATAAGAGAAGAAGGGATTTCTTTGTTTTGTATGTTTCTGACTTCTTATTTAGAAGATATTATTTCTGGGTCTGAAGTATGGAATTCTTTCATCAAAAAACATAAAGAACTTTACGGAAAACCGCTACCATTCTACGAAACTGACAAAAACTATGTGGAAGGTGAGGTTAATATCCAAGATGTGAAATTTTTGGTTTGGTATTTCATCAATACCGTGAACAAAAATATCTTGCTCAATCCTCACGATCCTTTTATACAAAGTATTTCTGAAGGGCTGGTGGGTATCTTGGAAACCGAATACGAATACGCTCCAGAAAACGATTTACTGAGAGAAACTTACCAAATAGAGCCTACCCAAGACTACTACGAAGTAAGAAGACTTCTCAATAATATCCTTACCAAAACCTATCTATTCTTCCCAGACACAGGCTTCGCTCTGCTAAGACAAGAGGCGGAAATCATGGAAGCAGGACGAAGAGTAGAAGCTGCCCTAGATGACAACCGAGACAGATTCATCCACGAGGCATGCACCTCTCTCCTTGCGCTTTCTGCGAAGGAATGGGCAATTCTGATTTTGGGTAAAAAACATCCCGTAGCGAAAGATTTAGAAAAAATGTCTCCGAGAGTTCAGGGAAGTTTTCTTTTCCTTGGCGAAGATGAAAAACACCTTAAAATAAAACATATCGCTACCGATAAGAAATTCAAACTTCTGAAATCTTCTTTCCCTAAACACAAAGATTTAAAGGAAAAAAGCATCATCTTCATGGGCATCGTAGAATGGCATAAAGAATGGTGGTTCTCAGGAGTTTCCATCATGAGCGACTACAATGAGGAATTCATAGAAAAAGAAAAACAAAACATCCATTCCAAAGAATCTCTTAGCTTCATGGAAGACCAAGCTCTTATCCGTGAAAACCTAAAAGAACACCACGAAGCATTCCTTATCTATAACAAGGGCGTTCCTATCGTATTCCTTAAAAAAGATGAGGTGGATGACTTTATGAACGGATATTTTGATTTCTTCACAGAAACTGCTGGTCTATCCGCAGAGGAAAAAGAAAAAGCCGTGAAAAAACACAAACCAAAAGCAGCCAAAGAAGAGGAAAAACCAGACACTGTGATGGTAGTTTTCCATAATATCAATTCTGGTTTTGAGGTTTATTCTAATATAGAAAACGCTTTTTGTATTAAACAAAATAAATTCTTGGATAAAGACAGAATCGACCAAGATTTCTACCAAATCTTCTTGGCGAATTTCTACTCCAAAGAAATTCTGGACTATAGTATAGAAGTGAGTGAGAAAAAGATTTCTTTCTTCAAGAAAAACAATTACACAAAAGAAGAACTAGACTTTTTCACTCGTTTCTTCAAACAAGGAAATTACCACACTAAGGCGAGATTAACCGTTATAAAAAATGCCTAATGTTTAGACTATTGTTCTTGTTTTTGGGCGTTTTTGCCATTGGGCAGAATATTAAAAGCATTCAGCTATTTAATCCACAGACCAATGACGAAACGCCTGTCATAAGGTTCGGAGAGCAGCTTGTCCTTCGTTTTGATGATTTGGACAATGGCAGCCAGATTTATCGCTATACGATAAAACATCTTGACAGAAACTGGAAAGATGACGGCCTGTTTTTCACGGAATTTGCGACTGGAAAACTGAGCGGTTTGATTGATAATTTTAAATATTCTTTCAACACCCACCAGGCCTACACGCACTACTCTCTGACCTTTCCTAACAAGGACATTCAGCCTAAAATATCGGGAAATTTTGAACTTATAGTTTATAAAGATTCGCCGAAAAAACCTCTTTTCACAAAGAGATTTTCGGTGGCAGAAAATGGAGCTGGAATTGGTCTGAATGTAAGCCGATACACCGCAGCGAAAACTCCAAACCTCAACCAAAGAGTAGAAGTCAAAGCCACTCTTACCGACCCAGAAACCAGCCGAAATATCAATTCTGTCAGCTTAAATATTATCCAAAATAATAATTTTAATGATGGAATTTTTAACCTAAAACCTTCCTCAGTTCTCTTCGGAAACCAGCTGATATTTCAGCAGTTAAGTCTTGTTTTTCAAGGAAATAATGAGTTTTCTTACTTTGATAATAAAACTATGAATGCCTCCTCTGACATGGTAGCAGGAACGGAAAACATCGATGGTGTGAACTACACCTACCTCTTCCCTACTTGGACTTCTCCGCTCAACTACCAGTATCAGCCAGATGTCAATGGTGCTTTCTATTTCCGTAGTAATAACATGGGACAAGAAAGAAATGCCGACTACGAGGGCGACTACTCTTGGGTAGTGTTTTCTTTGGACAGCCATCCTTTGGAAGGAAAAAATATCTATGTCTTAGGGCAGTTTAATGATTATCAGGCTAACGAAGAGAGCCAAATGCACTACGACCCAAAAAGCCAAAAATATTTCGCTAAAATATTCCTAAAACAGGGATTTTACAACTACATCCTTGCGACAAAAGACCTAAATGGAAAACTAAATTTTGGTGAAATCAATGGGAATTTCTGGCAGACACAAAACCAATATCAAGCTTTTCTGTATTACACTCCTTTTGGAAAAAATTACGATGGGCTTATTGGTTATGGAGAAATCAGATAGAACAGTCTATTCCCAAAATTGGAAATAATATTTTTTCCAGCTTTTCAGGACATCATCCGTTTTGTTCTGTGTTTTTTCTTTCAGATTTTTTTCATTGCTGAATAAAGAAACTCCCAGCCCAAAACGCTCCAGCGGATAGCCCATAGCATTCAGAACCGTAACGCCCTCATCCAGAGATGAGGTATTTCTCTCCGAAATTCTTGGCGATATCTTATCAGGAAAATGTATCATAAATAGATTTCGGCGGAGGTCAGGATGGCGCTCCAGCGTTTCAGAAACCATATTTCGCATCGTGAGATGATCCGAAGAAACCACTATCATGGTGTTTTTTTCTGTATCCAGTTTTTTAATTTCATTGATAAATTCCGAAATCAAATAATCACTCACATGAAGGGCATTCAGGGTAACATTCTGCCCATTTTTATATTTTTTCTTCTTGAAATCTGGTGGGACAAAACCTCTCGGGCTATGAGTATTTATCGTAGAAATCATAATGCTAAACGGCTGATTTTTAGACTTTAATTCCTTATATTTTTCCTTGGCAAATTCAAGAGTTTTGTCATCATTCAGCCCCCAGCGGGAGAGATTTCTCGGCGTTTTATACTTTTTATCAATATTTTCAAGTGAAAACATCTGAAAACCATGGCTTTCCAAAAATTTATCATTCCCCGCAAAGGCTTTGGGAGAGCCTTGTATGAAAATATTTTTGTAGCCGTCCTCCGCGAGTATATTACCCACGCCCTTTATTTTAGGGAGAAAACTAGGAAGCTGGTCGAGGTCGTTATTCTCCCGCCCCACCGCATATAGAGGCACTCCGCACTGAGAACTGGCTATTCCTGCGATAGTCCAGCCTGTTCCCCAGACCTGATGAACATTAGAAAAGGAAAGCGATTCTTTCTCCAGCTGAGCCAAATTAGGCGCAAGGTCAGGGAAAATTTCTTGATTGAGGTATATTCGCTCAAAAGCCTCTGCATAAATCCAAACCAGATTATACTTCGTTTCGTTTTTTACGGGCTGTTTCGGAGGCTGGTAATTATCTTTAAACAAAAATTTCGGGTCTTCATCTACCACTTTATAAGTTTGGTAAATATCATAGTTTAAAGGATTAAAGACCAATAAAACCAGCATCAAAAACACTGGAATTTTAGCTTTGATGATTTTCTCTTTTGTCTCTTTTTTAATGAATTTTTTAAAGCAAAAAAACGCTGAAAAAATGAATAAAGCTACCAATAAAGTGATGTCTATGATAAGTTTATAAAAATCCCCTATTCCTGCTCCTTTAATGCCTGTTTTCAGGTGAAATGGAATGCTTTCATTAAAGCCAGTTCCTGTCAGATTAAACGAGAGATAATACAATATGCTCTGAACTCCTGCAATGAGCCAAAAATAAAAAGCAAGCTTTCCCCTGTTTATCAACAAAAGAAAACACACCAAAGAAAATAGTATATAGTTGATATTGAGCTTAGTATGAGTGATAATTCTCAGTGTAGTCTCATTCTCTATAATGGACGAAATCTGCAAATACAAAAAATACGCATAAAAACCCAATAAAACACTATAAATCAGTTTTTTATACCTAATTTTTTTTTGAAAAACTGCCACCGAAATGGTGAACATTATCAAAAGAAAATGTAGGGAATAAATCAGAAAAGTAGGCATGTCCTGTCCCAATTTATTTCAAGTGTTTAAAAAATTCCCACATCACAATTCCACCACAAACACTCACATTTAGAGAGTGTTTAGTCCCCAGCTGAGGTATCTCCAAGAAGTCATCACAGAGCGGAAGAACCTCATCACTGATGCCCTCCACTTCGTTACCAAGAACCAATGCGTATTTTGAGTTCTTCGTAAAATCAAATTCCGTAATCATTTGGCTTCCAGTAGTTTGCTCCACTCCTACTACGCTATACCCTTCTGATTTTATATTTTGTAAAGCCTCCGTAACGGACTCAAAATAAGCCCAATCCACGCTTTCCGTAGCTCCTAGCGCGGCCTTATGGATTTCTCTATGCGGCGGCTGCGGCGTGATCCCACAGAGTAAGATTTTTTCTATCAAAAAAGCATCTGCTGTACGAAATACGGCTCCTACATTATGCATACTGCGCACATTATCAAGGACTACTACCAGCGGAGTTTTAGAACTTTGTTTAAATGTTTCTACATCTATCCTCCCCAGCTCTTCTAATTTAAGTTTCTGAACCAAAATAATTATTTTTTAGGATTCACTGAAAATACGAATTACATTCTTCTCTATATTTTGAGCTATCAGCTCCATAGGAAGGTCATTTTCATCATTATTAAACGGCTCCTCTATCTCCTCCGCCAGCACCTCCATACTCATCAGTACATAGAAAACGAAAACAGTAAGAAATACCATAAGATACCCTATACTCATAGAATAGGCGATAGGAAGAGTAATCACATAAATAACGATAAATTTCTTTGTAAAAGATGAATAAGAATAAGGAATCGGCGTGTTTTTGATTCTTTCGCAGCCGCCACAGACTTCCAAAAACCCTCTGGCATGATAGTCCAGCATCAGCATCTGCTCTCCCGATATTTTACCTTCTTTATACAATTTCTGAATTCTCTCCTGTATCCTCCAAATCAGCGCATTAGGCGGATGTGGAAGCTGTTCTACTTCCGTATGATGCTGGTCTTGTGCCAGTTCCATTTTAGTGGATTTTTTGGACAAGTGCCTGCTAAGCAAGTGAGGAAAAAAACAAATATATTTCTGAAAAAAGTCTCTATTTTCGGTGTCTGCCGTATCCAGCATGGTATGGAGTTTAATGGCAAAATTTCGGGAGTCATTTACCATTCTTCCCAGAAGTTTTCGCCCTTCCCACCATCGGTCATAGGCGGTATTAGTCCTGAAAACCAAAAGCATCGACAAGACAAAACCCAGCAGCGTGTGAATGAGAGAAATATTTTTAATCGAAGAATCCTTGTCTATTTTAAAATATTCTATCTCCAAAAAAGCCACTATTGCCGCATATACAGCCATAGCAATCATCCCTGACCTCAAGGTTTTTAGTGAGTCTGATTTATGTATACTCAGCAGTATGGATATCCAGTGCTTATTATCATATACCCGCATATAATATCTTTTTTAGCCCTAAAAGTTTAAATTTGCACAAAAATAATACTTTTTTAACAAAATTTTATTGAAATCTTCTTTAATTTTGTTCCCTTAAACCTAATTTCACTTTATGGCAAAAACGACACAAAAAGAAACTCCGCTGATGGCTCAGTACAACAGCATCAAAGCTAAATATCCAGATGCTGTCCTGCTCTTTCGTGTGGGGGATTTTTACGAAACCTTTGGGCAGGATGCTGTGCGAACTTCCCAGATTTTGGGCATTGTTCTCACAAAGAGAAATAACGGCGGCTCCCATACCGAGCTGGCTGGTTTTCCTCACCATTCCCTGAATTCCTACCTTCCCAAACTGGTTCGTGCTGGACTGCGTGTCGCAATCTGTGACCAGCTGGAAGACCCAAAGATGACCAAAGGCATCGTAAAGAGAGGCGTTACAGAGCTGGTTACGCCAGGAGTTACTTTTAATGAGCAGATTCTCACTACCAAAGAGAATAATTTTCTGCTGTCTATCCATCATGAAAAAGAAAAATACGGCATGGCTCTAGTGGACATTTCCACAGGAGAATTCCTTGTTTCGGAAGGAAATTCGGATAAGCTGATGCACATCATCCATACCTTCAGCCCTAGTGAAATTATCTATCAGCGAAAAACCGAACTTCCAAACAGAATAAAAGACAGAAACCCTTTCGCTCTGGAGGACTGGGCATATCAGTATCCTTTTGCTTATGAGAAACTTACCAATCATTTCAAAACAAAATCACTGAAAGGCTACGGAATAGAGGAGTTTCCATTAGCCATCACTGCTGCTGGTGCTATTTTTGCCTATTTAGTAGAGGACACCCATCACGCTCTCATTCAGCACATTACCAAAATACAAAACATTCCGCAGGATGATTATCTGATGATGGATGGCTTTACACTTAGAAATTTGGAAATCATTCATTCCAATCATAGTGAAGGCAAAAGTTTTCTGGACATCATAGACCGCACGACCACGCCTATGGGAGGACGGCTACTGAGAAGGAGAATGATTCTTCCGCTGAAATCCGTAAATGAAATCAACCGAAGACTTTCTCTTATAGAGTTTTTTAACAAAGAAGAAAACTTAAAATACAACATATATGAGCTTCTAAAATCTATTTCTGACCTAGACCGACTGCTCGGAAAATTAGCCGCAGAGAGAATTTCGCCGAAAGAACTCGGAAACTTCCGAAATAGTTTGATAAGCATTGAAAAAATAAAGGAACTGCTACTGCCTCATCCAGATGCTTTGGCTTGGGTCACACCTCTGCACAGCCATAAGGAGCTGATTGATTATCTCCAAAGCCATCTAAATGAGGAGCTTCCTGTAAGTATAAACAAAGGAAATGTAATCAAAGAAGGCGTTTCCGAAGAATTGGATAGACTGAGAAACCTCCTCTACAGCGGAAAATCCTATTTGGATGAAATGTGCCAGCGCGAGAGCGAAAGAACAGGAATTTCAAGTTTAAAAATAGATTTCAATAATGTTTTCGGATATTATATAGAAGTCCGAAACACACATAAAGACAAAGTTCCTGAAAACTGGATAAGAAAACAGACGCTGGTCAATGCGGAGCGGTACATCACAGAAGAACTGAAAGAATACGAATCACAGATACTGGGAGCTGAGGAAAAAATCGCCCAGCTGGAACATTTGCTCTACAAAAAAATAGAAGAGCAGGTTCTCGTGCATATGGACACCATTCAAAACAACTCCAGAACCATTGCAGAAATAGACTGTGCGGTAGGGCTTTCAGAACTTGCGATAGCAGAAAACTACACCAAACCGATTATAAATGAGGATTTTACAATAAACATCCAAGAAGGAAGACATCCCGTGATAGAAAAATCCCTGCCTTTGGGCGAAAAATATATCCCGAATGATATTTTCCTTGACCGAGATACGCAGCAGATTATGATGGTCACAGGTCCTAATATGTCTGGTAAATCAGCAGTTCTGAGACAAACCGCCATCATCTGTCTTCTAGCGCAGATTGGTAGTTTTGTCCCTGCAAAACACGCCGAAATAGGCGTTCTAGACAGGATTTTCACCCGTGTGGGAGCATCGGATAACATTTCGGCGGGAGAATCTACTTTTATGGTGGAAATGAACGAATCTGCCAACATCCTGAACAACATCACCGAGCGAAGCCTCATTCTACTAGATGAAATCGGGCGCGGAACTTCCACTTATGACGGGATTTCTATCGCTTGGGCTATTGCAGAATACCTCCACCAGCACCCTACACAGCCAAAAACACTATTTGCGACCCACTATCACGAGCTCAATGAGATGCAGAATAGTTTTAGCCGAATTAAAAACTATCACATCGCCATACAAGAGAATAAAAACAATGTGATTTTCCTAAGGAAACTAGTCGCAGGAGGCAGCGAACACAGCTTTGGTATCTATGTAGCCAAACTGGCTGGAATGCCTACGAAAGTAGTCAATAGAGCAAAAGAAATTCTAAAAACCCTAGAAAACAGCCGAAGCCAAGACCAAAACACAGAGAGCATAAAACGAGTGACCGAGGAAAATCTTCAGCTCTCTTTCTTTCAGCTGGATGACCCTGCTTTAGAGAGCATCAGAGAAGAACTTACCCAAATAGACATCAATACTCTGACACCGATAGAAGCCCTGATGAAACTCAATAAAATCAAAAGCATGATTGGGAAATAAAATCCCAACTTTAGTTTTTTTTAGTATTTTTACGGAAGATTTTTAAATAAAAACAAAATATAACTATGAGCGACCACTTACAACATGAATGCGGCATTGCGATGCTTCGTCTGTTAAAACCTTTAGAATACTATAAAGAAAAATACGGAACTCCTTTTTATGGTATCAATAAAATGTATCTTATGCTGGAAAAACAGCATAACCGCGGGCAGGATGGCGCTGGACTGGCTAGCGTAAAATTTGATATGCAGCCTGGCGAGAGATACATCAGCCGTATCCGTTCTAATGCCAATCAGCCGATACAGGATATTTTCAATCAAATCAATACCAGAATCAGCGAAATTCTAAAAGAAAATCCAGAAATAAAAAATGACACAGAAGCCCAGAAACATCTGCTTCCATACATTGGGAATGTATTTTTAGGACATGTTCGCTATGGGACTTTTGGGAAAAACAGCATAGAAAGTGTTCATCCTTTTCTTCGACAAAATAACTGGATTTACCGCAACCTCATCGTGGCTGGGAATTTTAATATGACCAATTCCAAAGAGCTTTTCCAAAAACTGGTAGAACTCGGCCAGCACCCGAAAGAGCAAACGGATACAGTGACCATCATGGAGAGAATAGGGCATTTTCTAGACACCGAAGTGGAAAATCTATACCAAAAACTAAAAGCCGAAGGCTACTCCAAAAAAGATGCTGCGGCAGAAATCCCAAACCAGCTGGATGTAGCAAAAATCCTCAAAAAATCTGCATACATATGGGATGGCGGCTATGCTATGTCAGGAATCATAGGACATGGCGATGCCTTTGTCATCAGAGACCCTGCGGGTATTCGCCCAGCGTATTATTACAAAGATGATGAAATCGTAGTTGTAGCCTCCGAAAGGCCAGTTATACAGACTGCATTTAATCTTGATTTTGAGCAAATTACAGAGCTAAACCCTGGTTCTGCCATCATTATCAAGAAAAACGGAAATGTTTCCATAGAAGAAATCCTCCCTGCCCTGCCTTACAAGGCATGTTCTTTTGAGAGAATCTATTTCTCACGAGGCAGCGACAAGGAAATTTATCAAGAAAGAAAAAAACTGGGAGCTCTACTCTTCCCAAAAATTCTAAATTCCGTAGATGAAGACCTAAAAAATACGGTTTTTGCTTACATTCCGAACACTGCGGAAACCTCTTTTTATGGACTAATAGAAGAGGCTGATGCCCATCTGAACGAATACAAGAAAAACCAAATCCTAAAATTAGGAAACAATATTTCAGAGGAAAAATTGGAAGAGATTTTATCCCTTCATCCTACAACCGAAAAAGTAGCCATCAAGGATGCTAAACTCCGTACTTTCATCACGGAAGACAGCAGCCGAAATGATTTGGTAGCCCATGTTTATGACATCACATACGGCTCTGTCCGAAAAAACATTGACAATCTGGTCATCATAGACGACAGCATCGTAAGAGGAACTACACTGAGAAACAGTATTTTACAAATTCTAAATCGTTTGAATCCGAAAAAAATAATCGTTCTGTCCTCTGCTCCACAAATCCGTTATCCTGACTGCTATGGTATAGATATGGCTCGTTTGGAGGATTTGGTGGCTTTCGAGGCGGCTTTAGAACTGCACAAAGAAAGAGGTTCTGACCATATCATAAAGGATGTTTATGAAAAATGTAAATCTCAAATGGATTTAGAAGATTCCCAAGTCATTAACTATGTCAAAGAAATCTATGCTCCTTTTTCTGAGGAAGAAATTTCAGCGAAAATAACTGAACTTTTAGTTCCTGAGGAAATGAACTGCCCTGTGGAAATCATCTTCCAAAGCGTAGAAAACCTGCACAAAGCCTGCCCGAAAAACCTCGGCGACTGGTATTTCACTGGTGACTACCCTACTGCTGGCGGAAACAGAGTGGTGAATAGAGCTTACATCAATTTCTTTGAAGGTAACAAAGAAAGAGCATACTAACGCATTTTGGATTTATCTACTCCCATAGAATATCTAAAAGGCATCGGCCCTGAACGCTCCAAACTGATTAAAAATGTTTTGGGAATTTCTACCGTGGAGGATTTTCTCTATTTCTTCCCTCTGCGGTATTTGGATAAAAGCAAAGTCTACCGAGTAGCAGATTTAAAGGAAGAAAATGTAGAAATCCAGCTGAAAGGAAAGATTTATGATTTAAAAGAAATCACCTACGGAAGAGGACAAAAAAGACTTTCCGCGAAGTTTCGTGATGAGACAGGTGCTTTGGATTTGGTTTGGTTCCAATACACCCAGTGGCTTAAAGACCAAATTCCGCTCAATAAAGAACTCTATATCTTCGGAAGGGTCAGCCTCTTCGGACAGCAGTTTTCTATGGCACATCCAGAGATAGAACTGGAAGAAAAACGAGAGAAAGAACTCAGACTTCGCCCTATCTATCCGAGTAGTGAGAAAATCACAAAACGAGGGCTCAATCAAAAATTTTTCCAAAGCATCCAAGCACATATTCTTGGGCATGTCACGGGACTTGTGCAGGAAAATCTGCCACAAAGCCTACTCCAGTCGCTCAGACTCATGGGAAGACAGGAAGCCTTTGTCAATATTCATTTTCCAAAAGACACTTCGGCATTTGAACAGGCAGACAGACGACTGAAATTCGAGGAAGCTTTCTTTTTTCAGCTCGGCTATGCTTTGAAAAAACAATACAATAAGACATCGGCAGTGGGAAATCCTTTCCCTTTGGTGGGCGATTTTTTCAATGATTTTTATCAAAACAGAATGCCTTTTGAGCTAACCAATGCCCAAAAAAGAGTTTTAAAAGAAATCCGAAACGACATGAGGCTCCCTATACAGATGAACCGCCTTCTGCAGGGAGATGTAGGCTCAGGGAAAACCATGGTAGCGCTGCTTTCGATGCTGATAGCGATAGATAACGGCTTCCAAAGCTGTATGATGGCTCCTACGGAAATCTTGGCGCAGCAGCATTTCAACAGCCTTTCCGAGGCGCTTTTCGGAACGGGCGTAAACATCAGACTTTTAACAGGTTCTACCAAAGCTGCTGAACGAAAAATCATTCACTCGGAACTAGAAAACGGAATGCTTCATATTTTGGTCGGCACCCATGCCGTGCTAGAAGACAAGGTTAAATTCAAAAACCTCGGTCTTGCCATCATTGATGAACAGCACCGTTTCGGAGTGGAACAAAGGGCAAAACTTTGGATGAAAAATAAAATCCCACCGCATATTCTCATCATGACCGCCACGCCTATCCCAAGAACGCTGGCAATGAGTTTTTATTCGGATCTGGATGTTTCCGTGATAGATGAACTTCCGACGGGAAGGAAACCCATCATCACAGCTCATCGGCGAGAAAAGGACAGAAACTCGGTATTTCGTTTTGCCAAAGATGAAATCGATAAGGGCAGACAGGTCTATTTCGTTTATCCTTTGATAGAGGAAAGTGAGGCTTTGGATTATGAAAACTTGATGGGTGGTTTTGAGCGGGTTTCCGAGGCGTTCCCTTACCCAGACTATGCCGTTACCATGCTTCACGGAAAGATGAAACCACAGGAAAAAGACGAAGCGATGCAGTATTTCGCTTCAGGGAAGGCGAATATTATGGTTGCCACTACGGTGATAGAAGTCGGCGTGAATGTTCCCAACGCCTCCGTGATGATTATAGAAAGTGCCGAGCGTTTCGGTCTTTCCCAGCTCCACCAGCTAAGAGGAAGAGTGGGAAGAGGCGCCGAGCAGAGCTACTGCATCCTAATGACCTCGGATAAAATGTCCTCCGACAGCCGAACCCGAATAAAAACCATGTGCGAGACCAACGACGGCTTTAAGATTTCCGAAGTGGATATGAAACTCCGCGGGCCAGGCGATATCCTCGGCACCCAGCAGAGCGGCGTAGTGGATTTCAAACGGCTGGACTTAGCCCAAGACGGACACATCATCAAGGCAGCAAAGGACACCGTAGAGGCGCTTCTCCGTGTAGACCCTTCGCTCCAGCAGGAACAGCACCAAGCCCTGAAAAACTACTACATAAAACAATACAAAGGCAAAAACAAATGGGGAAGAATCAGTTAAAAACATTACAAATATGAAGAAAACAATTTTAGCAATATTTCCTATCTTTCTTATTAGCTTAATAAGCTGTCACGACGACAGTAATAACCTTGGGAAAGATTATTACTATATGACAAAAGATGATGCCTTAGATTCTGGGCTTGTATCATGGGATTTTATATATAAATCGGATAAAACAAGAAGGCGTTATTACTCAATTATAGATAAAACACCTTCTGATATAATAGACTATAGTTTTGATGATAATTATATTATTGCAAAACAAAAATATAATAGGGAGGTATTATTAAATGAACTCGGAATGGAATTATCCAGCTGGGGAGGATATTATAATATATATAAAAGAGAAGGCGTAATAAATTTCAATGATGTTCCAGTTTCCCTAAAAGAAATTAGCAAACAGATAGAATTAAGAGGAAGTACTAATCTTGCAGATAGTATAATTTCTCATAGCACATATTACAAAGAGCTTCTTACTCCAAATAAGATAAATTACTACATCATAGATAAAGATGAAGATTCTATTTTGGGTCCTTTTGATAAATTAGAATTCGAAAAAATAAAAAAAGAAAAGGGAATAAATTTAGATTTCAAAAAGCAAATAAAGTGAAAAAAAATATCAAACTTATGGCACCGCAGTGGATAGAATACCCTGCCCTTTCTGAGTTTTCTATGGGCTGGCGTATGGGCGCTGGTGAAGATTATAAATGTGATTTTTGGAATTGGTATGAAACTCTCTCACTTAAACAGCAGCGAGAGTACCAAACACTTTTCCCATATCCGTGCTTTTGGCATTATAATAGCTGGGCAGTGAATGATTTGGAAATAGAAGACAGGCTGGATGATGAAGAAGACTATTATTATGAGGGTGTTCCGCTTTGGCAGCCCAAAGGCGCTTATAAATACTCCAAAAAAACTTTTATCAATTCTCCAAAGAAACTCAAATTCATCTTCTTTTGGAAACCCAATGCCAATGCCGTAGATGAGTCTTGTTTAGGGCAGTGGCAGCCTTCGCCTTTTTATGTCGATGGCGATAAATATTCCTGTGCGGAGCAGTATATGATGGCTGAAAAAGCGCGTTTATTTGGTGATGAAGAGGTTAGGGAAGAAATAATGAACACCTCCGACCCTAAACTGATGAAAGCCTTGGGAAGAAAAGTGCGCAACTTTGACCGTCAGGTCATGAAGGGCGAAAAGGGCATCAAGATTCTTGCACCCGCACCGTACAAAGCACAGGAAGAGCGTGAGAAGATTGATCCTTTGACGCAAAAACCGGTAATCGGCGCAGATGGAAAGGCTGTCACGGAGACGGTCGAGGTTCTGCGTCCTGCCTTCAAGGTGGTAAGCGTCTTTGATGTTTCCCAGATGGACGGAAAGGAGCTTCCGGACATCATCGTCGATGAACTGAAAGGCACCGTCGAAAACTACGAGGCGTTCTTCGACGCGCTCAGGCAGGAATCTCCCGTCCCTATTTCCTTTGAGGACATTCCGGGCGGTGCAAAGGGATTCTTCTCGCCGGTTGAAAGCCGCATTGCCATTCAGGAAGGCATGAGTGAAATCCAGACGGTCAAAACCGCCATTCATGAGATCGCTCACGCAAAGCTCCACGCCGTTAATCCGGACGAGAAAACCGCCCCCGAAGACAAGAAGGATCGTCACACCAAGGAGGTTGAGGCAGAAAGCGTAGCCTACACTGTCTGTCAGCGGTACGGCATTGAAACCTCGGACTACTCCTTCGGTTATATCGCCGGTTGGTCTTCCGG
>CALAEK010000070.1 GCA_937890925.1 uncultured Riemerella sp.
AAATATTTTTCTGAGCCTTACACTTTGGATTCTGTCCAGCCTATGCGTGAGCTTTTCCAAAGTCTGAAACGAACCAATTTCGAAGTGTTTTTGGCTTATCTAAAAAACAATGAAGAAATAAAGAACAATTTCCGAGATTATTTGTTTATTCTTTTCTCAAATAAATCTTTTACAAAAGCGCTTACGGATGCCAATATTTTATCAGAAAACGCCTTCTTCCCAGAGCTAAAGAAAAGAATTTCATACAAATTTCTCCCGCCTGTAGAGGACGAAAATACTATTTCATACATTATTTCCAAGGTTTTGTTCAATCCTAAATCGGATTCGAACTACATAAAAAACATCAAACCAGAGGACGGAAGCGAGTTTTTCAAACTGATGGAAATAGAAAAAATCAGCACTCTTCCGAAAGTAAAAAAAGAACTGCTTATTTCTGCTAACATACTGGCACTAAGAAGTGTAGGAAACGCACTAGAAGCAGGAATCACAAAAATGGTTCCTGAGTATAAGAACTTTGACAACCCATTTGTAGCCCTTCAGAGCGAATTGGACTCTCTCATCGGGCGTTTCAAAAAAGATAAAAATCTACAAATAGACTCTAAAGATGTTGAATATAAGCAAATTAAAATTTACCTTCAGCAGTGTTTAGATTTCGTAGATAAGGCTTTTAAAAACGCCTCTAAATTCGGGATTTCTAGTAAAATCAACCAATCCCTGCTCAAAATCCGCCAGCAGTTAAAGAGAATTCAGGATATTATTCCTATCCTAGTGGTTGATAATGAGGAAGATGTATTGATTAACTCTAAAAATCTAGTTTCCAATACATTAAAATACAATTCACACCGAAACAATGTCCGTGAACTCATCGATGACAGCACGAGACTTATCTCTCACCTCATCACTTCCCACACGGCAGAAACAGGGACTCACTACATCGCTACCTCATCCAAAGAATACCTGAAAATGTTCTGGAAAGCGAGCGGCGGCGGTATTATCGTAGGTTTTCTATGTATTTTCAAAATGATGATGAGCTACAGCCACGGAAGCGAATTTTCCCATGCAGTACTGTATTCACTAAACTACGCTTTTGGGTTTATCATCATTTATCTGCTTGGATTTACTTTGGCTACGAAACAACCAGCAATGACCGCTGCCACGATGGCAAAAGTCCTCTCTGATGAAAGCAGTTCTGATAAAAACTACAAGGAATTTGCTAACCTCGTTGCTAAACTTTCGCGAACGCAGTTCATTGCTTTCGTGGGAAATGTCCTTTGGTCTTTCCCTGTGGCGCTGACTATCATCTACGGAATGGACTGGTTTTTAGAGAAAAACTTCGCTGTTGCAAAGGCTGATAAACTCCTAAAAGACCTGAACCCTATTGAATCCAAGGCGATTCTTCACGCTTGTATCGCTGGTTTTTTCTTGTTTATTTCTGGGATTATTTCTGGAAACATCAGCAACAGCTCTATCTTCAACCAAGTTCCTGAGAGAATATCCCAAAGCCCTTTCCTAAACCAAGTCATCGGAGCAAAAAATTCCAAAAAACTCTCCGATTTCTACACAAAACACTGGGCTGGAATTATTTCCAATTTTTGGTTCGGTATTTTCCTTGGTGTCATCGCGCCTCTGGGGGTTTTCCTTGGTTTGGATTTGGATATCCGTCACATCACTTTCTCGGCAGGGAATTTTGCGCTGGCTCTTTACGGAAAAGGCTTTGATATTGACACTTACACTTTTGTGATTTCATTGGTTACTATTTTCTTAATTGGCGCTTTCAACTTTATCGTAAGTTTCGGACTGTCTATGTTATTAGCTTTCCGTTCGAGAAAAGTAAATTTTGGTGAATTAACGATAATTTACAAAACCATTTTGAAATATTTCATCAAAAATCCTCTGCGGTTCTTCATTCCACTGAAATCAGAACTGGATGGGGCGTCAAAAGATTTGATTCAAGACAACAAAACTCATCATTAAACAAAAACTGCCCTTTTGGGTAGTTTTTTTTCATTTTAATATTTTTTATTCATTTTATTTGTATATTTACACACATTTATAACAAAAATTTATCATTTATGAAAAACATTACATCCATTATGCTGCTTTCTTCTTTGGGAGCAGGAACTATTTCAACAATGAATGCACAAGACAAAACTTTAAAAGTAACGCCAGATTTAAAGGGAAATCCTTTCCTTACGAAAAGTCCACTGCAATATCAGGCGCCGCAGTTTGATAAAATAAAGACAGAGCATTTCAAACCTGCTTTTGAATACGGATTAAAAGTCCATGAGACAGAGATAGAAAAAATCGCTAATAATAAGAAACAGCCGACTTTTGAAAACACAGTTCTGGCATTAGAAAAAAGCGGAGAAGTTCTTAAAAGAGCTCAGACTATTTTCTACAATCTTATGGGCTCTATGTCCAATCCAGAGATGCAAAAAATCCAAAAAGAATTTGCGCCTATTTTCTCTGCACATACTGATAAAATTCACCTCAATTCTAAATTATACGAAAGAATCAAAAAAGTTCCCGTTGCTAATTTAGATGCGGAAAGCCGCCGCTTGGTGGAATATTACAGACAAGTTTTTGAGCTTTCTGGAGCAAATCTTTCTGAAGCAAAGAAAGAAGAGCTAAAATCCATCAATTCCCAATTGGCAGGGCTTTCCACAGAGTTTTCAGCTAAACTTTTGGAAGCCAGAAAAAACAACGGACTTCTTGTAGAAAATGTAAAGGAACTGGACGGGCTGACTGCTGACCAAATAAAAGCTGCCGCTGATGCTGCCAAAAGCATCGGAAAAGATGGGAAATACCTCATCATACTGCATAACACCACTCAGCATCCACTTCTGCCGAGCCTTCACAACCGTGCTACGAGAGAAAAACTCTTCAAAGCTTCATGGACAAGAGCAGAGAAAAACGACTCTGCTGATACGAGAAGCATCATCGAAAAAATGGCAGCTCTTAACCTGAAAAAAGCTCAGCTTTTAGGTAAGAAATCATTTGCAGAATGGAAACTCCAAGACCAAATGGCAAAAACACCTGAAGCAGCTCAGAAAATCCTTGCTGATTTAGGAAGACCAGCCGTAGAAAAAGCCAAAGAAGAGGCCAAAGAAATCCAAAAACTCATTGATGAGCAAAAAGGTGGATTTACATTAGAACCATGGGACTGGGCGTACTATGCAGAACAGGTGCGTAAGGCGAAATATGACCTAGATGAAAACGAAATCAAGCCTTATTTTGAGGTAAAAACTGTTTTAGAGAAAGGGATTTTCTTCGCGGCCGAAAAATTCTACGGAATCACGGCTAAAAGAAGAACAGACCTGCCTGTATATCACCCAGATGTATTGGTTTATGAAATCTTTGACAAAGATGGTAAATCTATGGCGATTTACTATGTGGATTTCTTCTCCAGAGACAGCAAAAGAGGCGGTGCATGGATGAACAGCTTTGTGAAACAATCTAAACTATTCGGGCAAAAACCTGTAATCGTAAATGTGCTGAACAACCCAAAACCTGCCGATGGAAAACCAGCGCTTGTCAGCTTTGATGAGGCTTCTACGATGTTCCACGAGTTTGGGCATACCCTGCACGGATTGTTTGCTAATCAGCAGTACGCTACCCTTTCGGGAACGAGCGTAGCAAGGGACTTTGTAGAATTCCCTTCTCAAATCAACGAATTCTTTGCCCTAGAGCCTGAAATCTTGAAAAACTACGCTATCCACTACCAAACGAAAGAACCTATCCCACAGGCATTAGTAGAAAAAATGAAAAAAGCGGCTACTTTTAACAACGGATTTGCTTCTACGGAAATCCTTGCATCAGCAGCGGTAGATATGGCATGGCACAGCATTACCAACGAAAACCAGCTGAGACCTGCCACAGAGTTCGAAACAGAGGCACTGAAAAAATATGGTCTATACCTGCCACAGGTGCCACCGAGATACCACTCTCCTTACTTTGCGCACATCTGGGGCGGAGGCTACGCTTCTGGCTACTATGCCTACACAT
The DNA here is from genome assembly GCA_937890925.1 of uncultured Riemerella sp. Taxonomy (GTDB): domain Bacteria; phylum Bacteroidota; class Bacteroidia; order Flavobacteriales; family Weeksellaceae; genus JABCPE02. The sequence continues at coordinate 4,006 of CALAEK010000070.1, forward strand.
GGAGTGATATGCTGACTTCTGACGCTTGGGACTGGATTACTCAGCACGGCGGAATGACTAGAGCCAATGGCGACCACTTCCGTAAATACATCCTTTCCGTAGGGAATACCCTCCCTTATGACAAGGCTTATTCTGATTTTGCAGGAAGAAAACCAAGTCTGAAAGCATTGCTAAAAGATAAAGGTTTCACGAAATAGTTTAAACACAAATAAAAGTCCTTTCTGATATCAGAAAGGACTTTTATTATTGATTGGTATTGCCCAGCATTGGGACAAATTTATACGCTCCGAACTCTTCTTTTTCTATATGATTTTCAGATACTTTTGTGAATTTTGTAAGAATCTGCTCTTCTAACTTTCCGAGCGGAATAATCATAAATCCACCGACTTTTAATTGTCTCAAAAGCTCCAAAGGCAATTCCTCTGCACCACAGGTAACCAAGATTTTATCAAACGGAGCGAACTCTGGAAGCCCTGCAAACCCATCGCCAAAAACCTGATATACAGGCTGATGATGAATTTTAGCTAAAATTTTTGTAGAAAAATCATACAAATCTTTCTGCCGCTCTATGGTGTATACTTCTGCTCCCATATTTACCAAAATAGCTGTCTGGTAGCCGCTTCCTGTTCCTATTTCCAAAATTTTTTCACCTGGTTTTACTTGGAGTAATTCTGTCTGTTTCGCAACTGTGGAAGGATGGGAAATAGTCTGATTGGCAGCGATAGGAAAAGCCCTATCTTCATAGGCAAACTCTCCAAAAACACTTTCTAAAAAGAGATGACGAGGCACGGAATTCATAGCCTCCAAAGTCCTTGTATCCTGAATTTTCATCGAATCCCGAAGATACTCCACCATTAGTTTCCTTTTCCCTCTATGTACAAAACTTTCTTTCATTTAGCTATTAAAAATATTTTTGTTGGTATCCAAAAGTAAAATTACAAGTATAATAAAAAATTTCATGAAAGAAAAATTTTAAAACTTGATTTAAAGTAAAAAATAATGTTTATAAATTATCC
>CALAEK010000071.1 GCA_937890925.1 uncultured Riemerella sp.
GGAAGAAACATTTTTCCACTTCCGAAAAGGTCTCCCACTACGCTCATCCCAGTCATCAGGTTGATTTCTATGACATCTAGCGGTCGTCTTGCTTCCTTCAAAGCCGCTTCCATATCCTCCTCTATGAATTTATCCACACCTTTTACTAGCGAATAGGTAATTCTCTCTTGTAAAGGCTGTTCGCGCCAAGACAGGTCTTCTATTTTTTCTTTTTTGACTGATTTTACTTTTTCGGAATAGTCCAGCAAACGCTCCGTAGCATCATCTCTTCGGTCTAGTATCACATCTTCTACCAGCTCCAAAAGGTCTTTAGGAATTTCATCATAGACTTCCAGCATCGTAGGGTTTACAATTCCCATATTCATCCCTGCTTTTATGGCGTGATATAGAAATACTGAGTGCATCGCTTCCCGCACCGCATCATTTCCTCTAAACGAAAACGAAACATTAGAAACCCCGCCACTCACAGACACATATGGAAGATTCTGACGAACCCACCTTGTCGCTTCTATAAAATCAATTGCATTTCGCCTATGTTCCTCCATTCCTGTAGCCACAGGGAAAATATTAAGGTCAAAAATAATATCCTCTGGCAGAAAACCTACCTTGTCCACCAAGATTCTATACGAACGCTCCGCTATCTCTATTCTTCGCTGGTAATTATCCGCTTGGCTCACTTCATCGAAAGCCATTACAATAACTGCCGCACCGTATCTTTTTATAATTTTCGCTTGTCGAATAAACTCCGCTTCTCCTTCTTTCAAACTAATAGAATTCACCACTGATTTTCCCTGAACCACCTGCAATCCAGCTTCTAAAATCTCCCAGCGGGAAGAGTCTATCATAATCGGAATACGAGCAATATCAGGCTCTGAAGCTATCAGATTGAGAAATTTCACCATCGAGGCTTTCCCATCTATCAGTCCGTCATCCATATTTACATCCAAAATCTGGGCTCCACCCTCCACCTGATTTCGGGCAATTTCTAAAGCTTCTGTAAAATTTCCTTCACCTATCAGCCTCAAAAATTTCTTCGATCCTGCTACATTTGTCCGCTCTCCTACATTCACAAAATTAGATTCTGGCGTAATTATGAGCGGCTCAAGCCCTGAAAGTTTTAAATATCTCATGTATGGTTATTTTCAGTTAAAATTATAAAAATCCAAAGGTAAGTTTTTTAAAAAACATAAAAAAATAGGAAGGTAAAATTTTACCCTCCTATTTGTTATGAAACATTGAACAATTTTAAATTATTCTTTGATAGTAGCAATACTTACTCTGTTCCAATCTGGTTCTGAGAACATATGACCAATACCGTTTCCTTCTGCTACGATACGATCAGCATTGATTTTGTATTGTTTAACAAGAACAGCTTTAACAGCTTCTGCACGAGCTTTAGCGATTCTTTCGTTAACTTCGATACTTCCTTCTGGTGAAGCAAATCCTTTGATAACAACTTTACTATTAGGATATTTCTTCAAATAAGTAGCGATTCTAGCTACATTCGGTTGTTGAGAAGGAGCGATGATAGTTTTTCCTTGTGCGAAAGTAACTACAGATTCTAGAGTTCTCTTAGTTTCTACCACAGTTTCTACTTCTGGTTTTCTGTTACGAGCTTCTGCTAATTCTCCTTCCAATTCGTGGATACGGTTTCTAGCATCTCTCAATTCTCTGTCTTTTTCGCTTAATTCTCCACGAAGTGCTCCAGAGTTATCCTCTACTACAGGTGCAGACGCCTGAGCTGCAGTGA
>CALAEK010000072.1 GCA_937890925.1 uncultured Riemerella sp.
TGTTAGACAAATTGCCATGCATTAGTGAATCCTTAAGATTATTTGTGGATTCTTTGGGCTTTGACGGGAGGTCGCTCAGAGTCATTCTGCCAGTATTGAGTTTTTCCAGCGTTTCCATTGCCCACTTGTAATCCTCCTGATAGCCGTTATTAACCTTACGATAAACATTTCTTCGGACTGCCTCGTAGATAATAATCTTAGTAATAATCTTATCCAAAACTCCGTTTTTTACGGGCGGTTCTGCAAATATTTTTGCCACATCATAGTAGCGGTACAGGTAAGTTTTTACAAGGCTTATGGTTTCTATTTCTAAATTCTCTATGGCCTGTTCAAAGTCGGCTGTGGATTCTTTTATTGCTCTTTCAAAAGCATGAGTATAGAGATAATCAAGGGTTAAATACTTCATTGTTAATAATTTAAAGTGTTTTTAATAAAAATAATAGTTTATCCAGTAAAGGCTACCAGCGGTGGATACCTTTCATTTTTCCAGCACGATAAGAGAAAGTTTTCCCTTTTGCTCCTACATAAAGTTCTAGTTCGGCAATGCTGTATTGGAAAGCATCTGGAAAGTCGTCATTAACTTTATAGCTTGGCTCTATCCCTTTAAGCTGAGCCAATCCTACCTGTATATCTTTTTTAGCTTTTAGTTTTTTACTGAAATAAATTCGGCTGTTTTGGAAATAAGGATGCAGTTTTAAAATTCTATCATACTTTTTCCCTTTGGATAAATCCTTTTTAATGATGTAGAGGTTTATTCCTTTTTCATTTTGTACTTCTTCTAAAACTCTTTGTACTTCATCATTCCAAAATTGGGATTCATACTGCCAGTGAACTCTTACGGATGCAGGAAGTCCTTTTTGAAAATCACACATCCATTCTACAACTTCTTTCATTTTACTTTGTTTACAGTAGCCGTCTATGAGGAAAAAATCTCTGTCTTTCAGCCCTGATACCGCAACAGCATTAAAGTCGCTGGTGGCAGTTCCTGCATAGGCAATATCCCAATGTCCTACAATTATTTCTAGATGGTCTAATCTTGGCAGGTCGCACCATTGAAACTGCTCATCTTTGAAAATAGCACCTTCCACATGGGGGGAGTTGTTGTATTCTGCATTAGCAGGAAGTGGTCCCAAATCTTCTTCTATGATTTTGAAATAATCAGGAGCGTATTTTTCTTTCCATGCAGGCTGATAGGTTACAGGATTATAAGCATTTACTTCATGAATAAACCACTTAGGTCTCATTTCTTGCAGAAGTGTCTGTATCATTACCTGTGCAAAGCGGTTATTAGAGTAGGTAAATCTCCTTATAGGTCCGTCCATAGTAGGGATAAGGTCTCTTAAAATCCATTCCGCTACTTCTTTTTGTCTTCTGGGGTTTTTGTTAATTTCCTTATCCTCCAAGTCGTCACAGTTGATGTGGGTAGGTCTTTTATTTCTTACCCTTAAACCTCTTACAGATTGTCCCATACCCAAAGCTTGTGCAATAAAGCCTCCTTTGGTCTGAAAAAAATGTTTTTCCCATGTTCCTAATTGTTTCTGTTCTCCGAAGTCAGCAAGTATTCTCGGATTAGCTTCAAATTCAGCTCGTATATCTTCTAACAACTGCTCTGCTTTATCTTGGGAATTTCCAATAAGCACAAAATAAACAGGTTCTCCTCTCAGCCAAAGCCAAAAGGGAATAAAGATATTATTAATGACTGATTTAGCCAATGCTCGCCCCCACTGGGCAAAACCCCTGAAAAGAGGGTCGCTGGCTACTTTTTTACCCCAATACAAATGAAATTCAGCAGGTTTGGAATCAGCATAATGCGGAAAATACCTTTCTATCATTTTCCCAAAATCTTTTCTGCATTCCTCTATTGCTGCTTTTCTCTGCTCTTTGGTTTCAAAGGCAAATTCAGACCCTGCCGAACGGGCAAAAGCTAATTTCTGTTTATAGCGTTCTAAGGCTAATTTATCTTTAATCTTCATAATGATACATAAAAATTGAGAAAATGAATTTTTGAGGAGTTTAAAGCTGTTTTAAAGAATGTTTTTACACTAATTTAGCCGCAACATCTTCTAAATGGTTTTCTTGAAAATCCAAAGTCTGCATATACAAAGGCTCATTAGACAGCCTAAGAGCTTCAAAGATGCGTTCCATTACCTCCATATAGATAGAAAGGGTTATTTTCCCTTCTTTATTAAGATTTTCTATTCTTTTATTCCATTTAGAAATAGCATCATCTATGGAGGCGGCTTCAGCTCTTAGAGTTTCTACTTTAACCCTTAGAATTGCTTTTTCTTCTTTAAGTTCTTCGTAATCGCCCAATTCCTCTAATTCTTCTAATTCCTTTCTAGCTTTAGTCTCATCTTTAATAAGCTGTATTCTTCTATCAGTTAAAGAGTCTACCACGAGCTGTGTTCTCTCTATTCTTTGGGGAGAACCATTAGCTTTAGCATCTCGTAGTTTTTTCCAATTACCATCCTTTATCCACCGCTGGACAGTCCGCAGGGTTACCCCTGTCTTGTGTGCTATTTCTTCGGGAGTTTTATTTTGGTTGGTATAAAGTTCTTTCGCTATTTTTTGTTCTGTTTCTTTTGACATATCTTTAAAATCTTCCTGCAAAATTGACAGATAAGCGTGTAGAAATAAATTCATTATCCCAAATTAGTATGAAATCCGTACTAATTTGGTAAGAAATTCATACCAATTTGGTTTACCGTTTTTCATAGGGATTTTTGAAACTCCAATTTTGCCTCAGAAATCAATAACGACAGAAGTGAGAAAATCAAAATTCATCATAGAGGCATACGAAAATCATAATACCCAGTCAGTCAATATTAAAATTATAGGCTACATCGGGGGATATAATAATGAAGCTTCTGACATTAGAGCAATTGTAGACCATGCCATTAAGAATGGTATCAGAAAAGCTGATGTATTCATTTCTTCGGGGGGAGGCTCTACCATAGAAGCACAGGGAATGGTTTTAGAGCTTAAGAAATTTGACAGTGTCAATATTACTGTGGGAGCATTGGCAGCGAGTGCAGCAACTTATTTATTAACACAATTTCCCTCTTCTGCTTATCCCGAATCCCAGCTGATGATACACAAGCCTTCCATTGAGACTTACGGTACAACTGATGAAATTAAAGCAGATTTAAAGCTTCTTGAAAATACCGAAAAAATATACAGGGAAGCTTATGCCAAAGCTTTTAACAAAACTGAAGAAGAAATAGATGAACTCTGGAAAAATGATTATTGGATGACTGCAAGAGAAGCTAAAGAATTGGGGTTAATTCAAAACATCATTACTGCAGATATAGAGTGGAGCGAAGATGTTATAGACCAGTTATTAGCTTGTGGTGCTCCTAAAATTCCTCATGGACAATCAAAATTTAATCATAACAAAATGGACAAAAACAGAATTATTGCTGCACTTGGTTTAGCAGCAGACAGCACAGATG
>CALAEK010000073.1 GCA_937890925.1 uncultured Riemerella sp.
TTATTAGCTTCAACTTCCGTGCTTCCTGATATTTTTGATTTTTTAGATTTATTTTTCAAAAATCTACATATTTCTATAATAAATAACATAAAATTACAATAAACGAAAACAGCCAATAACACAATTACTATTAAAATTATAGTAGCAATTGTTTTAACTTCATAAACTCCGAATTTCATCATAAAAGATATTATTATACCTAATATAGATATAATCACACCCAATTCCTGCCCTCCAAAAACTAAATATTTTTCTTTTATCATAATTATTTTTTTATATTCAACTTAATCGCTTTTACAGCTTCATTTTTCTTTTCATTCATCACTTTTGCATAAATTTGAGTCGTTTTCACATTAGTATGCCCAAGTAAATCTTTTACGATATAAATATCCGTTCCATTTGCAATTTGTAAAGTAGCAAATGTATGTCTAAAACAATGAAATGTAATATTTTTACTAATACCAGCATCTAAAATCCACTTTTTTAAAGGACGATTTATCCATGCTGCATTCATTAACCCTTCAAAAACTAAATCATCAGGTTTCCCAAATTCCCCACAAAACAATAGTGCTTGTTCCGAAATTGGCGTATATTCTACTCCTTTAGTCTTTTTCTGTGTATAATTAAGCTTTGGCTGTCCATTTTCTATACTTATTTCACTCCATTTAAGCTTTTGTATATCAGAGTGCCTAAGACCTGTAAGCGCCGAAAAAAGGGAAGCCCTTCTTATTAAATCATTCGCACAAGGAGTAGATGCCAATTCATCCAACTCATCATTAGTTAAATATTCCCTTCTAACATCTTTACTAACAATTCCTTTTGTTTTCGCAGATATATCTGTTTGAAAATATCCATCAACGAAAGCTTGTTTCAATGAGGCTTTAAAAATTGAAAAATAAGTTGATGCTGTATTTTGGGAAATTGTTCCTTTTTTACCACCCCCACAAGGAGCATCTAATAAAAAACGCTTAAAATCTTCTATAAATTTATAATCAATTTTCTCAAAACTTAAAATATCATTCTGAACAAACATTTCTAGAAAACTCACTGTACGATGCCAGTTAATTATAATTGATTTTGAACTCTTTTTATGTCTAATTCCTATTATTTTTTTGAAGTATTGAATAAAATTTTCCTGAGCTTTCTCTTGTTGAGAAATTTGAGAATTCCTCAATTCCGAATTAAGCTCTCTCTCATCAAATCCTTGTTGAATAATTTTTCGGATACTATCAGCATATAACATTGTTTCTTTATCCAAATCACTCTTACAGATGATAATTCCATTGTCATCTCGTTTGGGTTTATATGTAGTCTTCTCTGAAGTAGTTCTAGAAGTTCTCTTTTTATCAAATACAACTGTTTTTACACTTCTATTAATATACTTCCGTATTCTTTGAGGCTTATCTTTTCCTTCTACCATTACAGGGTAACTTTCTATATAAACATGCCATTCATCTCTATATTCTGATTTTCGTAACCTGACTGTTGATTTAGTATAATTCCTTTTATTTCTCATATTAAATTAAATATTTGGTCTATTTTTTCTTTCGGTACATATACAAAACTTCCGATTTTCTGTTTCGGAATATTATATTTTCTTATCGCATTAGTTACCGTTGATGGATTCGCATTGTACTTTTTAGAAACTTCTGACAAAGTATAACAATCTTTAATATCATATGTTTTCTCTTTTTCGGTTTCTTCTTTCTTTTCTTCTTCTATACCCTTACCAATGAATAAATTATCAAAATCCGATTTTCTTACTCTTGTTAGGCGTTCCCCTAAATTTATTCCCAAAACAACACCTTTCCTTATCATCCTATAAACCGTATCTTTAGAAACCCCATATAGCATTGTTGCTTCTGAAACAGATATATATTCTCGACATTGAAGCTCCGCGATTTTCATCTTGTACTTAGAAAGCAAAAAATCAGTTTCTTGTTGTTCCTTTTCTTGTTTTTTTATTTTTTTCTGCAACTTCCTCGAACATTCTTTACAACAAAATCTTGTTGTGATTGTTTTTGCTTCAAAAGGCTTCTGGCAGTATTCACAAAGTTTAGGTATTCTTAATTTGCTGAATCCCATAATCAATATTTTTATTTTTAAGACCTATTAAATTAATTATGACTTATAAGACGCACATTGTCGCCAATTAAGACGCGGTACAAATATGATATTATTTTTTCATTATTATTTCCCAAAAATAATAAAAAACAAATATATCAGCAAAATAAAAATCGCCATAAACATTTAGTTTATAGCGATTTAATAATCATTCTTGATATTTAGTAATTGATACTATTTCACTTCTTCGAAGTCAGCATCTTGGACATTGTCTCCGCCTTGCTGCTGACCGCCTGCTGCACCTGCATTTGGCTGTGCTTCGGCTTGAGCTTTGTAGAGCTCTTCAGAGGCTGCCATCCACGCTGCATCTAGGGCTTCTGTTTTAGACTTGATTTCCTCTACATTTTTCGTTTCGTAAGCTGTTTTCAACTCTGCTAATGCTGTTTCTATTCCAGCTTTTTTGTCTGCAGAAAGCTTGTCTCCAAATTCTTTCAGCTGTTTTTCAGTTTGGAAAATCAGTCCATCAGCTTTGTTTATTACTTCTGCATCTTCTTTTTTCTTCGCATCGGCAGAAGCGTTTTCTTCAGCTTCTTTTTTCATTCTTTCGATTTCCGCATCAGAAAGTCCAGAACTTGCCTGAATCTTGATAGACTGCTCTTTTCCTGTTCCTTTATCCTTAGCAGAAACGCTAAGGATACCGTTAGCATCTATATCAAAAGTAACTTCAATCTGTGGAACACCTCTTGGTGCTGGTGGAATATCTACCAAGTCAAATCTACCGATTTCTTTATTGTCATTAAACATTGGTCTTTCCCCTTGTCCTACTCTGATGGTAACCGCTGGCTGATTGTCCGCCGCTGTAGAGAACACCTCTGATTTTCTTGTAGGGATAGTCGTATTTGCTTCGATTAGTTTTGTAAATACAGACCCCATAGTCTCGATTCCGAGAGAAAGTGGCGTAACATCTAATAGCAATACATCTTTCACATCTCCTGTAAGAACTCCCCCTTGGATAGCCGCACCGATAGCCACTACTTCGTCTGGGTTTACTCCTTTAGATGGTGCTTTTCCGAAGAATTTCTCTACCGCTTCCTGAATTGCTGGAATTCTGGTAGAACCACCTACTAAGATAATTTCATCAATATCAGAAACACTCATTCCTGCGTTAGCCAAAGCTGATTTACAAGGCTCTATCGTTCTCTCGATAAGGTTGTGAGCCAATTGTTCAAACTTCGCTCTTGTCAAAGTTTTCACCAAGTGTTTTGGTCCAGAAGCCGTAGCCGTGATGTACGGAAGGTTGATTTCCGTTTGTGTAGAAGAAGAAAGCTCTACTTTTGCTTTTTCAGCCGCTTCTTTCAATCTTTGAAGTGCGATAGGGTCAGTTTTTAAATCTACACCTTCCTCATTTTTAAACTCTTCTGCCATCCAGTCGATGATTACATTATCAAAGTCATCTCCTCCAAGGTGAGTATCTCCGTCTGTAGCCTTCACTTCGAAAGAAGCATTTCCGTCCACTTCATACATCTCCAATACAGAGACATCATGCGTACCACCACCACAGTCAAACACTACTACATTCATGTCTTTTTTACCTACTTTGTCTAATCCGTAAGCCAAAGCTGCTGCCGTAGGTTCGTTGATGATTCTTTCTACTTTAAGACCCGCGATTTCTCCTGCTTCTTTAGTTGCTTGTCTTTGTGCATCATTAAAGTAAGCTGGCACGGTAATTACCGCTCTTGAAACTTCTTGTCCAAGGTAATCTTCAGCTGTTTTCTTCATTTTTTGAAGAATCATTGCAGAGATTTCTTGTGTTGTGTATTCTCTATCGTCTATTTTTACTTTTACAGTGTCATTTGGTCCAGCCACCACTTCATACGGAACTCTTGAAATTTCCTCTTTATCTTTAGAGAACTGTGTTCCTATGAATCTCTTGATAGAATAAACGGTTTTCTTTGGGTTTGTTACCGCCTGTCTTTTAGCTGGGTCACCCACTTTTCTTTCGCCATCCTCTGTAAATGCTATGATAGAAGGTGTTGTTCTTTTTCCTTCTGCATTTGGGATTACTACTGGGTCTTTACCCTCCATTACTGCCACACATGAATTTGTTGTTCCTAAGTCAATTCCTATAATTTTGCTCATAATATTTATATTCTTTTTTATTAATAATTATTTTAATTTTTACACTTTGATTTTGTCAATAATCATACCACTGGAAATTTTCTTATTTTTTGTCAATTTTATTTTATTTTTATGCCAAATTGGCACTTTTTTGTTTTATTTTGCATGACTTATTTAGTTTTTTTGTCACAAAAAACTCTTCTCATCATCTAAAAATATTTATCTTTGGGCATGATTTTTAGTAGCGAATATCCGAAGGATTCACAAGCCCACCACCTATACAGACATTGGAGTGTCTTTGAAAGGTATGGAGAAATTTCCTTTATCTACAAACGCTCTATTTTTTCTTATTTTACGGGATATTTCTTTCTTGCTATTCTTGGAATGATGGTTTATCGATATATTTTGGGTGATTTTGAATGGAAATATTCCTTCATACTGCTTTTCCCTTCGATATTGCTTTTTTCAGAAATCATGACCAACCTCCCTTACTCCATTATTTTGGATGATTATGGGTTAAAATTAGGAAACAAAGACAAAATCAAATGGAAAGAAATAGAAAAAGTAGAGGGCTTCCATGTGGGAGATGATTCTATAAAACTCGTAATAACACTGAAAAACAGCCAAATAATAAAATACAATTATCAAGAAAAAGACAATACGCCCTATCTCTGCATCAAAATTTATCACGAGAAATACTCAAAATAAAAAACCATTCTCAAAAAGAATGGTTTTTACTTTATTTTAATCTTTATAAATTCGCTCTATTTCGTGGCGAAGCTTGTCCATCACTACTTTTCTCTTAATTTTCAAAGTAGGAGTAAGCTCTCCCCTTTCGATGGTAAATTCCTCTGGAAGCAGCATGAATTTTTTAATGCGCTCATAGGAAGATTGCCCTTTCTGCACTTCTGCTATTATTTTTTGGAATTTCTCTTTTATATTCGGCATTTCCAAGAGTTTCATTTTTTCTGCAAGGTTCAATTTTAGATAATCCTTAAACTCAGCTAACTCCTGAGAAAGCGCCTCAAAATTAGGAACAATGAACGATGTCACATACGGTTTTCCCTCGGCTACTACAAGTGCTTGGGAAATGCTCGGATGCGTCTGCAGTGGGATTTCGATAGACTGCGGCGCGATGTATTTCCCATTGGAAGTCTTCATCAGATCCTTTATTCTATCCACTATATAAAGATTTCCATCCTCATCGATACGCCCAGCATCTCCTGTTCGGAAATATCCATCCGCAGTAAAAACTTTCGCTGTTTCCTCTGGATTTTTGTAGTATTCCTTCATCACCCCATCATACTTCACCAAAATCTCATTTTCTTCTCCTATTTTTATTTCAACCCCTGGCAGTGCAACTCCCACACTTCCGTGAACGAAATTCACAGTCGGATACGCGGTAACTGTAGCACAAGTCTCAGACAGTCCATACCCTACAATTATAGGCATTCCTATGGCAGCGAAAAACTCCGAAATTTCTTTTTTCAGCATCGCTCCGCCCACAGGCATAAAGCTGAGGTTTCCACCAAGTTCATTTCTGATTTTCTTAAAGACCAGAGCCGAATAAAATTTATATTTTAATCCTAATAAAAATGGTATTTTCTCTCCTTTTCTTACTCTTTCTGAGTATTTTACACCTATTCTGAGGGCTCTACGGAAAAATTCTTGTTTCAGACTGCTGGAACCTTCTATTTTATTAAGTAAAACTTGATAAATTTTCTCATAAAGTCTCGGCACCGAACACATTGCCCAAGGTTTTACTTCTTTTAAAGCCTGAGAAACATCTTTTGGATTATCTAAAACCGCCACATGTCCCCCCATTGCGAAAACGAAAGTAGACCATCCACGCTCAAAAATATGACTTAGCGGCAAAAACGCCATAGAAACCTTTTTATGAAGATTCTCTATATTAAAGAACTCTTTATGTGCTTTAATCACAGCATAAAAATTCTTATGCGTAAGAACCACTCCCTTCGGAGTCCCTGTCGTCCCAGAGGTATAAAGTATTGTAGCTGTGCTGTTTATATCTATATCCTTGTATTGGAATTCTTTATCATAAGCATCTTTCCATTTAGGAAGGTAGTATTCCTGCTCTGTCGGGTTTTCCAGCTGAATGGAAGAAACCACCTGTAAATCAGCAAACTCAGAATTTTGTTTAATTTCTCTAACAATCTCCAGCTGCTTCTCTGCACCTACCAAAATTACCTTTATTTCCGTTTGTCTTAGGATAAATTCCACCTGTTCCTTACTATTCGTAGCGTAAATAGGCACTGTAATAGCTCCTAACGACTGATTAGCAAAATCCACCAACACCCAGTCTTTGGAATTATCAGAAAAAATCGCTAGCCTGTCTCCTGCCCCCATTCCAAGACTGCTAAGAGCATTAGAAATTTGGGCTAAATCCTCTCCAAACTCCCTCCAGTTCTTTGATTTCCAAACTCCATTTTCCCTAAAAGACAAAGCTGGTAAATCCCCAATGGTTTTAGTATTATTATGAATTAATTTGAGTACGCTCATAAATATGTTATTAAGTGTTGCAAAGATAAAATTTTAATTACATTACGCATCAAAAAAAACATTATTTTTTCAAGAAAAAAAACTAAACATAAAATTATAAATCCTCCAACACTTCTATATTTAGGAATAAATATAATTTTTCAATATTTAAACACAAAATAAGAAAGTCCCATAAAACTGAACTTTCTTATTTAAACTTTTTCTTAAAAAACTTCATTTACTATCTGTTTCACCCCTTCACTGCGCCCCATAGAATAGTAATGCAATGCAGGAACACCTCTTTCTTTCAGCTCTTTACTTTGGGCTGTACACCATTCTATTCCTACCTGTTTCACATCTGCAGCGGTTTTACATTTTGTAATTTCAATCACCAAATCATCTGGTAAATCCACCTTAAAACGATATGGGAGCATGCTCAGCTGGCTTTTTGCAGTGATAGGCTTCAGCCCTGGGATTATCGGAATAGTTATGCCCTCTTCCCTGCATTTATCCACAAATTCAAAGAATTTTTGGTTATCAAAAAACATCTGCGTTACTACATAGTCTGCTCCTGCTTCTTGTTTTTTCTTCAGGTTCAATACATCCTGATGCAGACTCGCCGCCTCCATGTGTTTTTCTGGATAACCCGCAACACCAATGCAGAAATTGGTCGGCGATGGCAGTTCTATATTATGGTCTAGATAAATCCCATCATTCATTTGTTTGATTTGATGAACTAATTCTGAGGCGTGGGCGTTTCCGTTTTTTTCTGGTTTGAAATAAGTTTCGGACTTCATCACATCACCACGAAGAGCCATCACATTATCTATCTCCAAGAAATCCAAATCTATCAGGAAATTCTCCGTTTCCTCTCTATTAAAGCCTCCACACAAGATATGCGGAATAGCATCTATATGATATCTGTTCTGAATTGCTGCGCAGATACCCACTGTTCCTGGGCGCTTTCTCACCACTCTCCTTTCCAATAGCCCATTTTCATGCTCTACATATTCGTATTCTTCTCTGTGATAAGTCACATTAATAAAACTAGGATTATACTCCAAAAGAGGGTCTATAGCATCAAAAAACAAATTGATATTCTGTCCTTTAAGTGGTGGTAAAATCTCAAACGAAAAAAGGGTCTTACCATTGGCTTTTTCTATGTGTTCTGTTACTTTCATGATTGTCTATTTTGTTGTTTATTTTTAAATCTATACACTACGCCCAAAGCTACGAAATTATCTGATTCCGATTTAAAAACAGAAAATCCTGCTATGGCGTCTAATTGTAAATCATTGGTTAAGAGATATTCCAGCCCAGCAGATAAATTATGTTTTGGTCTGGTCTGTCCGTATTGATAGGCTCTATTTCCTGCTCTTGTCCCCAAACATTTATTCCTAATAATAAGAATAACGCATACCAACTTATTCTCATTCTCTGTTCAAACCTAATTTAAATATTTTGTTTTCCTGCCAAAATAGGATTCAACCATTTTCTAGCAAATTCCTCATCTACGCCCTTTCTTTCGGTATAGTCTTTCAGCTGGTCTTCACAGATTTTACCAACACCGAAATATTTCGCCTTTGCATTAGCAAAATAATACCCCGAAACCGCCGCCGTAGGATACATCGCCAGACCAGCATCCATCAGCTCTATACCGATGGTTTCTTTCACTTTCAGAAGTTCCCAAATCGTAGCCCTTTCCAAATGGTCTGGACATGCTGGATAACCAGGCGCAGGGCGGATACCCTTGTATTCCTCATCTATCAATTCCTCATTGCTAAGGCTCTCATCCGCTGCATATCCCCAGTATTCTTTTCTCACTTTCCAATGCAGAAATTCTGCAAACGCCTCCGCAAACCTATCCGCCAAAGCCTTCGCCATGATGGTAGAATAGTCATCATTTTGAGCTTCATAATATTTCACCAATTCATCCGTACCGAAACCAGCCGTCACTGCGAAAGCACCTATATAATCCTGTTTTCCTGAACTTTGCGGAGCTATAAAGTCCGACAGAGCGAAATACTCCTTCCCTGCCGATTTTTTTAACTGCTGGCGAAGTGTTCGGAAAACGAATTCTTCCCCATCTTTATCTAAAATAATATCATCTCGGTCGTTAGAATTAGCAGGGAAAAGCCCAAAAATAGCCTTGGCTTTGAGTAATTTTTCGTTTAGAATTTTATCTAAAATCACCTGTGCATCAGCCCAAAGCTCACGAGCCTGTTCTCCTACTTTTTCATCTTCTAAAATATTTGGATATCTGCCGTGCAAATCCCAGCTTCGAAAAAACGGAGACCAATCCACGAAAGGAAGAAGCTCACGGAAATCCTGATCTTCAATCACTGTAATTCCTAATTTTTTAGGCTTAATGATGGTTTCGTTTTCCCAGTCTATTTTAAATCTCTTTTCTCTTGCTTCCTGTATGGATACATATTCTTTGTCTGTCTGTCGTGCCAAAAACTTCTCTCTGAACTCATCGTATTCCTTTTTAAGCTCTTTTTTGTATTCAGCAGATTTTTCTTCGCTCAATAGTGAATTTACAATATTTACCGTTCGCGAAGCATCTCCGCCATGCACCACTGTATTGCGATATTTTGGCGCAATCTTCACAGCTGTATGGGCTTTGGAAGTTGTCGCACCTCCTATCAGCAGTGGAAAATCCAGATTTTGCCTATCTAGTTCAGATGCCACATATTCCATTTCATCCAGACTCGGTGTAATCAAGCCACTCAGCCCAATGATATCCACCTTTTGTTCTATCGCTATCTGAATGATTTTTTCACAAGGCACCATCACGCCTAAATCTATGATTTCATAGTTGTTACACGCTAGTACCACACCCACGATATTTTTACCAATATCATGGACATCGCCTTTCACTGTTGCCAAAAGAATTTTACCATTAGAAGGCTTGGAAGTGTCTTTTTCCGCCTCTATGAAAGGCTCTAAATAAGCCACTGCCCGTTTCATTACCCTTGCAGATTTCACAACTTGCGGAAGAAACATTTTTCCACTTCCGAAAAGGTCTCCCACTACGCTCATCCCAGTCA
>CALAEK010000074.1 GCA_937890925.1 uncultured Riemerella sp.
GGTGTTTAAAACCTTTAACTTTCTAGTTAAAGGTTTTTTGTTTTTTACTTTTTTATCTTTTGAATTTTTCTTAATTTCGTTGCTGAAAAATATGATTAAAAAATGGAAGAACACACGGAGAAAATTCTCATCACTGGAGCCAATGGACAAATAGGAAGTGAATTAGTAACAAAACTTGCCAGCGTATATGGAAAGGAAAACATAATAGCTTCTGACCTTTATATAAAAGAAGGACTAGACAGCGCTGGAAAATACATAAAACTAGATGTTACTGACCACCAAGAATTAGAAAAAATCATCAAAGAATACAATATCACCACTGTCTATCACCTCGCTTCCCTCCTATCAGGAACTTCCGAAAAACAGCCTCTTTTGGCTTGGAATGTAAATTTAGACCCACTGCTTCATCTATGTGAAATGGCTAAAAACGGGTTAATTAAAAAGATATTTTGGCCAAGTTCTATCGCAGTTTTTGGAAGAGGAATTTCTCCTTATAATGTAGAACAGGAAGTCGCGCTCAACCCATCTACCATCTATGGAGTAACCAAAGTAGCTGGTGAAAAACTCTGTGAATATTATCACCAAAAACACAATGTGGACATCAGAAGCATCCGATACCCAGGACTGATATCTTGGCAGACTCCTGCTGGTGGAGGAACCACAGATTACGCTGTAGAAATTTTCTACGAAGCAATAGAAAAAGGAAAATACACAAGTTTTATCCAAAAAGGAACAGCCATGCCTATGCTATACATGGAAGATGCCATAGATGCAACGATAAAACTAATGGAAGCTCCTAGCGAAAGCATCTCTGTAAGAACATCTTATAACTTGGGCGGAATGTCCTTCACACCAGAAGAATTAGCAGAAGAAATCAAAAAGATTATTCCTGATTTTGAAATCTCTTATGAGCCTGATTTTAGACAAAAAATAGCAGAAAGCTGGCCTAAAAGTATAGATGACAGCATTGCTAAAAAAGATTGGGGACTGAACTATAAATTCGGTATAAAAGAAATGTCCGAAGATATGATAAAGAACCTATCTATAAAACTAAAGAAATAAAAAAATCCTCTCAAATTTGAGAGGATTTTTTGTTAATTTTAAACTTTTATGAATAAAAATTTGTTTATTTATTTTTCAATAAATCTCTAATTTCAGCCAATAATTCCTCTTGTGTAGGAGCTGCTGGCTCATCAGCTGGTTTTTCATTTTTAAGTTTATTCATTCCCTTTATCATCATAAATAAGATGAAAGCAATGATAACAAAATTAATTACCGCTGAAAGAAACATTCCATACTTAACCCCTCCAAACAGAGTCAGTTCTTCAATATTTTTCAAATTAGCAGCTTCTAAAGCTGGAGTAAGAAGAAGAGGCGTAATAACATCTTCTATAAAAGAGCTCACTATCTTACCAAAAGCTCCTCCAATAATCACCCCTACTGCCATATCTACCACATTTCCTTTAATGGCAAATTCTTTAAATTCTTTAATAAAACTCATAAATGCATTTTTTAATTTGCACAAAAGTAAAAATTTATTTATTAAAAGCAAGTTTTTTTTCATAAATTACATCCAATAGATTAAATAAATATTATCTTTGCAGGATATGGAAAGTAACAGACAAAGAAAAGTAGCACAAATCATACAAGAAGACCTAGCGGAACTTTTTAGAAAGCAGTCATCAGACAGCAAACAAAGCCTATTGGTAAGCGTATCTGATGTAAAAGTCACTGCTGACCTAGGAATAGCCAAAGTTTATCTAAGCATCTTCCCACAAGATTTCAGAGATGCCGTGATGAAAGAAATCGAGGAAAACAAATCATATTACAGAAATTTCATTGGGCAAAAAATGGCGAAACAAGTAAGAGCCATCCCTCAGCTCAATTTTTATCTGGACACTTCCCTAGATGATGTAGAAAAACTAGAACGAGAACTTAAAGGTCTAGGAGACAACCCTATTCTGTAAAATGAACACTCCTTTCTACATCGCCCTTCGATACATAGTTTCCAAAAAAGGCAGTCAAGCTGTGTCCTTTATCACAGGATTGGCCGCTACTGCTATGACTATTGCAGTAATGGCGATGTTTATAGTGATTTCTATTTTTTCTGGATTGGAGGAACTTAATAAAGAACTGATTAACAATATCCATGCGGATTTAACCATAAAAAGCAAAGAAGGGAAACTACTAAAAAATCCCGAAGAAATCATTTCTGTATTAGAAAAAGAGCCTGAAATAAAAGCCTTTTCAAAAGTAATTGAGGAAAAAATTTATCTCAACTACAATGAAAACGGAGAAATCGCCTATTTAAAGGGAGTTGATTCTGTCTATACACAGATAAATCCCATCCAAAAATCCATCATATATGGAGAGTATCCTTCCTTTCAATACCAAAATGAGGTCATAGTAGAAGGACTTCTAAACAACAGGCTTGGCATTCCCATTGGTGGAGATGATGACAATACAACTGCCACTATTTTCATCCCAAAAGCAGGAGAAGGACTCATCAATAAAGAAGAAGATATCTTCAACAAAGAACCTATATTCGTAACAGGTATTTTCGCTGAAAATGAACAACTTAACAACTATATCATTGCTCCGATAGAGCTTACTCAAAGACTGCTCAATCTTCCGAAAAATTCGGCTTATCAAATCGCTATAAAGCTAAATAATCCCGAACAAGCCGATGCAGTAAAAAGAACTCTGCTGAAAAATTTGGTTGATGACAGCATCTACATCAACACACAAATGGAGGAAAACGAAGCGTTTTGGAAAATGATAAACACCGAAAAACTGATTATTTATCTGATTTTTATTTTGGTGATTTTCATCACGACATTCAATCTCGCCGGCGCAATCATCATCCTGCAATTGGACAAAAAACAACAAGCTAAATCACTGATTTCGTTAGGTTTTACATTTTCACAGCTAAGAAAAACCTATTTTTATACAGGCGCGCTGATTGTTTGTTTAGGCGTTTTCTTTGGGCTGATACTAGGAACTTTAGTTTGTATTTTGCAGATACAGACAGGCTTTTTCAAGGCATCGGTAGGCTTGGATTTACCTTTCCCTGTGAAAATAACTTTATATAACTACCTGATTGTCATATCATCAGCATTTTTATTTGGACTGATGGTTTCTTGGATTTTCTCCAAAGTGAATAGACATCATTTGTCATCTAATTAGTTTTAAAGCCAATAAAAATGGTGAAATTTGGGCTTATCGGAAGAAATATTTCCTATTCGTTTTCAAAAAAATATTTTGAACAGAAATTCCATCAGTTATCTCTACCAGATTATTCTTACGATTTATTTGATATCCAGCAGATTGAGGAAGTAGAAAAAATCTTTAACATAGGCAATCTCAGAGGACTGAATGTCACCATTCCCTACAAAGAACAGGTGATTCCTTTTTTAGATGAACTCAGTGATGAAGCCGAAAAAATAGGCGCAGTCAATTGTATTTTAATCAAAAATGGAAAGAAAACTGGGTACAATACCGATGTTTTCGGTTTTGAAAAATCCTTATTGACTTACCCAAAAATCCTATCAGAAAAGGCTCTGATTTTAGGAAACGGAGGAGCCGCAAAGGCTGTGAAATATATTTTTGATAAATACAACATTGATTATCAAATAGTTTCAAGGAAAACCAAACTTAATTTTGAAAATCTTTCGGAGGAAATCGTAAAAGAGCATAAAATCATCATCCAATGCACGCCAGTGGGCACTTTTCCTAATGTGGAGCAGAGCCTTCCCTTTCCTTTCGGTGGGATTTCTTCTCAGCATGTAGTCATAGATTTAATCTACAATCCTCCTCAGACTCAGTTTCTTAGAAAAGCTCATGAAATGGGAGCCGAAACGATGAATGGACTTCTTATGCTGGAACAACAAGCAGAAAAAGCGTGGGAAATTTGGAATTTTAAGTAAAAAACCTTTAATTTAGTGCCTTGAAATGTTGAGGCATTTTTTAATCCTCAAAATTTGAGCTTAGTATTAAACAAAAACTGATTGTAATGAGTACAGAAATGGAAAACAAAAACGAAGAATTTCTAGATATCAATTCTTACGAAGAAATAGAAGAAAATGAGCAGACAGCTCTGGATACGCTCTCTGTGAAAGAACTTTTGTCTGAAATGGAAAACATCGTAAACAAGCCAGATGCAGGAGCTCATGCTAAAAAATTCAATCAGTTAAAAGACAAGGCTTATCACCTTATTCAAGATGAAATCGCGGATAAAAAACACGATTTCGTAGAGGAAGGGAATGATATGGAAGATTTCTCTTACGAACATCCAGAGCAGTCCAAATATTCTGCTTTGGTGAGTATTTTCAAGGAAAAACTAGATGCTTTTAACAAAAATCAAGAGAAAGAACACCAAGAAAATTTGGAAAAGAGAAACCAAATCATAGAAAAACTCAAAAATCTCTACATCAATACTGAGCCCAATACTAACCTTTTCCGTGCAATCAGAGAAATAAAAGAAGAATGGGCAAATGCTGGAGCAGTTGCAAAATCTGAATTTAAGAACCTGAATCACAATTACTTCCATCATTTGAATCAGTTTTACCAAATGCTGGATTTAAATAAAGAATACCGCGAGCAGGAATACACACACAATTTAGAAAAGAGAAAAAGCATCATCGCTCGTGCAGAGGAACTGATAAATGAAGTTTCTGTCCAAAAAGCCCTCAATGAGCTGCAATATCTGCACAGACTTTGGAAAGAAGAAGCCGAACCTGTGGCGGAAGAGTTTCGTGACAGCACTTGGGAAGTTTTCAAAGAAATTTCTAATAAAATTCACGAGAGAAAATCCGAACTTCTGGCTCAAATAGAAGTGGAACAGCAAAAGGCTTTGGAAAAGAAAAATGAAATCATCGCAAAACTAAAAGATTTCGCTTCTTCGAAAGAGGCTGTTACTCATAACTACTGGCAACAAGCGATAAAACAAGTGGAACAGCTTCGCAGCGAGTTTTTGAAACTGGGCAATGTTCCTAAAAAACTATCCAACCAAAATTGGACGGAGTTCAAAACTGCGCTTAGAGCCTTTAATGCTAAGAAAAATGATTTTTATAAAAATCTAAAAAACTCACAGCATGTCAATTTAGAGGAAAAACAAAAACTGATTTCTATCGCGCAGGACAATATGCATTCTGAGGATTGGGATACTGCCGTGCCTTTGTTTAAAAAGTTACAAGAAGACTGGAAAAACATAGGACATGTTCCTAAAAATCAAGCAAATAAAGTTTGGAATGATTTCCGTGATGCTTGTAATACATTCTTTAATAATTTCCGTGAGAAAAACGCTTCTACAACGGATGACTGGAAACAAAATTACCATCAAAAGAAAGCTTTGCTCGAGGAATTAAAGCAAATAAATGATGAGGAAGGAAGCGTAGAAAAAATAGAGCAAATCAAGAGCTCTTGGGACAGCATTGGTAAAGTTCCAAGAAATAAAATGAGCATCAACAATGAGTTTAATAAAGTTCTGAAAGAAAAACTTAAATTAAACAAAATCAATGTGTTTGACCTGAAAGAAGAAAATCTTACAGAAGCTCAGCTCACTGACAAAGCTAGAAAAATCAAGAGCCAAATAACTGATTTAGAGGCGGAAGTAGTGAAATTAGAGAACAATATCAACTTCTTTAATAACCCTTCGCGAGAAAATCCTCTGCTAAAAGATACTTATGATAAAATAGATGAGAAAAAAGTTCTGATAGAAAGCCTAAAACAGAGCCTTCATAAGCTTATCACTGGCGAATAATTTTTTTAAACAAATTCTTAATATTCTTCCAATTTTGGGAGAATATTAAGTTTTAGACAAAACCTAAAAATGCAAGATAAAATCTACATGAGGCGATGTGTAGAACTCGCCAAAAAAGCTGTCGGAAAAACCTATCCTAACCCTATGGTCGGCGCTATCATCGTCCATAATGGGAAAATAATAGGTGAAGGATACCACCAAAAAGCAGGAATGCCTCATGCAGAAATAAATGCAATAGACTCTGTTCAAGATAAAACTTTACTGAAAGACTCCACCATTTATGTTTCTTTGGAGCCGTGCGCTCATTTCGGAAAAACGCCGCCGTGCGCCCTAAAACTAAAAGAAATTGGATTCCAAAAAGTTGTAATAGGAACTCTGGACTCTCACGAAAAAGTAAATGGAAAAGGAAAAAAAATCTTAGAAGATTCGGGAATAGCGGTAGTTTCAGGAGTTTTAGAGAATGAATGCAGAGAACTTAACAAAAGATTTTTCACTTTTCATCAAAAGAAAAGACCTTATATCATCCTAAAATGGGCTGAATCAGAGGATGGATTTTTGGATAAAGACTTTAAACCAACAGCGGTCAGCAACTCATTAGCCAAACAATGGGCGCACCAGTTGAGAGCCGATGAACACGCTATTTTAGTTGGGAAAAACACAGTGCTAAATGACAATCCCAACCTGACTACAAGGGAAGTTTTTGGGAAAAATCCTGTACGAATTTTGATTGATTTGGAATTAGAAGTTCCGCAGAGTTTCAATATCTATAATGATGATGCGCCTACTTTAGTTTTTAATTCAATCAAAAACGAGGAGAAAAAAAACATAAAATTCATAAAAATAGAAAGAAAAAACTTCATAAAAAATCTTCTGGAAAAACTGTGGGAAGAGCAGATACAATCGGTAATTGTGGAAGGTGGAAGTTTTACTTTACAGCAGTTTATCAATGCTGGAATTTGGGACGAAGCTTTTGTCATTAAAGCCAATAATTTAAGTTTAACAAATGGAACCAAAGCGCCTTTTTTTAGCCCAAAACCAAATAAAATCAGTAAATTGCGAGACAATACGCTCTATCATTTTCAAAATCAGTAAATGAAATACGAATATCAAACTATAGAGAAACCCATTGATAATGTTTTAGTTAAGGAAAAAGGAAGCAAATTTATCGGTTTTGCTTATCCTATTCTTTCTGAAAATGATTATAAAGAAAAACTAAGCAAAATCAAGGAGTTACACCCAAAAGCTACCCACCACTGCTATGCTTTTCGGCTGGGGCTGAATGGGGAAAACTACCGTATCAATGATGATGGAGAGCCTTCGGGAAGTGCAGGACTGCCTATTTATAATCAGCTACTTGCGCACGATGTTACCAATGTTTTATTGATTATTGTAAGATATTTCGGAGGCACCAAACTGGGTGTGGGAGGACTGGTCAAAACTTATAAAGAAAGCGCAAAAGCAACTCTGGAAGAAGCCAAAATCATCACAAAAGAATTAGAAACTGAAATAGAAATCCAATTTAATTTTTCTCAGCAGAATGTAATTTTCTCATTGCTAAACAAATTCGATGCACGAGTTGTAAATTTTGATACGCAGGAAACATGCTCTATCAGAGCATTTATCAAAACCTCACAAAAAGAAAACATCTCAGATATTTTATCCGAGATGTATCAAGTTACATTTAAATTTATCTAAAAATTATTCCTCTCTTCGGCTGCCTCCTAAAAGCATAGAAGCATAATATAAAAGCTGGGCCAAAGAACCTAATGCTGCCACTAAATATGTTCTCGCTGCCCATTTTAGGCTGTCTTCTGCACCTTCCATTTCTTGCGGAGTTACAGTTCCTGTCTGTTTCAGCCATGCCAATGCACGATTGCTGGCATCATATTCCACAGGAAGAGTCACGAATGCAAACAGCGTAGTCATCGCAAATAGCAAAACTCCTATCAGCAAAACTGTCTTTCCCAAAGCCATCTGAGCTGCCAGCATGGCAACACCAGCCATCATCACAAACTGAACCAAGTGCGAACTAATATTCACAATAGGAACTAATCTGGAACGAAGCTGCAGCATGGAATATCCCACAGCATGCTGGACGGCATGTCCGCATTCATGGGCTGCTACGGCCGCTGCGGCTGCATTTCTTTGATTATAAACCACATCAGAGAGGTTTACTGTTTTATCCATTGGGTTATAGTGGTCTGTGAGCTGCCCCGCTACGGAAATCACCTTCACATCGTGGATGCCATTGTCCGCCAGCATTTTTTCAGCGATTTCTTTTCCTGACATTCCGTTTTGTAATCTTACATTTGAATAATGAGCAAATTTTGACTTTAGTTTATTTTGAACAAACATACTCGCCAAAAAAATTGCACCTAAAATTAAATAAATCATCTCTATACTATAATTTTACTGAATTTATTTTAATATAAAAACTATGCCAAAGCACATTTTGTCATAATTTTTGGTTCTTATTCGTTATAGAAAAATAAATAATCTTATTTTTGCAGAATATTTAAAAAAGAGAATGTCTGATATAAAAGTAAAACAAGTACTTAATTCATCTGATCTGGAGCTTTTTATAAAGTTTCCAATGGAGCTGTACAAGGGAAATCCCTGCTATGTACCGCCTCTCATCAATGAAGAAAAAAGTATTTGGGTAAAAGAAGAAAATCCTGCCTTACAATATTCTGAAGCGGCTCAGTTTCTGGCTTATAGGGGTAAAAACATTGTAGGAAGGATAGCTGTAATGATAAACCACAAGGAAGAAAAAGAACTCGGCATCCGAAAGGTAAGATTTGGCTGGCTGGATTTTATAGATGACATAGAAGCTTCTAAAGCACTGATAGACACTGCAATAGAATACGCTAAATCCAAAGGGATTTCTAAAATAGAAGGCCCGATGGGGTTTACAAATTTGGACAAAGCAGGAATGCTTACCAAAGGTTTTGACAAATTGGCAACCATGATTGGGATTTATAATTATGATTATTATCCTAAACATATGGAGCAGCTGGGTTTAGTGAAAGAAAAAGAGTGGGTGGAATTTGAAATCAATTTCCCTGATACCCTGCCTGATAAGGTGGAAAAATTCAGTAAACTCATCGCTGAAAAATATGAACTGGAACTCGTAAAATTCAAATCAAAAAAAGACATTCTCCCTTTGGTAGAACCGATGTTTAAACTCCTAGATGACACTTACAAGCATCTTTCCACCTATACACCGATTACTCAGGAACAGATTAAACATTATAAAGAAAAATATTTTAAATTCATAGATAAAGACTACATTGTCTGCATCAAAGACAAATACGGTAGTTTGATTTCTTTCGCCATCACTATGCCTTCTTATTCTAAGGCTTTACAAAAGGCTAAAGGAAAACTTTTTCCTTTCGGATGGTGGCATCTACTGAACGCTGGAAAGAAAAACGACAGAGCAAATTTCTATCTGATTGGTATTCACCCACAATACCAAAAACGAGGCGTGACAGCGATTATTTTTAAAGAAATCTACGAAACTTTTAAAAAGAAAGGCGTAAAGTTTTTGGAAACCAATCCAGAATTGGAAGAAAACGCCAGCATTCAGGCTCTTTGGCAAGATTATCATCCGACAAATCATAAAAGAAGAAGAACTTATTCTTTGGAAATAAAATAAAGTTAATATGAAACTAAATAACAAAAAATTAGCAATAGATTTTGATGGAACCATCGTGGAAGACGCCTATCCTAGCATTGGGAGAGCTCAGCCTTTTGCATTTGAAACGCTGAGACAGCTTCAGGCAAACGGATACAGACTTATTCTCTGGACTTACCGAAGTGGAGAGGCTTTGGAAGAAGCTGTAGAATTCTGCAAAAAAAACGGAATAGAGTTTTATTCTGTAAATTCAAGCTATGAAGGGGAAGTTTTTGATGGAGATACACAGTCAAGAAAAATAGATGCTGATGTTTTCATTGATGATAGAAATCTCGGCGGTTTTCCAGGCTGGGGCGAGGTTTATGAAATCATCACTCAAAAAATAGAATTTGGGATTTCAAATGGTGAGGTTCAGGCTTATTCAAAATTGAAAAAAGAAAGAAAAAAAGGTTGGTTCTGGTAAAAAATTAAAAATGATTCAGTTAAAAACAATAGACGAACTCCGTTTGATGAGGGAAAGTGCTCAGCTGGTTTCCAAGACTTTGGGCATGCTGGCAAAGGAAATCAAACCTGGGATTACTTCTCTTTATTTGGACAAATTGGCGCATGATTTCATTATGGATCATTGCGGAAAACCTGCTTTTTTAGGCATGTATGGCTTCCCAAATTCGCTTTGTATTTCACCAAATTCAGAGGTGGTGCATGGTATTCCCAATGACAAGCCAATAGAGGAAGGGACTGTTTTGTCTGTGGATTGTGGCGTTTATATGAATGGTTTTTATGGTGACCACGCCTATTCTTTTGAGGTGGGAGAAGTCGCAAAAGAAACCAAAAAACTCCTTAAAATCACCAAAGAATCTTTATACAAAGGCATCGAACAATGTATCCGCGGAAAGCGTGTAGGAGACATTTCTAATGCTATCCAGACCTACTGTGAGAAAGAAGGCTACGGCGTTGTGCGTGAATTAGTTGGACATGGATTAGGAAGGGAAATGCACGAAGACCCACAAGTACCGAACTATGGGAGAAAAGGCTCTGGAAAAGTCCTAAAAGACGGTATTGTCCTAGCGATAGAACCGATGATAAACTTAGGAACAGAAAAAGTAAAATTCCATGATGATGGCTGGACTGTAACGACTTTGGATAATAAACCTTCTGCCCACTTTGAGCATGATGTAGCCATTATCAGTGGAAAACCTGTTCTTCTGTCTACTTTTAAATATATTTATGAAGCTTTGGGAATTCAAAGCAAAGAGGAAGAACCATTTACAATGGATTTTTAATAAAATACAAGAGCCGAAGTTTTCCTTCGGCTTTTTCTTTTAGAAATTATAATTTTCAGTTATTTTTTTATCTTCATTTAGCTTGTGTATAAGCTGGTCAAGGTTGTCAAATTTTATTTCTTCATGGAGAAAATCCCTGAAATTCACAGTCAATTTTTTACCGTAAATATCTTCATCAAAATCCAAAATATACACTTCCACTGAGAGTTTTTCTCCGCCGACTGTCGGATTCGTCCCAATGCTGAGCATTCCTTTATAATATTGATTATCAATCCATACTTCTACTATATAAGCACCTTTTTTAGGAAGAAGTTTCGTAGAATCTACTTTTAGATTTGCCGTAGGAAAGCCTATTTTTCGTCCTAATTTTTTACCATGAATAACTTCACCAGACAGATTATAAGTGTATCCCAGCAGCCTATTGGCATCCTTTATTCTACTTTCCAAAAGTGCTAGCCTTATTTCAGTAGAGCTAATATACTGATTTTCAATACTTACTTCTTCTAACTGTTCCGCTTCAAAACCTAATTCATTTCCCATTCTTTGGAGCAGCTCAAAATTTCCTTTTTTTCCTTTTCCAAAACTATGGTCGTGCCCTATTACAATATATTTAGCCTGAAGTTTTTTAACCAAAATTTCTTTCACAAAATCCTCTGCATCCATATTTCTAAAATCCTCACTAAATTCCTGCAAAAAAAGCAGTTCCACACCTGCTTTTTCCAAAAGAGTTTCTTTTTCTTCCAAAGTATTCAGCTGGTGGATTTCCAATTCTGGATTTAAAATTTTTCTCGGATGCGGCCAAAAAGACAACAAAGCCGTTTTTAGATTTTTTTCCTTCACTTTCTCTTTCAAAAGGCTGATAACGGACTGATGACCAAGATGTACGCCATCAAACATTCCTATGGAAACAACAGTAAAATCAGGGCTTTTGTAAGCAGATAAATCTCTTATAATTTTCAATTGATAAAAATTTGTCGCAAATATGATAAAAATCTTCTTTTTTAACAATGTTATTTTATAAACTTTCACTATATTTGCAAACAAGAAAAATTTTAGAAATGGCAAACCATATTAAAGGAAAGATTTCACAAATCATCGGTCCAGTAATTGATGTTGTATTTCAAGAGGTTGAAGAATTACCAAAAATCTATGACGCCCTTGAAGTAGTTAAAAATAATGGAGAGAAACTCGTTCTTGAGGTTGAACAACATATTGGCGAAGACATGGTAAGATGTATTGCTATGGACGCTACAGACGGGCTTCAGAGAGGTCAAGAAGTAGTAGCCACAGGTAAGCAGATTACAATGCCAGTAGGAGATGGTATTAATGGTAGATTATTCAATGTGGTAGGTGATACTATTGATGGTATTACTGCTCTTTCTAAAGAGAATGGTTTACCAATTCACAGAGAAGCTCCTAAATTCGAGCAACTTTCTACTTCTGCAGAAGTTCTTTTTACAGGTATCAAAGTTATTGACCTTATCGAGCCTTATGCTAAGGGAGGAAAAATCGGATTGTTCGGAGGTGCGGGTGTAGGTAAAACCGTATTGATTCAGGAATTGATTAACAATATCGCTAAAGGACACGGAGGTCTTTCTGTGTTTGCGGGTGTAGGAGAAAGAACCAGAGAAGGAAACGACTTGATGAGAGAGATGTTAGAATCTGGTATTATTAAATATGGTGAAGATTTCATGCACTCTATGGAAAATGGAGGTTGGGATCTGAGCAAAGTTGATTTAGAACAAATGAAAGATTCTAAAGCAGCATTCGTATTCGGTCAGATGAATGAGCCACCAGGAGCGAGAGCGAGAGTAGCTCTTTCTGGACTTACTCTAGCTGAATACTTCCGTGATGGAGGAGAAACTGGACAAGGTAGAGATGTACTTTTCTTCGTGGATAACATCTTCCGTTTTACTCAGGCAGGTTCTGAGGTGTCTGCGCTTCTTGGGCGTATGCCATCTGCGGTAGGTTACCAGCCGACATTGGCATCTGAGATGGGTGCGATGCAGGAGAGAATTACTTCTACTAAAAATGGATCTATTACATCTGTACAGGCGGTATATGTACCTGCAGATGACTTGACTGACCCTGCTCCAGCGACTACCTTTGCTCACCTTGATGCTACTACGGTACTTTCAAGAAAGATTGCATCATTAGGTATTTACCCAGCGGTGGATCCACTAGACTCTACTTCTAGAATCTTGGCTCCAGAAATCATTGGTGAAGAGCACTATAACTGTGCACAAAGAGTAAAAGAAATTCTACAAAGATATAAAGCACTTCAAGATATCATCGCTATCTTGGGTATGGAAGAACTTTCTGAAGAAGATAAATTGGTAGTTTACCGTGCAAGAAAAGTTCAGAGATTCCTTTCTCAGCCGTTCCATGTAGCAGAGCAGTTTACAGGTATTCCAGGTGCATTAGTGGATATTAAAGACACTATCAAAGGATTTAATATGATCATCGATGGTGAATTAGACCATTTACCTGAAGCTTGTTTCAACCTTAAAGGAACTATCGAGGAGGCTATAGAAGCAGGAGAAAAAATGCTTGCTGAAAACGCATAAATTATTCAACGATTTGGAATTTGAAATTTGAGGTTGATAAAAATTCAATTTCAAATTTCAAATTTCAAATTTCAAACTTCAAATTTCAAATCTGATATAAATATGAACATTAAAATATTAACACCAGAGCTTGTGGTATTCGAAGGAGAAGTAGAATCTATCCTACTTCCTGGAGAATTGGGCGAATTTCATATTTTGAATGACCACGCCCCAGTGGTATCTTCTCTAAGAACAGGCAAAGTAAAACTGATTACTTCTAAAATAGAAAATCAGAACTACGCTAAGTTTTTCACAGCAGAACCACAGCGAAACAACTGCTATACTTTTCCTATTAATGGAGGTGTGATAGAATTTAATAATAACTCTGGTATCATCCTTTGTG
>CALAEK010000075.1 GCA_937890925.1 uncultured Riemerella sp.
GCAGAGCAGTTAAAGATAAATTTTGGTTCAGCAGTTCCTGAATTAGAAAAAGAAAATGCTTATGTTACCATACCAGGACTTCACGGAAGAGAGGAAAAGGAAATTTCTTTAAAAACCCTTGCAAGTATTATCAGTGCGAGAGTGGAGGAAATCCTAGAGATGGTAAATAATGAACTAAAATCCTATGGAGCTTATGAAATGAAATCCTATGGAGTTAATGAGCAGAAAAGAAAACTTATCGCAGGAATGGTACTTACAGGTGGAGGTTCCAACTTGAAAAACCTTCGTCAGTTGGCAAATTATGTAACAGGATTTGACTGTAGAATAGGCTATGCCAATGAGTATATCATTAATGATAAAAACCAGCTTTTGAGAAGTCCAGAGTATTCCACAGCTATTGGATTACTGATGGAGAGTCTTAGAATCAATGAAAAACAAGAAAGGTTAGAGCTACAAGGCAAAAAAGAAGATGTTTCCAAGCCAGTAGAGATAGAGCCAGAGCCAGCTCCAAAACCTGTGGAGAAGCAGACAGAAAATGTATCACCAAAAGATACTCAAGAAGAAGTTAAACAAGAAGCATGGAGTGTGCGTTTCTTGAAAAAGTTTAAGAATTTTTTTGAGGAAGAAGAAAATTAATTAAAAGAAAAATATAAAAAAACAAGGATATTAAAGATAACATAAACATATGGGAGGTTTTAATCAAGATATAAAAATAGACTTCAATTCTCCTAAAGATAAATCGTCTATTATTAAAGTGATTGGTGTAGGTGGTGGAGGAAATAATGCACTACAGCACATGTACGAAAGAGGGATTCATGGAGTTGATTTTATCGTGCTAAACACGGATGCACAGGCGTTGGATGAACATTCGGTATCTAATAAAGTTCAGCTTGGGACACGAACAACAGAAGGACTTGGTGCGGGAGCAGATCCAGAAGTAGGAGAGAAGGCTGCTATTGAAAGTATGGATGATATCCGAGAAGCTCTTGGTCATAATACCAAAATGGTATTCATCACTGCAGGTATGGGTGGTGGTACAGGTACGGGTGCTGCGCCAGTGGTAGCTCAGGTTGCTAAAGAGTTGGGTATTCTTACGGTAGCTATTGTAACTTTGCCTTTTGATTTTGAAGGAAAAAGAAGACTAGAACAAGCTCATTCTGGATTAGAAAAATTAAGAGAAAATGTAGACTCTTTGATTATTATTAATAATGATAGACTAGCAGAACAATATCCTGATTTAGACTATGAGGAAGCATTTTCTCAAGCAAATGAAGTGTTGACTAACGCAGCGAAAGGTATGGCAGAGGTCATTACCGCACCGTTTAAAGTTAATATTGACTTCCGTGATGCTAAAACTGTCCTTGAAAATTCAGGAACGGCATTGATGTCTATAGGAATAGCATCAGGTGAGAATAGAGCAGAAGATGCAGTGAAGAGAGCACTAGACTCCCCATTGTTAAATGATAATAAGATTACAGGAGCAAAAAAAGTTATGCTTCTCATTCTAAGTGGAGATGAGCATAAAGCGAAAATGAATGAAATTAAATTCATTAGTAGTTATATCCAAAATGAAGCGGGAGGAGGAAACAAGGCGGATGTTATTTTCGGGGTAGGAACAGAGGATGGATTAGGAGAGTCTATTAAGGTCTTAGTGGTAGCGACAGGATTCGCGCCTGAGCATGAGAAGAATACAGCTATCCCAGCAGAGCGTATTATTCATGATCTGAATGGAGGTATTAAAAAACCAGATATACCAGTTGTAGAATCTCAACCCGTTAAAGAAACTCCTGTGAATGATGTTCGCAGACCAAGTAATAGACAAGAAGTTAGAGAAGAACAGAAAAGACAGTTTTTTCGTTTAGATAATAATTCTAACTCTAACACCAATTCTAATTCTAATTTTCCTACCAATAGTTTTTCAGTAGAAAAAGCGGAAGAAAAGTTTGATTTTCACCAGACAACTGTGCTAGAGGAGAGAAGAGAGGATGATTTCGCGACGAGTTTTAAATTCAGAGAGGAAGAAGAACCTTCTTTTTTCGAAGCGGAAGAAGAGCCAGTGAAGGAATATGATCTGTTTTCTTATGCTGAGCTGGAGCCAGTTTCTTTTACTTTTGATTTAGAGGAAGATAAACCAAAAGAAGAAGATTTTTCTTTTCAAGTTAAGGAAGCCCCTGTTAATTTCAGAGTGGAAATGAGAGAGGAAACTGCTCCTCAAAAAGAAGAACCAAAAGTTTCTGTAACTAATAATCAGCCTCAGCCACAAACTCCTAAAAATGATTTTCCTAATGTAGAGCAGAAAGAGGAGTTTACCATCATTGAAAAAAGAAGCACAGAAGAGGATAGCAGAATACAGGAGAGAAGAAATAAATTAAAAGAGTTTAATTCTTCTAGATTTCAAGGAAATGATGAGAAAAAGATAGATATCTATGAAATGATACCTGCTTTTAGAAGAAGAAATATAGATGTTGATTTTGAAAATCCATTAGATAGGGAACAAAAAATATCTAGTTTTATTTCCGAAAATGACAAAGGAAAAATGGAAGTAAGACGAAATAAATTCTTAAATAAAGATGTAGACTAAAAATAAAAACTCCACATTTTGTGGAGTTTTTTTATTACATGAGTTTAAAAGTAAATTTATCGTAATATTTACTTATTTGCGTCAGACCGATATTGATACTTACTCCTATAGAAAATCCATTTAGGTTCTTTTCAGAATCAAAAGGAATAGAATATCCACCATAAACATTCATAAATTTCAAAAAAGAAAAACCTACGATAGGGCTGAAATGTTTAGTGGAAACCACTAGACCAGCATATCCACCGCCATCGTAGTATCCTACTTTTAGTTCTGGGATAAAATGGTCTTTGCTGTCTTTTCCTCTGAAATAACGACCAAAAGCTCCTATTGTGATGGATTTGTCTTGTCTTCCTGCATTGTAATCTATACCTACAGCGAGTGTATTTCTTCCAATATAATTGTAATCCAGACTAATAGCTGTTTTGTCAAGAATATTTCTTTTAAAAGAAAAATCATCCTGTGCGTACAATCCTACAGAGAAAGATACGAGCAAAATGCTAAAAATATTTCTCAATTGATTTTTTCTATTTTCCATAATTTTCGGCTTTTTCTTGGTCAAATTCTCCTTCCCATTTTGCGATGAAGACAGATGCTACACAGTTTCCTATCACATTCAGAGAGGTTCTACCCATGTCCATCAGTTCATCAATTCCTAAAATAGCTGAGATGATAATCAGTGGAAGTCCAAATTGCTCAGCTGTAGCGATAAGAACAATCAGAGAGGCTCTCGGTATGGCTGCCACTCCCTTACTTGTAATCATTAATGTAAGACACATCAGCAGCTGCTGCCCGAAACTCATCTCTATCCCAGCGGCTTGAGCCACGAATATAGATGCTAATGATAGATAAAGTGCAGTTCCATCAAGGTTAAAGCTATATCCTGTAGGCACCACGAAGGAAACAATTCTACGAGGCACGCCAAAGGCTTCCATATTGCTCATTACTTTAGGCAAGGCAGCATCAGAGCTTGTCGTAGCAAAAGCGATAGAAACAGGCTCTTTGATGGCAGAAATGAAGTTTTTGATTGGGATTTTCAGATACATAGCCAAAGGCAGTAATACCAGCATAACAAATGCAAATATCGCGGCATAAAGAGTCAGCAGGAGTAAGAACAAATATTTTAAAATGTCTATTCCCATATGCCCTACCGTATATGCCATCGCTGCACCTACTCCGACAGGAGCGAAATACATCACGATTTTAGTATATTTAAACATCACTTCCGCTAGACTTTCCACAAAGTCTATCATCGGCTTTTTCTTCTTTTCATCCAGCATAGCCAGTCCGATACCGAAGACCACAGAGAAAACTACAATTTGCAGTACCTGATTTTCATAAATAGATTTTATAATGTTTTCAGGGAAAATATCACGGAAGAAAGCCGTTACCTTGTATATCCATTGGTCAGCTTCAGGAATTTGTTTTAGAGCTTTTAAATCATTTTCTTTAACTCCCGAGCCAGAAGGCAGGTCGTGCTGAGGAAATTGGCTCAAATCTATCCCTACACCAGCATTTGAAATATTGATGGATACCAAGCCTATTAGGATAGCAAGTGTAGTCGCCACATTGAAATAAAGCAAAGACTTCCATGCCATTCTTCCTACTTGTTTCAGGTCAGAATGCCCAGCAATTCCGTAAACCAAAGTCGCGAACAGAATAGGACCTACAATGGTTTTTACTAATTTGATAAACCCGCTGCTCAGAGGCTGTAGAGCCATCGCTACACCAGGAAACTCCACACCTATCACCACGCCCACAATCATGCTGGTAAGTATCCAAGTCGTAAGGTCTTTTTTCAAAATGGCATAAAATAAAAAAGCTCCACCGATGATAAAATGCGTCCCAGAGAGCACCGCCTTAGAAAGAGGTGAAAAAAAGTTAATTCCATAGACAACAGCTCCAAGAGTCATTATCAATAATGGAAATAATCTAAATATAAATGAATTCATTACTACTTTTTGTTTGTTGCAAATATAATGAATAAACTAAAAAGAGGAAACATAAGAGTCTTTTAAGCAAATTATTAAATCATCAGGAAGGTTTATCAGAATCGCTTAGAAGTTTAAAACTCATCCTGTGATAAGGCGTAGCGCCATATTTCTTAATGGCTTCTCTATGGGCTTTGGTCGGATAGCCTACATTCTTGTCCCAGGCGTACTCAGGGAATTCTTCGTGGAGTTTCAGCATGAGCTGGTCTCGGTAGTTTTTAGCTAAAATAGAAGCCGCCGCGATAGAAAGAACCTTGCTGTCGCCCTTCACAATGCACTCATGCGGAATAAAATTATACGGATGAAACCTATTCCCGTCCACTAAAATCAGCTCTGGTCGGGTTTTTAGCTGGTCTAATGCTAAGTGCATCGTATGGATGCTGGCATTCAGTATGTTATGCTGGTCAATGAAAGACGGTGGAACTTCTGCAATCGCAAAATCCACAGCATTTTCCCTTATGTATTGGTCTAATTCTAAACGAACTTTTGTGGTGAGTTTCTTGGAGTCATTGATGAGATCGTGGTCAAATTTTTCATCAATAATCACAGCCGCAGCGACTACAGGCCCTGCCAGACAGCCTCTCCCAACTTCATCACAACCAGCCTCGATACAAATTTCAGACCAAAAACGTCTTAAATTCATAAATATTCAATAAAAATTAGGTTTTAAATAAAATTTAGCACAAATTTAATATTTTTTTTACACATCTATTGTTTTTATTAAAAAAATGTTATAAAATTGTCAAAGAAAAACCAAAATAACTTTTAATTATGAAGAAACTAACATCAAATGTCTTGGCAGTTGTTCTTTCTTCTTCCTTTGTGGTCGGAAACGCACAGGAAAAACAGAAAGACTCTGCGAAAGTCAAGGAAATCGGCGAAGTGGTAATTACAGCTCTGGGAATTAAGAGAGACAATAAATCTCTTGGGTATTCAACTACGAAAGTAGGCGGAGATGACTTGTCAAAAGTTGGGAATCAAAACTTAGTCAACTCGCTTTCAGGGAAGGCACCAGGGCTTCAGGTAATCTCTTCTGGCGGGGCGCCAGGTTCTGGGAGTAGATTGGTAATAAGGGGAGGTGCGAAATCTCTTACCAATTCTAACGAGCCTCTGTATGTAATTGACGGAGTGCCCATCACTAATGCGAATGATGGGAACTCAAACACCGTTACAGGAATTTCTTCTCCAAACAGAGCAGCGGATATCAATCCTGATGATATAGAGAGTATCAATATTCTAAAAGGAGCTGCTGGAGCTGTTCTTTATGGAAATAGAGGTTCTAATGGGGTTATCCTCATTACAACAAAATCAGGAAAAGCAAGAGCAGGAAAGCCACAAATCACTCTTTCTACGCAGGTTGCGGTAGATAACGCTTTGGTTCTTCCGGATTATCAGACAGTCTATGCACAGGGAGAGCAAGGTGTATATAGGGAAGCAACATCTTTATCTTGGGGACCAAAAATACAAGGGCAGACTGTGTATAGTGATGCAGCGGGCAAAAATGTTACGCTCTCTGTCTATGACCCAAGAAAGCAGTTTTTACAAACTGGAGTAACGAGAAACAATAATGTGTCTTTATCACATTCATTTAATAAATCTAATATATTCTTGTCAGCAGGACATTCCTTGCAGACATCCATAGTTCCGAACCAAGAGTATGAGAAAACTAATTTTAGATTTAATGGAAATACGCAGGTTACAGAAAAATTCAATGCGGGAATAAATGTCTCTTATAACACTACGAAAGGAAATGTTCCATTTTCTGGACAGGATGGGAACAACCCTATTTTTGCCTTGTTTCATGCTCCTGTGAGCTGGGACTTGAAGGGTTATGGCTATGTTAATCCTACTACGGGCGAACAAATCAATTTCCGTAAAGGAAGTTTTGATAACCCATATTGGTCAGTTTATAAGAACTCTGCTAAAACATCCAGTGACCGTTTCATTGCGAGTTTGAACTTAGGATATGATTTAACAAAATGGTTAAAACTAACTTATAGATTAGGAAATGATTATTTTGTAGATAATAGAGTGATATTCAGGGATATATATTCGGGTTCAAAACCAAAAGGATATTTATCTTATGATGATGTGAAGAGAAACGAGCTTACATCAACATTGATGGCAAATATCAATACCAATATTACAGATAACTTGGCTTTGACAGTTGTGGTGGGACAGGACTATAACAAGAGAACATATAGAAATAGTGTCATTACAGGAACAGAATTAGCTGCGCCAGGGTTGGTAAATACTAATAACATTGCAGCTTTTGACCCAGGTTACAACTATGAAACCAAAAGAACATTATTTGGGTTCTTTGGAGATGTTTCTTTGAGCTACAAAAATTATTTGTTCCTCAACCTAGTAGGAAGATATGAGATGGCATCTACTTTACCAGAAAACAATAGAAGTTATTTTTACCCTGGGGTAAGTGGTTCATTCATATTCTCAGATGCATTTAAGATTAATAAGGATATATTAAGCTATGGTAAAGTGCGTGCGGGGATTTCTAGAACGGCGAGAGATGCAGATCCTTATTTAGTTTTTCAAGCATATAGAAAAGCAGAATACGGTGATGGATTCGTGCCAGGACTTAAATTTCCTTTTAATAATGATTTAGCAACTTTTGTAGGATACACAGTAGCAAACGCTTGGAATAATCCAGACTTAAAACCAGAATTTACAACGGAATACGAGGTAGGAACAGAGCTTCGTTT
>CALAEK010000076.1 GCA_937890925.1 uncultured Riemerella sp.
CGTGGGCTCGGAGATGTGTATAAGAGACAGATATAATAGTGTTTTGTATTACAAATTGTTTTTTGATTCTAAATGGGGAACAAGTTTATTATGGCTGTTTTATCTGTTGATTTTTAGCGTGGTTCACATATTGATATTGGGTTTTTATTTAATAAAAAGAAGAAAAGGATAAAAAACAGGAGGTTTCTTAAGGTTAAATTTGATAAATAACAACCTTGATAAAGGTGTTTTAATCCCTATAAAACAGCTTTCAATAGGATAAATGCCGACTTTATTAGCTTTTTCAATACTTTTTTTATTACTTTTGCCAATGTGGTTTTTATCCCAAAAAATATGAAAAAGGAATTTCCCGTTTTGACTACTGAAAGGCTCATTCTCAGCCGTCCTGTGGAGGGTGATATGCAGCACATTATTCATTATCTTGATTCTGATAAGGTTTATTCAGAAAACACCGCAAACATGCCCTATCCCTACAAGGAGGCGGATGCCGAGTTTTTAATC
Source organism: uncultured Riemerella sp. (assembly GCA_937890925.1). GTDB lineage: Bacteria > Bacteroidota > Bacteroidia > Flavobacteriales > Weeksellaceae > JABCPE02. The sequence continues at coordinate 502 of CALAEK010000076.1, forward strand.
CACGAGGTGGTGGACAAAGGTTTTGAGAACGAAACGGATTTTGTTTTTGCTATCCGAAATAAAGAAAACGGCTTGATAATGGGGCTTATAGGAATTCATCACTGGGATAAAGCCAATCAAAAGGCGGAAATCGGCTACTGGCTTGGGAAAGAATTTTGGAATAAAGGTTATGTGACGGAAGCCATGGCGGAGGTGCTGGCTTTTGGATTTAAAGTCTTAAATCTAAATAAAATGTTCGCTAATTTCTTTCCGCACAATCCTGCTTCAGGGCGAGTGATGGAGAAAAGCGGAATGAGGCAGGAGGCTGTCCTCAGACAGGAAATCTATAAAAACGGAAAATTCTTGGATTTCGTTCGGTATTCCATTTTAAAGGAAGATTTTAAAAAGTAAAATATAATTAGAAATAAAAAATAATATGAAAAAACAATTATTTTTAGGATTGTTATTATCCTTGTTTGTGTTTTCTTGTAGTGAAAATGCTTTAAAAGCACAAAATAATGATAATAGTGCAAAAATACAACAAGTAGAATGTCCAGAAATGGAGCTGTTTCCTACAGAAAAATTAACTCAGATTGCACTAGACCATTTTAATTCATATAAACCTAATTTATTAACTTCAGAAAATACGGAAGTGGTTGGCACTATAGTTTATACAGGAGATATTACAGGTGATAGTAAGGAGGATATTGCAATTTATTATGCTATTGAACCAACAGATGGAGGAAATTACTTGGCAGGTCAAGGTTTCGTTATGTATGAGAATAAAGGGGATAATGTGCAAATTATTCAGAATTATGTTCCTGATTACTCCTTTGTTTTTGATAGAATCAATAGAGGGAAAATATTTTTGTCTAGGTTAGAATATGCAGATACAGACCCTCGTTGTTGTCCATCTATTCGTACAGAAATAGAATTAACTTTGACTGGGAATAAGATAGTAGAAAAGGTTATACAAGATTAATTTACAAATAAAAAAATAGTATGCTTTCGCCATTATTACTTTTGTCTATTGTTATTGGTTATTTTGGGCTTTTGATGCTGATATCTTGGCTTACCAGCAGAGGGAGTAACAATGATAGTTTCTTCATAGGAAACCGCTCTGGAAACTGGAAATTGGTGGCTTTTGGGATGATAGGTTCTACGCTTTCTGGGGTTACTTTCGTGAGTGTGCCAGGAACGGTAGGGACGGATGGATTCCAGTATCTGCAGATTACTTTTGGCTATATCATCGGTTATATCGTGGTGGCGTATATTCTGCTGCCGATTTATTACAAAATGCACCTCACTTCCATTTATACTTATCTCCAAGAGCGAATGGGTGAAAGTACCTATAAATCAGGGGCGATTATTTTCATCGTTTCTAAACTGGTGGGCGCTACGGCAAGGGTTTATTTGGCGGTAAATATATTGCAGGTGATGATTTTGGACAGCTTGGGCGTTCCGTTTTGGCTTACGACTTTGCTCACTCTTTTGATGATTATCCTTTACACTTACAAAGGTGGCGTGAAAACCATCATTTGGACAGATACTATCCAGACCACAGCAATGCTTTTGGGGCTGGTGGCAACGGTGATTTATATCCTTCATCATATGAATATCAGCTTCTCTGAAAGTCTTTCTATGATGAGTGAAAGGGGCTATCTTCGTGTTTTTGATACGAATGTGATGAATGGCAGTTTCTTCGTGAAGCAGATTTTGGCGGGGGCGTTCATTACCATTGCGATGACAGGGATAGACCAAGATATGATGCAGAAAAACATCTCCGTTTCTAACCTGAAAGACAGCCAGAAGAATATGCTGGTGCTTACTTTCATCCTGCTGGGAATGATTACTTTATTCCTTTATATGGGCGGAATTCTTCATTTGTTCGCAGAGCAGAAAAACATCACCGCGGTGAAGGATAGGCTGTTTCCTACGGCGGCTTTGGAATATATGTCTCCGCTGATAGGGGTGACTTTCATCATTGGGCTTATTTCAGCCTTTTGTTCCAGTGCCGATGGGGCGATGACAGCGCTTACTTCTTCTATTTGTATTGATATTTTCGGAATTAAAAATAAGGACTGGGCTCACACCCAAAAAGAAACTTTCAGAAAGAAAGTACATATTTTGGTAACGATTTCTTTCCTTATTATGGTGATGGTTTTCAAGTGGATAGATGATGCCTCTATGATTGGGCTTATCCTGAAATTGGCAGGTTTTACCTACGGGCCGCTGCTTGGTTTGTTTGCTTTTGGTATTTTTACTAAATATAAGGTGAAAGACCATTTGGTGCCGTATATCTGCATCATCGCACCTACACTTTCTTTCTTGATAGACAAATACCAATCAAATATTTTCGGTGAATTTAAAATTGGTTTAGAATTATTGATTATCAATGGATTGCTTACCTTCATAGGGCTGTGGCTCATCCGAAAGAAATAAAAAAATAAAAGTTCTACTTTTTGGGTAGAACTTTTTTATTTTGAATGAAATTTTATCAAAGAATTATTTATGCTTTGCCATAAATTCTTCTGCTTTTTCCACCATTTCTACACTTCCACAGAAAAAAGGAACTCTCTGGTGTAGTGAAGTAGGTTCTATTTCTAGGATTCTTTGGAAGCCGTTTGTAGCCTTTGCTCCAGCTTGTTCAGCCAAGAAAGCCATAGGATTGCACTCGTAAAGCAGTCTAAGTTTTCCATTTGGTGCATGGGCATAGGAAGGGTAGATATAGATACCGCCTTTTATCATATTTCTATGAAAATCAGCTACTAATGAGCCTATGTATCTGGATGTATAAGGCCTGTTGCCTTCCTCTTCCTGACAATATTTGATGTACTCCTTTACTCCTTGTGGGAATTTAGCGTAGTTTCCTTCATTGACAGAGTAGATTTTACCTGTTTTAGGGTAAGTCATATTAGGATGAGATAGGAAATAAGTCCCTACTGATGGGTCTAGCGTAAAGCCATTTACTCCGTTTCCTGTTGTATAAACCAGCATGGTGGATGAACCATAAATAACATATCCTGCTGCTACCTGATTTACACCTTTTTGTAAGAAATCTTCTATTTTTACAGGAGTTCCTGCTGGAGTTACCCTTCTGTATATAGAGAAAATAGTTCCCACAGATACATTGACATCTACATTAGATGAGCCGTCTAGAGGGTCTATCAGCACCACATAGTTGTTCATATGGGCGTTGTTCTCGTTTCCTTTTATCTCTATAAAATCTTCATTTTCTTCTGATGCGATACCACACACGATTTCTCTGTGAGAAAGGGCATCTATGAAAATATCATTGGCAAAAACATCCAACTTCATCTGCTCCTCGCCTTGTACATTTTCGTTGCCAGCTTTACCAAGGATATCTGCGATTCCAGCCTTGTTTACTTCTCTGTTTACGATTTTAGAGGCTATTTTTATGGAGCTTAATAATCTGGAAAGTTCTCCACTTGAAAACTTGAAATCATCCTGTTTATCAATGATAAATTCTCCCAAAGATTGTAGAGTTTGGTCTGTCATAACTTGTTTAATTTAAAAGATTTACAAAAATCGTAAATTTATACCGAAAAATATACTTTTTTATATCAATCTTATTTAATACTTTTGTAGGTTTGAGTGGAAGACTATAAATTAAAAAAATCTCGATGAAGATATTCAAATTTGGAGGAGCTTCTGTGAAAGATGCTGATAGTGTGAAAAATGTGCTCAGAGTGCTTAGTATACAAGGCTTTGAGAGGTGTCTGATAGTCGTTTCGGCTATGGGAAAGACTACTAATGCATTAGAAAGAGTGGTAGAATTTTATTTCAATAAAAGTGATTATCAGCAGGAAATAGCTAAAATAAAGGAAGAACATATCCAAATTGCAAAAGGGCTTTTTGATGAAAATCACCATGTTTTCAGCGAAATCAAATTGTTTTTTGATGATATAGAATCTTTCCTTAGAAGGAATAAATCTCCTAATTACAATTTTGTTTATGACCAAGTTGTAACCTGTGGAGAGATGATTTCATCAAAAATATTGAGTGTGTATCTTTCTGATAATGAGATAGGTAACCAGTGGTTGGATGCTCGGGATTTTATAAAAACCGATACCAACTACCGTGAAGGAGTGGTAAACTGGGAAGATACAGAGAAGAATATTTCTCAATTAGATAAAGCTAAAACCTATGTGACTCAAGGGTTTATAGGTTCAGATGAAAATAATTTCACGGTTTCTCTGGGGCGTGAGGGGTCTGATTACTCCGCTGCGATATTTGCCTATTGTTTGGATGCCAAGGATATGACAATCTGGAAAGATGTCCCTGGTGTGATGACTGGCGACCCAAGGAAGTTTGAAAATGTGGAACTTCTTTCTAATATTTCCTACGAAGAAGCTATAGAAATGGCGTATTATGGGGCATCAGTGATTCACCCTAAAACCCTGCAGCCACTGAAACAGAAGAGTATTCCGTTTTTTGTGAAGTCGTTCATCAACCCAGAAAAAGCAGGAACGAAAATAGGAATATCAACTGAAAATCAGCTTTTGGAAAGTTATATTCTAAAAGAAAATCAGGTTCTTATGCGTATCGCGACGCGAGATTTTTCGTTCATAGCGGAAGACCACATTAGTTTTATTTTCAGAGAGTTAGCAAAAAGAAATATCAAAGTTTCTCTGATGCAGAACTCGGCGATATCTCTGGCACTTTGTTTGGAGGATAAATTTAATAATGTAGATGAATTGGAGGCTGAGCTGGAGCAAGATTTTAATACTGAAATAGTGAAAAAAGTGTCTCTATTCACGATAAGAAATGCAAGGTTAGAAAATTTGGATAAGCTGTACGAAGGTAAAAATGTTCTCTTGGAGCAGATTACTAAAACTACAGTACAAATGATAATAAATGGATAATAAAGATATGAGTCTTATTTCTAAAAAAGATTTGATGACAGCCTCTGGACTGGATAAATTCGGGATTTTCGCAAGTCCTGCAGTTTCGGCTGTTATGAAATTTGCAAAAATAAATAAAGTGAATGCTCTTTATGATAAAGTTAAAAATTATGAAGGGCAGGACTTTTTCAATAAATTGCTAGAGGAACTGAATGTCAAATACTTAGCTTTTCAAGAAGATTTGGCTAAAATTCCAAAAACAGGGCCTTTTATATTGGTGGCAAATCATCCGCTGGGGGCATTGGATGGCGTGATAATGTGTAAAATTTTATCAGAAATTCGCCCTGATTTTAAGGTGATGGGAAATTTCCTTTTGACGAAGATAGAACCGATGGCTCCGTATGTGATTTCTGTAAATCCATTTGAGGGAAGAAAAGAAGCATACAGCAGTATGTCTGGGATGAGAGAGGCGCTGCGACATCTGAGCGAGGGGCACTGTCTTGGGATTTTTCCTGCGGGAGAGGTTTCTAATAAGAATAATGAGTTTCATGAAATTTTGGACAAAGAATGGGAAAATCCAGCTATGAAATTGATAAAAAAAGCGAATGTTCCTGTGGTTCCGATGTATTTTCATGCGAAGAACAGCAAGTTTTTTTATTCAGCTTCCAAAATTCACCCAGATTTGCAGACGCTTTTGCTTCCTTCTGAAATGGTGAACAAAAGGGAAAAGCCTATAAAAATAAGAATAGGAAGACCTGTAAGTCCTAAAGTATTATCAGATTATGAAACTACAAAGGAGCTGGAAAACTTTTTAAGAAGGAAAGTCTATATGATGAAGTCTTATTTTGAAGACCGAAAATCTGTAGCAGAATTCTTGAAGGTGAAAAATCTAAGTGTCACTCCTAAAAAAGAAGAAGTAGTAGAAAACATCATAGACGAGACGCCTTTAGAGGATATCTTGCAAGATATAGAAAACCTTAAGAAAAAGGAGGGAAAGGTATTGTTTTCAAATAACAATTATGATGTGTTTTTCACAACATTTGATGAAATTCCTTCCATGATGCGCGAAATCGGGCGTCAGAGAGAATTGACCTTCAGAGCTGTAGGAGAGGGAACAAATCTTCCTTTTGACTTGGATGAGTATGATAAACACTATCACCACCTTATTCTTTGGGATAATTCTGACCAAAAAATCGTAGGCGCTTATAGAATGGCGCTGGGAGCAGAGGTGATGAAAAAACACGGAATTAAAGGGTTTTATACCAATTCATTATTTGATTTTGATCAGGAATTGCATCCTTTCTTCAATAAAGTTATAGAAATGGGGCGTGCTTATATTTCTATGGAATATCAGCAGAAGCCTTTGCCGCTGTTCCTTTTGTGGAGGGGAATTGTCCATGTTTGTCTGAGAAACCCACACCATAAATTCTTGATGGGAGGGGTGAGTATCAGTAGTAGATTTTCGGATTTTTCTAAATCATTGATGATAGAATTTATGCGTTCTAATTATTTTGATCCAGCAGTAGCGCAGCATGTTCATCCTAAAAATGACTACAAGGTGCATCTGAGTGAGCGAGATAAAAATCTTTTCTTTGAGGATTTGGACAATGATTTGAATAAATTTGATAAGCTGATAGATGATTTCGAGCCAGAAATGCGTATGCCTGTGCTGATAAAAAAATATATTAAGCAAAATGCGAAGGTTGTGGCGTTCAATGTAGATCCTAATTTCAATGATGCTATAGATGGCCTTATGTATATTAGAATCAGGGATTTACCTGAGGATACTATTAAGCCTGTTTTGGAAGAAATAAGTGATCAGCTAAAAGAATTTGAAGAAAAAAATAAAAATAATTAAAATAAAATTTGTTTTTATAAAAAAAAGGTGTATCTTTGCATCGCTTTAATCAATAACAGAGAAGCAAATAAGAATGGTTTCTTAGCTCAGTTGGTAGAGCAACGGACTGAAAATCCGTGTGTCCCTGGTTCGATTCCTGGAGAAACCACATAAGACTTCTGAAATTTCAGAAGTCTTTTTGTTTTATATGATATTTAAATTTGTAATTTTGTGACAATAGAAATAAATCATATATGGAAAAAAACTACATAGCGGAGAAAAAAGGCAGAGTAAATGTATTAGATGTACTTAGGGTAGTAGCCGTGATTATGGTTATTCTGTCTCATTATTATCTTAATTATCCAGATGTAGGAAGAAAGGTTGCATGGGGAGCGTTGGGGGTGCAGTTGTTTTTTATTATTTCTGGTTTTGTGATTTACGCCTCATTAGAAAACACTAAAAATTATAGGGATTTTATAGTTAAGAGATTTCTTCGTTTGTCTCCAGCAATGTTTATTTGTTCAACAATAATTTTTGTGTTTTTTAGATTTTTCTATACAGGGGAAGGATATACGAACTCTAAATTACTTTCTAATTACCTGATAGCAAATACATTCATAGATCCTACATTTATAAATGTATTTTATGGTAGGATTAGGTATTACTATATAGATGGAGCTTTTTGGAGTCTTTGGGTAGAAATTTGTTTTTATACATTGATAGGATTATTATCTGTCTCTTATACACATCTGACGCTGCCGA
>CALAEK010000077.1 GCA_937890925.1 uncultured Riemerella sp.
CTACCTCCTTCATTATTAGAATATTGGGAATATAATGCTCCTTCTTCTGCATAAAAGTGCCCATCTTTAATATGAACCCTATGTGCTGGGGATACATTTGTTGGTAGTCCAATTCCTACAAATCCATTATCTCCTAAAGTCATCACTGGTCCACCATTAACATAATTATTGAAATACCTCCAAAATTGTAGTGAGTTGCTATATGCCCCAGTCATATTAAATATTGTCCAATCACTTGCCGCTGTTGCTCCTGTTTTCTGTGGATTTATCAAACTCAAATACCTTCCTACTGGATCATTAACTGAAGACCTTAAATAACCTTCTGCCTTAATAGAACCTGCAACTTCTAATCTATGATCTGCTGTTGCTGCTTTTCCTATCCCTACATTTCCTGTTCCTGTAAAAGAGAGATTTTTACCATTCATGTTTACAGTTCTCTTGTCTGCTAGAGTTCCATCTGTATTGTAGAGATTAGTTCCTCCTGCGTTTACATTTAGTTTTTTCCATTTAGAATTAGCTGGCATCACAGGGTCTTCATCATAATAGTAAAATCCCTTGCTGGTAATATCCGCCACCGCAGGGTTTGTCCCTGTATAGGTCACATCACTTACATAGATCATAGTAGCATCTTCTGGTGTTGCTATGTTTGCTACTCTGGTTTTAGATAATTTTGGAATAAGAACCCCTCATTAGTAGTTGCCGTCGGAAGAGCATTTGCTGGACTTGGCTGAATATCCAGTGTTGCTTTGGGATTATTAGTATTAACTCCCACTTTTCCTATTTGTGCATTTACTGCTACAGCTGATAGCAGAAATACTGAAAATAATGCTTTTTTCATAGTAATTAATTATAGATTTATCATTGTTAAATTCTAAATACATTTACATAAAGGAAAACTCTCTTCTCTATAAAACACTTTATTTTTTCATTCAATAAAAATTCATCATCATAACTACTACATCACATACATAAGTTTAATTGTGTTAAATTTCGTAAAAAACGCCCCTAAATTTTTGACTTTCAAGCTCCTTTTCCCTCTACGAAGGTAGTGAATTATTAGGATTAAACAAAATTTTAACGCCCTATTTTAATCAAAAACGGTACATTTGCTCAAAATTATTCTATAATGAAACAAGATTTTTTCAACTATCAAGCACAGACCTCACATTTTGCTTCTGGTTTTGAGGTAGAAAGAGCGGAGGGCAACTATATATATGGTAAAGATGGTAGAGCATATCTGGACTTTGTTTCTGGAATTTCTGCCAATGTACTAGGACACTCCCACCCTAAAATCATAAACGCCATAAAAGAACAAGCAGACAAGTACCTGCATGTGATGGTCTACGGAGAATACGCACTAGAAAAGCCCGTAGAACTGTGCAAACTTTTAGCAAAGGTTACGCCTGACCCACTGGAAGTTACCTATTTGGTAAACAGCGGTGCAGAAGCCATAGATGGCAGCTTAAAACTTGCCAAAAGATACACCGGCAGAGAGGAAATCATAGCCTTTCACAATGCCTACCACGGCAATACCCATGGAGCGCTCAGCGTAGCAGGAAACGAATACCACAAGAGAGCCTTCCGTCCATTGCTTCCGTTGGTGAATTTCATTCATTTTAATAATGAAGAAGATTTAGCTAAAATCACCGAAAAAACAGCAGGTGTGGTTGTGGAAACCATACAAGGCGCAGCAGGATTTATCACGCCAGAAAACGACTATCTGAAAAAACTAAAAAAGAGATGCGAAGAAGTGGGCGCCCTGCTTATTTTAGATGAAGTACAGCCAGGGTTTGGGAGAACGGGAAAACTTTTTGGATTTGAGCATTACGGCATCGTTCCAGATATTCTCGCAATGGGCAAAGGAATGGGCGGCGGTCTTCCCGTGGGCGCCTTTATGAGCAGCAGAGAAATCATGAGCTGTCTATCTCACAGCCCTAAATTAGGACATATCACCACTTTCGGAGGAAATCCACTTATCGCGGCTTCTTGTTTGGCTACTTTGGAAGAAATTTTAGAAAGCGGACTACTGGATGAAATAGAGGAAAAAGAAAAACTATTCCGAAAACTTTTGGTTCATCCTAAAATAAAATACATCAACGGAAAAGGTATCATGCTAGCGGTCAATCTAGAAAGCCCTGACTACTGCATCCGTGTGGTAGAGCAGTGCATGAAAGACGGACTTATCGTATCCTGCCAGCTCTATCGAAATGATTATCTGAGAATTTCTCCTGCGCTTATCCTCAGCAAGGAAGAAATAGAGAAAGGGTGTGCTATTATTCTAAATGCTCTTGACAAGGTATCATAACAAAAAAAGCAGACACAAAAAAACAAATAAAAAGGTGAAAATTTATGATTTTTTGCCTTTTTTCATTTATAGTGACAAAAATCACTTAGACAATATTTTAAAGCTAAAAAAATAATGATATATTGCGACCCGAAAATGTATATGTATGGCTAAAACTAAAATACAATTTGAATTTCCGCTTCACTGCCTTCCAGAAATTCTGTTTGAATACATTGCCACTGCAGAAGGTCTGTCTGAATGGTTTGCTGATGAAGTGACAGAAAAAGGAGATGACTTCTACTTCAGCTGGAATGGCGGCCCAAAAGAAAAAGCAACCCTTACCAGATACAAAGTAGAGCAGTCCGTGAGATTCCGATGGGAAGAAGATGAAGGAACCAAATATTTCTTCGAGCTAAATATCGTAATTGATGAAATTACGAACGACCTTTCTCTGAATGTTACCGACTTCTGTGAAGCTGGCGACGAAGAAGAAACTCAGCAATACTGGGAAAATCTTATCGAAAATCTGAAAATAAAATTAGGAGCTGCCTAATGAATAACAATCGTGCTTTTCTTTATGGCGATGCCGTGAGCGTGTATTTTTTTGTGAGAAACGGAAAACTCATCCTTACTGAAGAATGCTATTTTTTCCTAATGGCCTCTATGCGAAAGATGAGAATGAACATTCCACTTTCTTTCAATCTGGAATATTTCATCGATATTCTTGAACAAAAAATAACTGCTGACGCCCTTGAAAACGCGTTTATTCATTTTTTAGTTTATAGAAATACTGATGATTTAAATTTAGCCAAATCTCCTGTTCAGTTTTTCATTGAAGCAGAGCTGACACAAGATGTTTTGCAGATTAACAAAACTCTGGAAGTAGATTTGATTAGGGAAATCACCGTAAATACAAATATTCTAAGCAATATTCTAACTCATTGTCCAGAAAATATTTATGCCGAAATATACGCTGGAGAAAACGAGCTGGATGACCTGCTCATCCTAAACCCTAACAAAAGAATTGCACGGGGAATATGGGGAAATTTCTTATTTTTAGAAGGAAACACCATCCGTATCCCGAAACAGACCGAAGGTGCCTACATCTCGCCACTGATGGAGAACTTCGTCACTTTCGTTCACAAAAATAGATTAGCCGAAATAGAACAAGCAGAAATCAGCCCTTTTGAAAGCCAAAAAGCCAATGAAATCCTGATGATTTCTGATAGAAAAGGGATTTTTTCCGTTAGCAAAATCAGAAACAAAGTCTTTGATAACAAACAATTTAAAGACTTTATAAATCAATGGAAAAATAGTTTTGACACTCCTGAGGAAGCATAAACTATTTATCATTCTTCTTTCCAAATAATGCGAAAATAGAAATCAGCCCAAAGACAAGCGTAGCAATAGTCTGTATCAAATGGGAAATCAATGCATAGGAAATTCCAACTTCCTCGCCCTGAGAATGGCTTTTACCAAGAGAAATAAAAATCCCTACAATAGCAATTTTAACTACGATATGGTACGAACCTGCACCGCCAGAAGTAGGTACCATCATCCCAAGAGTTCCCGCTGTAACGAGTAGAAAACCATCGCCAATGGTAAAATCAGAAGTTTCTTTCAGAGCGAAACAAACCAAATACGCCGCGAGAAAATAGCAAATCCATATTCCTGCCGAATGAAGCACAAAAGCAAGTTTATTTTTGATTTTTCGGACAGCTAAAAAGCCTTCTATCAATCCTTTAACGAAAGAAATAATTTTCTCTTTAAACTTAATCACAAAAACAACCGCACCAAGCAAAACAAGGACTACAAGGGCTATTTTTAGATTAAAATAAAATGTATCCAAGTCATCTATTCCAAGATTTAACAAGAAATTATCCGTGGATGTCAGTTCCTTTTTCTCAGAGACTTTTCGTGTGGTAAGCAGGTTGTAAAACGATGCTAAAACCTTTCCATTAAAAATAAAAGTCAGAAGCAAAAACAAAAGCATAAAAACCAAATCCACCAATCGTTCTATGACTATGGTAGCGATGGATTTTTCCACTGGGACTTTCTCGATTCTGAAAAGCGTGGTCGCCCTCGCGATTTCGCCGCTTCTTGGAATGGTAAGGTTCATCATATACCCGAAGGCTATTGTCCAAAAGGCATTAGAATTACGGATTTGGTAGCCCATCGGTTCTAAAAGAAGATTCCAGCGCACCGCCCGAAACCAATACGCTAAAACAGCAAAGAAAGCAGACACAAACGCCCAGAAATAGTTAATCTCAGCAAAAGACGCTTTCACTTTATCGAAATCCAAATCTCCCAAAGCCAGCCACATAAAAAATGCAGCCAATCCAGCTGAAATTAAAATCGTAAAAATATTCTTTATCTGCTTTCTTTTGAGGCTCATTATTATTCTAATAAATTAGTTTTTTCATTAGGGAAAACCACTTTGGGTTCGAAGGTTTTTGCTTCCTCTGGTGTTATCTGCGCGTAAGCTATGATGATGACAATATCGCCTTTGTGGGCTTTTCTCGCTGCGGCACCATTCAGACAGATTACTCCTGATTTTCTCTCGCCTCTTATCGCATAAGTGTCAAAGCGCTCTCCATTATTCACATTCACCACATAAACCCTCTCGCCATGGATGATTCCAGAGGCATCCATCAGGTCTTCGTCTATGGTAATGCTTCCTATGTAGTTCAGATTCGCTTCTGTAACACTTACTCTATGAATTTTTGATTTAAAAACTTCTATTAACATGCCGCAAAATTATTGATTTCTTTTTAAACAGACCTAAGATTTAATTAGTATTTTTGCAGCCTTAATTTTCTAAATTTTACACGAATGAAAAAGTTAATCTTACTTTCAGCATTATATGGAGTGTTTTTCGGCATTAGCACTATGAAAGCCCAAGATGCTGACACCAAGAAATCTTTCTTGACAACGGGAGTCTCTATAAGCATCCCAAAAGAGCACAGCATCACCGTATATGGCGGGGTGAGCACATCACCAGAGCATACACAGATCGCAATGGTGATGCCTAATATCAAAATCAACAAATACATTTCCTTCATGCCTCTTTATGTATTTCTGAAATCTCCTCAGGCGCACAGCAAGGAAGTGAAAGAGCATCAAATCAATGCGATGCTGACTTTCTCCCTCCCTTTGGACAAACAAAACAAATGGATTTTACAAAACCGAAACACTTATTTGCATAGATTCATAGTAGGTGGAGAGGACTTTGATTTTTACCGAGGGCGTCTAGGTATCGTACACAGAGCGAAAATTTTTGATAAATCTGTCAATTTCTTTGCTCATGATGAAATTTTCATTGACCTAAAAAAAGGAGATTTTGCTAGAAACAGAGTGTATTTAGGAGCGGACATCAAGCTTTTCAACTGGCTAAACCCTCAGTTCTTCTACATCTACCAGTCTCACAAAAACCATGCAAGTCCAAATAACCATCTTTTCATCGTTGCAGCTATTATTCCTCTTGGAAATCACGGATTTTTCGGAGCTAAAAAGTAAAAACCAATTAAATTTATCTTAAAATCTTCTAAAAACCTCATTTTATGCTATAAAAAATTTGGTTTTTGTTTTATTTATTTTATATTTGCTGAACATAAATTTATAAAATAACATTATTATGAACAAGTCTGAATTAATCGACGCAATCGCAAAGGATGCAGAAATCACAAAAGTGGCTGCTAAGAAGGCATTAGAATCTTTCATTGAAAATGTTACTAACACACTTAAAAAGAAAGATGGTAAAGTAGCATTAGTAGGATTTGGAACTTTTTCTGTAACAGAAAGAGCTGCAAGAACTGGTATCAACCCAGCTACTAAACAACCTATCAAAATCGCTGCTAAAAAAGTTGCTAAATTCAAGCCAGGTGCTGAGCTAGCTGACGCAGTAGCAGGTGCTAAGAAAAAATAATTGATTTTCAATTAAAATAAAAACCGTTGTAGATTTACAGCGGTTTTTTATTTCCATCTTTTTATTTTATCTTTGCTGTTTTAATAATATCATCCTATGAAACGATTAACGATTAAAGAAATTCTTGATAATTACACAAAACATATTCACCACGACATCTGTATCCAAGGCTGGGTCAGAGCTTTTCGTTCTAATAGATTCATCGCACTGAGCGACGGTTCTACAGCGAATAACATCCAGATTGTAGTGGATTTCGAAAAATTTGATGAAGAAATTATCAAAAAAATCCATACAGCATCCTCTCTGAAAGTGACAGGAGAAATCGTAGAAAGCCAAGGAGCAGGACAAAACATAGAAGTTTTAGCAAAGATAATAGAAATTTTAGGAGATAATTTCACTGATGAACTAGAAAAAACGGTTCTTCAGCCTAAAAAACACTCTTTAGAATTACTGAGAGAACAAGCTCATTTGAGATTTAGAACTAATCTTTTCGGAGCTGTGTTTAGAATTCGCCACGCTGTGAGTTTTGCGATTCATCAGTTCTTTAACCAAAATCAATTCTTCTACATCCACACTCCTCTAATCACAGGAGCTGATGCTGAGGGAGCAGGAGAAATGTTTAAGGTTACGAACTTTGACCTAAATAAAGTTCCAAAAACAGAAGATGGAAATGTAGACTACGACCAAGATTTCTTTGGTAAGAGAACTTCCCTTACGGTTTCTGGACAGCTAAATGTGGAAACCGCAGTTATGGGACTAGGAAGGGTTTATACCTTTGGGCCTACTTTCCGTGCAGAAAACTCTAATACAACCAGACACCTTGCAGAATTCTGGATGGTGGAGCCAGAAGTGGCATTTAACAACTTGGAAGACAACATAGACCTAGCGGAAGATTTCTTGAAATATGTAATCAACTATGTATTAGATAATTGCAAAGATGATTTAGAACTTCTTGACAAGAGATTTGCAGAGGAACAAAAACAAAAACCTGAAAAAGAAAGAGCAGCAGAAGGACTGATAGAAAAACTTCAAAATGTAGTGAAAAAGCGTTTCGTAAGGCTGAGCTACACTGAGGCTATCGAGATTTTGCTTAACTCTAAAGAGAATAAAAAAGGTAAATTCCAATTCCCAATAGAGGCTTGGGGTGCAGACCTACAATCTGAGCACGAGCGCTATTTGGTGGAAAAACACTTTGAAAGCCCAGTGGTTTTATTCAACTATCCAAAGGACATCAAGGCGTTTTATATGAAGCTGAACGATGACCAAAAAACCGTAGCGGCGATGGATGTTCTTTTCCCTGGAATCGGTGAAATCATCGGTGGTTCTCAGAGAGAAGAAAAACTAGATGTTCTTGTCCAAAAAATGAAAGATATGAATGTGGATGAAAAGGAACTATGGTGGTATCTGGATACTAGAAAATTCGGTTCTGTGCCTCACGCTGGTTTCGGGCTTGGACTAGAGAGATTGGTATTATTCGTAACAGGAATGACCAACATTCGTGATGTAATTCCTTTCCCAAGAACACCAAGAAACGCAGAGTTTTAAGAATTATGTAAATAAAAAAATTAAGGATTATGAAAATAACTTATAGAGACTATCCTGAATTTGAAGCTGTTGCTAAAATTTGGAACAAATTTGATACAGAAATTTATATTGAATTTGATGAAGAACTAGAAGCAACCAAAGAAGAACAAAAAAAATATTTTCAGAAATTAGAAGAAAAAATCCAGTGGATAGAAAGCCATAAGGATTTGATTTTAGATACTTTTATTAAAGAAGAATCTATTTTTGAAGGGCTGAATGACTGGATTTCAGAAGAAATAGCCAAAAAAGGAGTTGCTGAATATTTTGATGAATTCAGCCTTGATAGAACGATTTCTGAAAAGGAATTTAAAGAAGCTATCGGCGTTCGTTCTCTTAATTTTTATATTGACAATGAAGGAATTAGCTGTGATTTTGATTTAGATGCAGAGCCAAATTATTTCTTTGACCATTTAGCCAATATAGAAATAGATGAAAACAACCAGATAGAAATGGGAGGAATCAACGGATAGCTTCTAAAACTAATAATCTAAAACTGATATGCTCAAACAAAATTTACAACTTAAACTTGGTCAAAAACTCGCTCCACAGCAGATTCAGTTAATGAAGCTTATTCAGCTTCATACGCTGGAATTTGAGGAGGAGCTGGAGCGTGAGTTAGAGGAAAATCCTGCTTTGGAAAAAGTAACGGATGATAAGGAGGAGGATTATGACAATTTAGGAAACGACTACGAAAGCGATGGAACGGAGAGCATAGAAACGGATTTCAATGTAGATGAGTATCTGTATGATGATGAGCCCAGCTACAAAACAGCATCCAGCAACTACTCGCCTGATGATGAGGAGTTTGATAACGAAAGTTTATTGACAGAGGGACAGACCATTTATGAGTATCTTTTGGAGCAGATTAGACTTAGTAATATTTCTGATGAAGAGCTAAAAATAGCCGAATATCTTATAGGAAACCTTGACAATGATGGGTATCTCCGCAGGGATTTAAAATCAATCGTGGATGATTTGGCTTTCTCACAGGGGATTTATACAGATATTCCTAAACTGGAATACATCTTAGAAAACTATATCCAAAAATTAGAACCTGCGGGCGTGGGCGCGAGAAACTTACAAGAATGTCTCCTTCTACAAATAGAGAAAAAAGTAAGTGACAATCCCAATGTAAGCATTGCTGCCAGCATACTGAAAAACCAGTTTGATGCACTGAGCAACAAGCATTATTCTAAAATTATCCAGCGGTATAATATCGATGAGGAACAGCTGAAAGATGTATTAGAAGAGATTGCAAAACTTTCACCAAAAGTAGGTGGAAACTTTGATACACAGACCATTACCATCAATCAAGAAATTATTCCTGATTTTATCATTCAGGTAAAGGACAACGAGGTAATCCCGATGCTTAACAATAAAAACGCTCCTACATTGAGGGTTTCCAATGAGTACAAAGAAATTTTAGAAACATATTCTAACGATAAAAGCTCTCCTGAACACAAGCAGGCGGCTCTTTTCATTAAACAAAAATTAGATGCCGCGAAATGGTACATTGATGCTGTTAATCAAAGACAAAACACTTTGATACAGACCATTACAGCCATCGCTAAGATGCAGAAAGAATATTTCATCACAGGGGACGAAAAAAACATCAAACCTATGATTCTGAAAGATATTTCTGACATCACAGGATTTGATATTTCTACTATTTCTAGGGTGGTCAAGAGCAAATATGCTGACACACCGCACGGAATAGTTTATCTAAAAAATCTTTTCTCAGATAGTTTGACCAATGATGAAGGAGAAGAAGTTTCCACAAAAGAAATCAAAAACCACCTGCAAGAAATAATCGACAAAGAGAATAAAAAGAAGCCTCTCACGGATGATGCGCTGGTTACTGCACTGAAAGAAAAAGGGTACAATATCGCCCGAAGAACAATTGCTAAATACAGAGAACAGCTCAACATTCCAGTGGCAAGACTACGAAAAGAACTTTAAAAAACTAATAATATTATGGCTGAAATTTTAGATGGACTGAGTGTTTCTCAGAAAATAAAACAAGAGATAAAAGAAGAGGTTACGAAAATAGTACAAAGCGGCAAAAAAGCGCCTCACCTGGCAGCTATACTGGTGGGAGAAAATGGAGCCAGCAAAGCCTATGTAAATAGCAAAGTCAAGGATTGTAAAGAAGTGGGATTTACCTCATCACTGCTAAAATTCCCTGACACGATTTGTGAAAATGAACTTTTAGAAGAAATAAAAAAACTAAACGAGAACGAGGAAATAGACGGATTCATCGTGCAGCTTCCTCTTCCGAAAGGCATAGACCAAGAAAAAATCATCATGGCTATCGACCCTAAAAAGGATGTGGATGGTTTCCACCCAGAGAACTTTGGGAAAATGGCTTTAGAAATGGACTCTCTTCTGCCTGCTACTCCATTTGGGATTATGCAGCTTTTGGAGAGATATAATATTGACACCAAAGGAAAAAAATGCGTGGTTATCGGTCGAAGCAGAATCGTTGGCCGTCCTATGAGTATTCTGATGAGTGCCAAAGGAACTGATGCCACAGTAACGCTCATCCACAGCCATACGCCTAATATCGAAGAATATACCCAAAAGGCAGACATTGTCATCGTAGCATTAGGTATTCCTAATTATCTAAAAGGAGATATGATAAAAGAAGGTGCCGTGGTTATAGATGTAGGGATTACGAGAGTGAATGATGATAGCGAGAGAGGCTATCATTTAGTAGGAGATGTAGATTTTGAAGCATGCGAAAAGAAGGCAAGTTTTATAACGCCTGTTCCTGGTGGCGTAGGCCCTATGACTAGAGCCATGCTGATGAAAAATACGCTTTTAGCTTATAAAAAATAGTGAGTGAAAAATGTCAGATTTTAGTAGTGAACAAAAAATATTATTAAATCAAGGTAAAATGCTCCCTGTTATGGAGCATTTTTATACTATCCAAGGAGAAGGCGCCCACTCTGGCAGGGCGGCTTATTTTATCCGTTTAGGTGGCTGTGATGTAGGATGCCACTGGTGTGATGTCAAAGAAAGCTGGGATGCCACGCTTCATCCGTTGATGGATGCAGAAGAAATCGCTGCCATAGCGGCGAAACACTGCAAAACTATAATCATCACAGGCGGCGAGCCTCTGATGTGGGATTTGAATATTTTAACAAAAAAACTAAAAGAATTAGGCTGTACGATTCATGTGGAAACCTCTGGCTCGCACAATCTAAGAGGACATATTGACTGGATTACTCTTTCGCCCAAGAAAGTGAAACTTCCAAAAGAAGAAATTTACCAAATGGCTGATGAGCTGAAAGTGGTTATTTTCAACAATCACGATTTCAAATTTGCTGAAGAACAAGCTACTAAAGTATCAGAAAAATGCAAACTATATCTGCAGTCTGAATGGAGCAAAAGGGAGCAAAACTATCCAAAAATCACAGATTACATTCTACAAAATCCTAAATGGATAGCTTCCGTACAAACGCACAAATATCTGAACATTCCATAAAAAAAGAGGGAGAACATTATCTCTCCCTTCTTGGCTTTTTATTTTGAAGGTAAAGCACCTGTCCCTCTTTTGGTTCTTGTCCCTCCTCCATTCTATTTTTTAGATACAAATACTTTAGTTTTATCCCATATTTTTGGGAAATATCATACATCTTTTCGCCTTTTCTCACGGTATGTGTTTCTTGACTTCCGTAAGATTTTTTAGGCTCTAAAAAAACAATCTGATTTTTTTTCAAATCAGATGTTTTTAAATCATTATAATCTTTCAGGTCGCTTACTCTAAGATTATATTTTTTCGCTAAAGCAGAAAGAGAAATATCTCCTCCCAAAACCACATATTTCAGATTTGAATTAGGATGATTCCTCTCGTTTAGACTATGCAGAACGGCTTCTTCTGTGAGCCTTCCTTCTTCGTACTTGTGTAGCTCTGGTTCTTTTTTTTTACCAGATTCTACTTCTGGCTTAGATATTTCTGTTTCCTGTTTTGTTTCTGGCTTTTGAACTACTGGTTCTTTTACTTTTTCTTCGCGCAGTACAGGCTCAGTTCTCACTTCCTCTTTTTTGGATTTTTCCTTAACTGGCTCTTGATTTTCAGACTTATATTCTGGATACAATTCTTTTAGTTTCGCGGAAACTTCATGTGATTTTATATTATCAAATTCATGCAGTCTGTATTTTTCTATTCTACTTATCAGAATCTGCGCATATTTAGGATTGGTAGCATATCCAGCCTTTTTAAGTCCATATGCCCAGCCTTTGTAATCTTTGATATCCAATTTAAAAAGTCCTACATAATACTTTCTCGTTGTCAAAAACAAAGAATGGTCTCTGTAAGATTCTCGCGGGTCATCATACACACGGAAACACTCATTTGGTGCATCATCTGTGTGTTTCATGGTCTTTCCTGTCCAATTTTCTTTACATTTTATCCCAAAGTGATTTTTCCCTTCTTTTGCCAAACGGCTCTGTCCTCCTCCTGTTTCCAAAATCCCCTGTGCGAGTTTGATACTTGCTGGAATTTTATACAGCTCCATCTCTTCCACTGCATATTTAGCGAAATTCTGGATGTATTGGTCATCTGTTTTCCAATCCTGAGCGTGAGAAAACAGCCCCAAACCTACTACTGATAATAAACACAATAATTTTTTCATTTTTAGTTAAATTTTATTTTGATTAGTTCTTTTTTTGTCTTTTTCAACCATTCATTCGCCCCTAGAATTCCCTGCAATCCTCCTGTATGAAATGCTAAAATCCTGCTGCCCTGTGGGAAATATCCTTCCTGTATCAGTTTCATCAAATTTCTCATCATTTTCCCTGTGTATATTGGGTCAAGAGGAATATCATACCGCTCATAAAAATCATTGATAAACTTAATATTTTCATCTATAATTTT
Source organism: uncultured Riemerella sp. (assembly GCA_937890925.1). Taxonomy (GTDB): domain Bacteria; phylum Bacteroidota; class Bacteroidia; order Flavobacteriales; family Weeksellaceae; genus JABCPE02. The sequence continues at coordinate 12,673 of CALAEK010000077.1, forward strand.
CCCATATCTCCCATCATGAGCATCAAAAAGAGTAAAATTCTTCCTTCCACTCAGCCCTTGGATTCTTTCCTCCAAAGTAGGGTCATCCACCACCTTGAACCCCAGTATTTTCTGGTGTTCTTCTGCAAATTTGGACAAGCCCGAAATGGTTCCTCCTGTTCCAACCGCGGTGCAAATATAATCAAATTCTTTTGTTCGCTCATCCAACATATGTTTCACTCCCTCCACTGCTAGTTCATTAGTTCCGCCTTCAGGGACAATAAGGGCTTCGGGAAATTTTTCCTGCAAATCTTTGGTAATTTTTTCCTTATCTCTATACGCCTCTCTAGTAACGAACAAAAAATCCATTCCCCTCCTCTGCGCATCTTCCAGCGTGAGGTTTCCCTGCCATTTATTCTCCAGCTCCTCTCCACGGATAACACCCAAAGTTTTAATATTGTATTTTTCTCCAACAGCAGACGCAGCCGCGATATGATTAGAATACGCTCCCCCGAAAGTGATTATCAAAGGATTTTTGACCTCTCGGGCAAGGTATGTCTTTACATTATAAAACATTTTCCAATACTTATTACCCGAAATCTGCGGATGAACCAAATCCTCGCGTTTCACGGACAATTTTACTCCTCCTTCCAGCGGAATATCTACTATGGGAATGTGCACTTTATCAACCTCCATAATACAAATTTCGGAATTTTTATTTGAATTTAAAGATATTTATGCATTTTTGTCGTAAAATTTTCTTGGCATAGGAATTGTGCCATATGAGAGACCGTTTTATTATTGATATCAATAAAAAAACAAGAAACACTAAAGTGACATTTTGTCATTTAATCTTTTTAGTTTTAATAAAATTATGATAGAAGAATTAGAAGATATTTCTTTTGAAAATCTTATGGATGAAGGTTTCAGTGTTATAACCGAAGAAATTCACGATAAAAACGAACAGCCGAAGGAGGAGCAGGAGTCTTTTCCTATTCTGCCTGTGAAAAACATGGTGATGTTTCCTAATGTGGTGATTCCCATCACTGCTGGAAGAGGAAAATCTATAAAACTACTGGAAGAAGCCTATAATAACAAGGAATACATAGGTGTCATCTGTCAGAAAAACTCTGATGTAGAAACACCAAAAATTGGAGATTTGAACTCCATAGGAACGATTTCAAGAATTATCAAAATCATCAAACTTCCTAATGGAAATATCACGGCTATCACTCGTGGTGTGCACCGTTTCCGTGTGAAAAACTACATTTCCACAGAGCCGTTTTTCAGAGCAGAAATACAGAAGCTGAGAGATTCTTCGCCAAAGAACAAAGAGGAATTTTATGCCCTGATAGACAATATCAAAGATTTAGCAGTAAAAATAATAGAGCTTGACCCGAACATTCCTAACGCAGCTAATTTCGCTATTAAAAACATAGATGGAGCAGAAGATTTGCTAAATTTCATCTGCGTGAATGGTAATTTCTCAACAGTAAATAAACAAAAACTACTGGAAGAAAAAAGCCTTTCCATTCGTGCAAGAAAATGCTATGAACTCTTGCAGGAAGATTTCAAAAAACTGGAATTAAGGAATAAAATCCATCAGAAAACCACCAAAGAATTAGACAAACATCAGAGGGAATATTTTCTAAATCAGCAGATTAAAACCATTCAGGAAGAACTGGGCGGAGGCACAGAAAACGATATAGAAGAACTGAAAGCCAAAGCAAAAAAAATAAAATGGAGTGAAGAAATAGAAAATCATTTCAATAAGGAAATCAACCGTCTGCAAAGACACAATCCCAACTCACCTGACTACAATGTTCAGAGAAATTATCTGGATTTCTTCACAGACCTGCCTTGGGAAAATTATACCAAAGATACTTTTGACCTTCCAAAAGCCGAGGCTGTTCTCAATAGAGACCACTTTGGGCTGGAAGACATCAAGAAGAGAGTTCTGGAACACATGGCTGTCCTTAAACTCAAAAATAATATGAAATCGCCTATTCTATGCCTTGTAGGGCCTCCTGGTGTGGGAAAAACTTCCTTAGGAAAGTCCGTAGCAGATGCTTTGGGAAGAAAATACATTCGCCTTTCTTTGGGCGGTCTGCACGATGAAAGCGAAATACGAGGACACAGAAAAACCTACATTGGCGCCATGGCTGGGCGTATTCTCCAATCCATCAAAAAGGCTGGAACTTCTAATCCTGTTATCGTTTTGGATGAAATAGACAAGCTCGGCACGGGAACTCACGGAGACCCATCTTCTGCCCTGCTGGAAGTCCTTGACCCTGAGCAGAATAACAGCTTTTACGATAATTATTTAGAAATAGGCTATGACTTATCAAAGGTAATGTTCATCGCCACAGCTAACAGCCTTTCTACTATCCAAAGGGCACTGCTTGACCGAATGGAAGTCATCAACCTTTCGGGATATACTTTGGAGGAAAAAGTAGAAATCGCGAAAAGACACCTGCTGAAAAAACAAATCCACGAACACGGGCTGTCTGCGCAAGAATTAAAATTAGGTTCAAAAGAACTAAAACACATCATAGAAGCCCACACAAGGGAAAGCGGCGTGAGAAGATTAGAGAAAAACTTGGCGGCTATTGCCCGCTGGGTGGCTCTTCAAATCACAATGAATAAAGAATACGACCCTAAAATCAGCATCAAAAAAATTGATGAAATTTTAGGCGTTCCTATGAGCAAAGCCGTTTCTGAAACCACCAATGAAACAGGCGTAGTGACAGGTCTGGCTTGGACAAGTGTGGGAGGAGATATCTTGTTCATTGAGAGTATTTTGTCCAATGGAAAAGGAACGCTCAGCATGACAGGAAATCTAGGAACGGTGATGAAAGAAAGCGCTACTTTGGCGTTGGAATACATCAAAGCAAAACACAAGGAACTGGGAATAAATGCGGAGGATTTAGAAAGCAAAAACATCCACATCCATGTCCCAGAAGGTGCTACACCGAAAGATGGCCCTTCTGCGGGAATCGCGATGCTTACCTCTATGGTATCCAGCTACACCAACCGAAAAGTAAGACCTCATCTGGCAATGACAGGCGAAATCACCCTGAGAGGAAAAGTGCTTCCTGTGGGAGGAATTAAGGAAAAACTCTTGGCGGCGGTTCGCTCAGGCGTGAAAGAAGTGATTCTCTGCGAGGAAAACAGAAAAGATGTGGAAGACATCAAAGGAGAATATTTCAAGGATTTAAAAATCCATTATGTGAAAACGATGAAAGAAGTGGTAGATTTAGCTTTAGAAAAAAAATAAAGGTATGAAAATTCTAATCGTTAATGGTCCTAATCTGAACCTCCTCGGAACTCGCGAACCTAAAATCTATGGTACGGTTTCTATGGCTGATTTTTTAGAAAATCTAAAGGAAAAATTTCCCGAAGATGAAATTCTATTTTTCCAATCCAATGTAGAAGGAGAAATCATCAACAGACTGCAAGAAGATGATTACGAAGCACTTATCATCAATCCTGCTGCCTACACCCATTACTCCTATGCGATTGCAGACTGTCTCAGAAACATTCAAAAACCCAAAATAGAAGTCCATATCAGCAATATCTATGCGAGAGAAGAATTTAGACAAAAGTCGGTAACTGCGGCTCATTGCAGCGGTGTCATCTCTGGATTTGGGTTAGATGGCTACCGACTGGCTGTTTTAAGCTTAAAATAAAGTTTTTATTGTTAGAAATTTAAACTAAAATCTCCTTATCGTTTTGACGAGGAGATTTTTTATTGTGAGTAAAAAATATATTTGGAGGATTACCAATCTCTCTTTTTAATTTTCATCATATATGATTGATAATTTATCTATTAGCCTTTCTATATTATATCCTATTGCATTAATTTCCTCTTTTTTATCTATCCCATGTTCAACAAAATAATTAGACAATCTATCTAATAACTTTTCAAAATCTTCTTTATTTCCTTGTAGATAACACCCTTTTTTCTCTTCAAGAAAAACAATTCCTATTGGTATTGCTGTATATTTTAATATATTTTTATATTCCTCTTTTGTTATTTTAATCTTCGTCATTTTATTCATATACTTTATCTGCCTGTCAATTTTGTGTTTGCTACATATATCAAAAGTAATTTAAAAAGGCATTATATAAAATTTTTCTTCGTCTTTTATTTGTTTCATTTTTACTTCGAAGAGGTGTTCCATATTTTTCACATTGATGATTTCTTGGCTTCCTTGTGCAAAGATTTGCCCTGATTTTAGCAAAACATATTTGCTGCAATATTGTAATGCTAAATTAACATCGTGCAGGGTAATAATGATGGTTTTTCCCTGCTCGGATAATAGTTTTAGTAATTTCATTATCTCTATTTGATGCTTTATATCTAGGTTATTAGTAGGTTCATCTAAAATAATAATGGGCGTTTCCTGCACTATTGCTCTTGCGATATATACCATCTGCTGCTGTCCTCCGCTTAAATCTTTAAAATCCTTCATTGCCATGCCTGAAATTTTTAAAATCTCCATCACTTCTGCAACCTTTTTGTAGTCTTCCTCCGATGGTTTCCAAGTAATATATGGCATTCTCCCTGTCAGTATCATATCAAAAATAGAAACGCCAGATGCCTTAATCTCGTGCTGAGGAACATAGGCGATTTTTTTAGCAATTTCTAAATAAGACAAGTCCTTTATATTCTTTCCGTCTAGAAAAATATTCCCAAAAGCAGCTGTCTGAACCTTATTTACACACTTCATCAGTGTGCTTTTACCAGAGCCGTTAGGCCCGATAAGAGCCATTATTTCACCTTTATTGATTTCTGTGTTAATTTCTTTTAAAATAACATGTTCATCGACTGAGAAACATAAATTTTCTATTTTGATTATAGTCATTAGTTTTTATTTTTAATTAATAAATAGATAAATAACGGCGCACCCAAAAAAGAAGTCACAATTCCCACAGGAAGGATAATAGGAGAAATTATAGTCCTTGCAAAGGTATCCGCCAATAATAAAAGCAATGCCCCGAACACCGCAGATGCAGGGATAAGGAACACTTCATTATTTCCTATAATTCTTCTCATAATATGAGGCCCTATAAGCCCCACAAAACCTATCATTCCATAGAAAGCCACCGTGACAGCGGTCATCAGAGATGCGATGACCATTCCTTCTATTCTTATTTTTTCAGGATTTATACCGAGACTTTTGGCGTAATCATCACCTGTTTTAAGGGAATTATAACTCCAGCTTTTTTTAATGAAGTAGGCAAGTCCTAAAAGGAAACAAATCGTTACTAAAAGAATATCTTTCCAAGTCGCTCTGCCCATATCGCCAAAAGACCAAAAAACTATATTTGCCAGCTGAACATCATTTGCGAAATATTGCAGTGCAGAAATCCCAGCCCCGAATAATGAGCTCAGCACCACTCCTGATAAAATAATCGTTTGTGGATTAGAATTTTTCAGTTTGGATAAAAATATAATCAGCGATATGCTTACTATACTCCACACAAAAGAGGAAAAAGCGATTAGGTATTGTCCCACATTTCCTGAGTCCATTTTATCAACCAAAAACAAAATCGCAAATGAAGCCCCAAAAGCCGCCGAACTAGAAATACCTAATGTAAAAGGAGAAGCCAAAGGATTTCTCATAAGACTCTGTGAAACCACCCCAGAAACAGAAAGTACAGCACCAGTGAGCACAGAAGCAAAAATCCTCGGCAGCCGAATACGGGTAATCACCTTATTTACCGTGCTGTTTTCATCTGTCCAAAAATCCTTAATATTATTCAAATTAATATCAAAAGCACCTATGAACATAGCGATATGAATTCCTAATAACAATAAAATCCCCAGACCCAAGATGATAAAAATTTTCTTTCGGTTAAGGCTTTGGTATTCTTTTAAAAATTGTTTTTCCATTACTTTTAATTTTAAAATAACTTTGCTGAAGTCGTATATAACTCCAGCAAAGTTAAGATTAAAAAAACTGTATAATATGAGCTAAATCCTTAAAATTCTAATCTGACAGAGCCTACAAAGGTTCTCGGTGCTCCTACAAAATATCCTGTTCCACCTTCCTGCTGCTCATCACCGAAGGTTATCATTCCTACATATTTTTTATCAAAAATGTTTTTGACTTCCGCTCCCAGTGCTATGCTTGATTTTTTACCAAAATTATATTTATATCCTAATGAAAAATCAAACAGTGTAAAATCAGCAACTCTTTCTTTATTAGTCGCATCACCATATCTTCTTCCTGTGTGATTCAGAAACGCATTAGCATACAGCCCTTTGTAATCATATAGCAGACCTGCTTTCAGCATAAAATTCGGAACGGCAGGAGACTGTTTTCCTTTTAGTTCCACCACTTTATTAGCCGCACCTGCTCTTAGTATCAAATCATCTTTATAGTAAAACTTTGTATATGAAGGGTTTGCAAAAAGAGAAAGTCCTTTTACGATAGAAAAATAGGTTTCTATCTCTGCTCCATAGCCTTCCAGCTGTCCTACGCTTTGATTATAATTCACATTGACCAAAGGATTATTCACATTCGCTAGGATATTTTTTTGTCTTGTGAAAAATGCATTTGCATTAAGTTTAATTCTATTTGAGTTAAAAATGATACCAAAATCAAAATTATCAGAAGTCTCTGTTTTCCAGTTATCCAGCAAGTCTTGTAATGTAAGCCCTGCAGCTAAAAACTTAGCTCTGTTATTAAGATAAGGGTTTGTCACTCCTGAGTATTGTCTCATATAGCCTTTACCATAATTAAGATAAAATTCTAAATTTTTAGTCGCTTCAAATCCGATTCCCACGGAAGGAAGAAAAGCATCATTTACTCTTGTTTTTGTGCTTAGGTCTTCAGACGGAGTTGCTGCTCTTACGAAAGGATTACCAGCAGAAGGCAGATATCTGGTACTTCCTGGTGTTTTATAAGCCATGTATTTCAGACCCACCTGAGCCTTGAATTTTCCTATATTATAGGCTAATTTGACATAAGGATTATACAAATGCCCTAATCCATGAACATCTATATAGATATTCTGCCCAGTAGGAACTAAACCTGCTGAGGTAATTTTATTATTTATCGTATATCCTTTATTATCAGAGGCTTCATACCACATTCCCGCAGAATAATTTAGATTATTAGTTTTCCCGTGATAACTAAACACAAATCCCGCCTGCCAAAAATCTCTTACATTATCATTTCTCAAAGGATTGGTATTATTCCCTGCGCCTGTGGAATATTCCGCGTCTTCTCTTGCATAATAAGGTTTTATGCTGAATGTATGATTTTCATTTAGTTTGTACTGGACAGACATTATACTATTGACTACTTTATAATCTCCGCCGTTATATCCATAATAGAATCTGTTCTGCGCAGGAGTTCCGCCCAAATTCTCAGTATATTCAAAATCATAGCTGGTGGCAAAGTCCATTACCTGCTTATAATTCATCGCTCTAAAAGCATTTCTAAAAGTATGATTATAAGTAGTGAACAACTCCATTTTTAGTTTTTCATTAAACTCATGGGTCAATCCGAAAGAAAAGTTTTTCCTTGTTGCCAGCTTTCCAAATCCTTTCCACTTATCAGCATCAGTATAAGAAAAAGATGCATAAGCAGATGTTTTAGAGCTGCCATCTTGGAAAACGCCTGTATCAAATCTTACAAAAGACCTTTTATAATTATTACTCCCCAGAGCTTGGCTCAATTCTATATTTAAATCTTGTTTTGACCTTCTAAAAGATAAATCTATAACACCGCCTCTGTTACCCGAACCCGAAAACACATCGGCAGGAACAGCTCCTTTATAAAGAGACACAGCATCCAGATTTTCTTTATCATAAATATCTTCTCTCGCACCAATAGGAGAAAGCCCATAGTTAGGGATTCCTTCCATAGTCATACCTGTGAACATACTACGAACCCCTCTGATTCTCATGATATTCTGCCCTAATCCATACGCATCGGTAGTATTCACTGTAACAGATGGTATCACATTCACAATAGTAAAAATGTTACTATTTGCGATTGTCCCGAGAGACTGGATTCCCTTTTTTGTAATCTCTGTACCCGTGTATAGTTTGTCGTCTATTCTTTTAGTCGGCTGGGTAATGTTTTTAGTAATGGTAACTTCTTTAATCTCCGTTTCTTTTTCTTGTGCATAACCTATTATTCCACACAGAACAAATAAAGGTAAAGTTATTTTTTTCATAAAATAAATAATTTAATTAGTTTAATTCTATTTGTTTAAATTCTAAATCAAAGTCGTTGAGATTTATTTTTTTTTCATAAAATTTTTCTAAAATTTCCGTTGCTTTTTCTTCTATTTTTATATCCTTAAATTTTTCTGGATAAAGTACTTTTCCCACATACCAAGCATCTATAAAGGCATAGTCATAGCTCGTGCTGTTGTTAATATATCTTGGGATAATGTACACATTATTGTTTTTAAAAGCTTTTAGAGTGGAATAAATGGCTTTATCTTTTTCAATTTCTTTTTTTGCCAAAAGCCAGCCGTCTGAATCTATGAAAATATAATCAGGATTCCATTTTATTAGCTGCTCTATATCTATGTTGATAGGCTTGGTGTAGGTTTTATCAAAATTTAAGTTTTCTACAATATTTTTGGCACCCACCATCTGAAATGGAGCAAAATTAGCCCTAGTAGAAGCTAATCCACGAGAACCATTGAAGGACAATCCTCCTACATACACACTTGGTTTTTCTTTTTCAGGAATATTTTTGGTTCTTTGCTCTAGTTCTTTTATGTTATTTTCCATATAAGCGACCAGCTCTTCTGCTCTGCTTTCCTTTTTAAGAACTTTCCCAATTACTCTAATGCTATTATAAATGGCATCATTTTCCACTCCTAGTTCGCCGCTTTTTATGGTGAGTGTAGGAATTCCTGTTTTTCTTTGCAATTCTTCTGAAGAGCCTTTGGAGGTGGCATAACCAGCCCAAAAAATCACATCAGGATTGGCTTTCATTATCTGTTCTTCATTTCCTCCTGGCTGAGGGCCTATGATGGCTTTTTGTTTTATCTCTGGAAAAGCGAAATTATAGGGTCTTTTGGCAACATGCTCCTTGTCCTCTACTCCTACCACATACGGAATTCCGCCCATGTAACTGATGTATCGCATAGCACCAGCATTCAGTCCTATTATCTTTTTTACATCATCAGTTATTTCTACTTTTCTGTTTTCCAAATCTGTGATTACTCTTTTGTCACTTTGTTTAGAACCAGCATTCTCCGAACACCCATAAAAAGAAAAAAGAGCGAATAAAAGAGCATAAAATTTTAATCCTTTCATAAAAAACCATTTGGCACAAATATATATATCATAACACCATACAGCAAATATAGTGTTATGATTTTTATCATTATTAACAAAACCCGACTGTTTTAAATTTGAAATAAAATTTTTATTGTGAGTAAAAAATACATTTGGGATATTATCCCTTACCACCATTTTTGACTTTGCCCAATAAGGACATAAGTATTATTTATTTTTCTGTATATATAGAGTTTTTCGCTGTTAGGCGCTTTATATACAGAATCATTCTTTTTTATAATATTTGAAGGTTTGTCATTGAAAAAATGTTCATCCACAAAATAGTTTCCTTTATCATTTCTATTATAACGGTAATGGTTTCCTCCTCTTTTTAAAAAAATATCCCAAACAACGCCTTTTATTTCTGATTTATACATATTTTGTTTTTGTATTTTTCTTATAATATAATCAAATACATTTATTACAATGATGCATAGCAGAAACATTATTATAATATTTTTCTTCTTTTTCATTATTTTTTATTTGAATAATTTGCTTTATTCCCTATTTATCAAAGTGTTGGATTTCACTCATATTAAACCAAGTAATTTGAAAAATCACCTGCTTTCAACAACTAATTTGTACTTATTATTTACTTTTTTATAGATATAAATTTCTTTACTATGGGAAGGTTTATATATAGAATCTCCTATTACTATATTTTTTCGACTTCTGTCTTGAAAAAAATCATCATCTATAAAATATTCACTTTTATTATCTTTATTATAGTAATAATGGTGTCCTCCTCTTTTTAAAATAATCTTCCAAAGAATTCCTTTTATTTCTGATTCATACATATTTCTTTCATGAATATTTCTATCAATTTGAATTACAATCATCGTTATTATAAAACCCGCTATAATGGTTATTGATAAAATTCGTTTTGTCTTCATTTGGGATATTATTATATTACTTCCATATACTTTTTAGCCATAAAAACAGAAAGAAGAAAGATAAACACAATAAGATATATATAATCTTATATTCTATTTTACCTACAAATACAGCATCCTCTTCTTCATCATAATAAAAAATATCATCACTATACTCGCCCTCTTTTAATTTACCTGGGTAAGGTATTCCTTCGTATATTCTATCATTATATTTAATATCGCAGGTAGATGATGATTTTGCAAACCTATGAATATTAAGAACATATACTTTAACAGGTTTATTATATTTTATAAAATTTTCTTTATTTTTTATATCAAAATAAGCACTCGCTGTAAATACTGACACAGCAATATAAAATATATGTAGTCTTTTATTTTTCTTCTTTTTCTTTATTTTTTTATTTGAATAATTTACTTTGCCTGTTTTTATATGAACTTTTGTTTTTGCTTCGGCGTTTCTTTAGCAAAGTTTCAGTGAACTCTCGTTTGTTTTTTTCTAATTATTTCGGAAATTTAAATAAAAATCTCCACTATTTTAGCAGTGGAGATTTTATGTATTTATAGAAGTTCTTTTAATTTTAATTTAATTTTTTTCTCTTCTTCACCATCCAGATATTTTATGACAACATTTTTGTTCTTTTGGCTAAGCATTTTACGATAAACTGCTATATCACTAGTAACCTTGCCGTTTATGGATATTATTTTTTGCCCTTCTTTTAGTCCCAACTTTTCTGCTTCTGAGTTTTCAACCACGCTGGAAATTAAAATTCCATTTTCAGATTTTTTCAATTTAATAGGACTTACTGGGATTTCAAACTTATTGTTATATAAATGATTAGGTTTTACATACAATATCATATCCTTGTAATCCAGAATAATATCAAAACGATTGATAATCTCACTCCCCAAAATCCCCAAATATTCTTTATAAGAACTTACACCCTCTTTATCAGAGGATAAAGCAACTGGAACATTATCAAATGTGAAACTTCCTAGTTTTATCCTTTTGATTTTAGTATTTATTGTTTTGGTCTTATTACTAAGGTTGTTTGAATCAGTAACGAAACTTTTACCCAACTTATAAGTAAGGAAATTTTCCTCTACAAATGGTGCATTAAAAAGTAATGAAAGCCCTGCCCCACTATCAAAAAAAACATCTCCTGAAAACTTCCATCCACCATCCATTTCTACTGTAATAGGAAACTGAGGTATCGGTATATTATTTTTAAAATTAAAAGAAATCCCTGTGAACCCTTCCTTTTCGGGCATAGAATCCTTGTATAATTCTATTTGTTTTTTCTTAAAGTCTATTTTGGTGACATAATTTTTGATAATGTCATTACCTATAATCCCATCAAAAGGCTTCTCCAAAAGACTTTTTAGCCTTGATAAATCTTCAAGTACGAAATGTACTCCATCTATACTTTTATCTTTGGTAAGGAAAATTTTTTGATTCAAAACTACATCATATATCTTTTCTCCTCCTGCTCCTGAAACTTTCTGTTGATAATTTGCTTTTAATCCAAACTTACCTGCTGTCTCCTTGTCGAGTAATGTGGTTGTAGCTCCTGTATCAAAATAAAATGTCAAACTATCCTTCTCTGTAGGAAGTTTTATCAAAATATATTTATTTTCATACAATTCAAATGGAAGTGTAACATCCTGAGCCTGAACTTCAAACAATCCCATTAAAAAGATTATTCCTTTGATAATATTGTTTTTCATATTTCCCATTTTTAGTTTAATCCCACCAAAAATACCACTGCTTGTTTTGATAAAGCGTCTCCACAAGGGATTCCACATCGCCCACGCCCTGCTCCACGATATCCACATCAAAAAGATACTGCTCTATGGCAAGCTCCACCAAGGCTTCTTTATCAGAAACTGGCTGGTTTAGATAAAATTCTGCCGTGTCATAAGTGATTGTCGCCAGCTCTGCGCCGTATTTTTTGTGCCAATATTTCGCCATCGCGGTCATTTCAGCTGGAAGCGGACAGTCATTAAACCCGCCCATAGGCAGCCATGCAAAGGCTTCATAGGATTTTTCTGTCGGAAGTTTTACGATGACTACATCTTTTTTTATCGTACTTTTGCTCTCATCATCATAGTCAATATCCAAATATGAACTAAACATCAGCTCCTCATCTTCTGGCGCTTCCCAGTGGATTTCATCGGCAGAAACCTCTCCCAAAAGCTCTTTTTTCTCTTCTTTATAAAAATCAGCTCCGTTTAGTTTCTGAGCTTCAGCAAGGATTTTTTCACGATAAGTTTTCATTCCTTCCTTTGTAAAAGGCAAATCCTCATCCTCCAAATCTATTTCAAATTTTTCAAGCAATATATCATCCGCCATCACTATCACAGGCGTGAATTTCTGCTCCTTGCCTTCCTGCCAAAGATTTAGATAAGTTTCCACCAATTGTTTTGGGTCGGTATTTGGCGCAACTGGAATGACCTCGCAGTCCAATAACTCTTGTAATTTCTTGATGTTTTCTGTCATGATTAAACTTTTTCTGCTATTTCTTTGGTAAAAACACTTCCGCAAGCATACATCTGGCACCGCCGCCGCCGTTGATTTCTATCGTCCTCAAATCAGAAGAAATGATTTGGCTGTATTTTTCAATATTTTTTATCTGCTCCTGCGTGAGTGAGCCGTATGCTGTCTGGCTCATTATCAGGAACTTATCTCCTTTATCGTTATGCAGCTGGAGCATATTTCCTGCAAAATTATGCATCTGCTCTTCGGTGATGGCTATGATTTCTTTTCCTGATTTTTCTATCGTTTCTATCACTTGTTGTCGCTCCGTTTCATCATCTATACAATCGAGACAAATCACCGCAAACTTATCCGCCAGACACATCATCACATTAGTATGATAGATAGGCATACGCTGGTGGTCTATGGTCTGATACGAATGAAAAACAACAGGTTTAAAACCGATTTTCGCGCAGAATTCACGGAACAAATCCTCATCCAGACGGACAGAAACTGAGCCGTATGCTATCTTATTATCTTGGTCAAAGATGATGCTCCCCGTTCCTTCCAAAAACTTATTTTCCTTTTCGGACTGAGTGAAATCTATGATTTCTTTCACCTCAAAACCTTCATTTTTCATCTTTTCTATGATGTCCATTCGGCGTTCGTCTCTTCGGTTCGGTGCGAACATAGGATAGAGAACTACCCTTCCCTCTGGGCTGAAACTCACCCAGTTATTTGGGAAAATAGAATCTGGCGTATGTGGTTCCAAAGTGTCTTTAACCACGATAACATTGATTCCGTGCGAACGAAGTTTTTCCGCAAAAGCATTAAACTCAGCCAAGGCTTTCAGCTGAGTATTTTCGTTCTCGGAGTTTATTTGGAAATAATTGTTCTCGGCAGTCTGAGCATTGTAGCCAAACGCCACAGGCTCTATCATGAGAACAGTGTTGGTTGTCTGCATTTTTTCTTTTTTTTATTCCCTTACCAGCGGCATAGTAGAGCATCTTAAAAGTCCTCCCATTTTGGATATCTCGCGATAAGGGATTTCTTCTACTTTAATATTCCAAACATCTTGTAAATGTCTGTTCATCCTAGTGAAAGCGGCATCCGAAACGACTACTTCTGGCGAAATCGAAAAAATATTTGGATTCATTTCAAACATTTCTTCTTTGGTAACATGAAAACAATTTTCTTCCCCAAAAATATCCAAAATCAGCCTATAATCGCTCTCATCCACAAAACCATCTTTGTAGATGATACATTTGTCTTTCCCTACGGGATTAAATGTACAGTCCAGATGCAAAATGCCTTCATACGGAACAGTGTCATTCTTTTTTAGTTCTAGGTCTATTATCCTTTTTTTAGGGAAATACTCTTTGAGGGTTTCTATGGCGTATTCATTAGTTCTCGCCGTTTTGAAATTTCTATAATCCTCACTAAAACAAGTTCCTATAAACAGGAAATCATTCCATACTATCACATCTCCTCCTTCTATGTGGGCTGTGTCTGGCAGGTTGATGATTTTACGCCACTCCACTTGTTCGAATATTTTGGAATAAGCCTCCTGTTCATCGGCTCTGTCTGGAATAAGATTAGACAATATCATCTTATCTTCTATGACAAACGCCACATCTCGTGCGAATACCTGATTGTAATCTTTGATAATATCTGGACGAATAACCTCCACATCATATTTCTTGAGAACTTTTTCAAACTCAGTCATTTCATTGATAATATCTTCTTCCTTTGGGTAAACACCCTGCTGGATGGTATGGTATGATTTCGCATCATAACTCTCCTCCAGAGTAGGGTCTGCTCCCATAGATACTGGCTGACCAAGGACTACAGTTTTTAATCTTCCTGTTTCGTTATTTATATTTAGTTTCATAATTTTTTGCTATAATGTAAGAAAAGACCTATTATTTTCCTTCCTTAAAAGTTATTTTATTTTAGGAACTTCTATTTGGATTACTTTATTTACTAAATCAAGTTTTTTGTTTTTCAAGACAGAAAACATATTGTCCATCTCTTTTTTAGTGTATGCTCTATCACTAACGCCGAAAAGCAAAACGCCCTTTCTCTTCGGTGTATTTATTCTAAAATATCGATAAACATTTCTTTCTAAAATAAGAACTTCCTTTCCATCCTGAGAGTTTTTACTTATTATAAAATCAAGCATATACTCATTCTCTCTTTCATACATTTGATAATTTATGATAGGATTTTGCTTTTTACTATTCTCCAAATTATTGACAAAATTACTTATCGTGTCCTTTGGAGTCAAATCCCCTTCCAAGAAATCAATCATAATCATCCTCGTGTATTTTTCTACATTTTCATTTGGCAAAATATACTCCTGCTTGTAGAAATTACTTGCTGGATGGGAACTCCATACCAGTTTATAATCCTTATTATCAAATCTATATTTATCTCCTAAATGAAGATAATCCTCCACTTTGTTCTGCGCCATAAAAAACTGAACCATGAGCATCAGAAATAATACTAGTCTTCTTTTCATTATCTCTTAATTTTAAAGGCATCCATCCCTGGAAAAATTGCCGTTTCGCCAAGAGCTTCTTCTATTCTTAGTAGCTGGTTGTATTTCGCCATTCTGTCCGAACGGGAAGCCGAACCTGTTTTTATCTGTCCGCAGTTCATCGCTACAGCAAGGTCTGCTATGGTAGAGTCTTCCGTTTCTCCTGAACGGTGGGACATTACCGAAGTATATTTGTTATGCTGAGCCATCTGCACGGCAGCCATCGTTTCAGAAAGAGAACCGATTTGGTTTACTTTCACCAAAATAGAATTGGCTACTCCCTGTTTTATTCCTTGTGAAAGTCGCTCCACATTAGTCACGAAAAGGTCATCTCCTACCAGCTGCACTCTGTCGCCTATCTTGTCTGTCAAGAGCTTCCAGCCTTCCCAGTCATCTTCCTGCATTCCGTCTTCGATGGAAATAATCGGGTATTTCTGTGTCAGTTCTGCCAAGTAAGAAACCTGCTCTTCTCTCGTGCGGTAAGCTCCACTTTCTCCCTCGAATTTTCTATAATCATAAACTCCATCTTTATAAAACTCCGAAGAAGCGCAGTCCAATGCCAGCATAATATCATTCCCAGGTCTGTATCCTGCTTTTTCTATCGCTTGGAGCAAAGTATCCAGAGCATCTTCCGTTCCCTTGAAAGTCGGTGCAAAACCTCCCTCATCTCCCACTGCTGTGGATAGTCCGCGAGATTTCAAAATAGATTTCAAATGGTGAAAAATCTCTGTTCCTTTTCTAAGCGCATGAGAGAAAGAATCTGCTTTCACTGGCATAATCATAAACTCTTGGAACGCGATAGGAGCATCCGAGTGAGAACCACC
This sequence comes from uncultured Riemerella sp., assembly GCA_937890925.1. Taxonomy (GTDB): domain Bacteria; phylum Bacteroidota; class Bacteroidia; order Flavobacteriales; family Weeksellaceae; genus JABCPE02. Next base: position 28,697 of record CALAEK010000077.1, read on the forward strand.
ATTGATGACATTCATCATCGGAACAGGCAGAGTATTGGCATTTACACCGCCTACATATTTATAAAGAGGCATTCTAAGGTGCGCCGCTGCGGCTCTTGCCACTGCCAGAGAAACACCAAGAATAGCATTAGCCCCGAGTTTCCCTTTATTCTTAGTTCCATCAGCCTCTATCATGATTTGGTCGATGAGGTTCTGCTGAGTGACAGGAAGCCCGATGATTTCAGGAGCGATGATTTCCCTTACATTTTCTACGGCTTTTTCCACGCCTTTTCCTAAAAACTCTGCACCGCCGTCACGAAGTTCCACCGCCTCATGTTCCCCAGTGGACGCCCCAGAAGGCACTGCTGCGCGCCCCATGGCACCGCTATCTGTAAATACATCTACCTCCACAGTAGGATTACCACGAGAGTCTAAAATCTGTCTTGCTTCGATGAATGAAATAAATCCCATTTTAATATTTTTTAATGTTATAATTAATTTTTATTCGTTTCACAAATCTAACGAAAACCTATGAATTCTAAAAATTATTTTCTATTTGAAGGGATTTTTTTTTTACTTACTTTTGAGAAAATTTTTCCTAAAAATGAAATCCACTTATACTGTCATCAATGCCTCGGCTGGATCGGGCAAAACTTATACCCTCGTACAGAGACTTCTAATGCTTTGTCTGGAAAATCCCAGCGAGCCAGATGCTGTTCGGCACATCATTGCCCTTACTTTTACCAATAAGGCAGCCAATGAGATGAAAGAGCGAATACTCCAGTGGCTGGGAAAATTCACGGCTGAAAACTATGCCCAATGCCATGAACTGCTGGACATACAGGAAAAATTCCGCCAACAAGGCAAAAATATTCCTATCGATGAACTGCACCGCCGTTCCCAAGCGGTTCTGGACTATATTCTACACCATTACTCCATGCTGAACATCGGCACGATAGATAGATTTAATTCTAAATTGGTGCGTTCTTTTTCCTACGAGCTGGGACTAGCGCAGAATTTTAATTTGGAAATTCAGCCCGAACCATATCTGATAGAAGCCGTAGACCAGATGCTGGACAAGATAGGCGGAGACAAAAAAGTATCGGAGACTTTCATAGATTTTGTAAATTATAGTTTGGATAATAACGAGCGGGTAAATCTGAGCCAAACGCTCTACCAATCGGCAAAGGAATTTGTGAAAGATATCCACTACAAAAGGCTTTTGGAGAACAAAGATTTTGACTGGGAAGCCTACGAAAACACAAAAAACAACATCAGAAAAAACCTCACCGAAATCAAGAAAGCCTCTATAGAAACAGGGCAGAAGGCTATTTCGCTTATCAAAGAAAGAGGGCTGGAAATAGAGGATTTCTCAGGCGGAGGGAGAAACAGCATTGCCAAGTTTTTCCATGAAGTCGCTAAGTTCTACAACAAGGAGCGAAAAGATTTCCCTTTCCCATCGAATGAAGAATCTGCGCTGGCAGTCTTTGAAAAAGGCACTTCATCTAAGTCAAAACACAAGGAGCAGGATATTTTTGACATTCTCAGTCATCTGATGGAAAGCAGGAGAAACCTCATCAGCAATTATATCCTGATGCAGAAAAAAGAAAAAATCCTTCACGCCCTGCTTCCGCTTCGGGTAAATAAGGAAATCCAAGATGAACTTGCCAAAATAGAGGAAGAAAACGATTTGGTTCTGCTTTCCAAATTTAATATCATCATCAATGAAAACCTGAAAAATGAGCCTTCGGCTTTCATTTACGAAAAAGTGGGAACTCGGTATCTGCACTACTTCTTTGATGAGTTTCAGGATACTTCGGCGCTGCAATGGCAGAATTTCCTTCCGTTGCGAGATCACACGATTTCTTCGGACAATACGAGCTTTACCCTCGTGGGAGACCCTAAACAGAGCATTTACCGCTTCCGAGGTGGAGAGAGCCAGCTGATGCTGAACATCATCAATCATAAAGAAAATGCGCCTGTCCCTGCCAATGTCATTTCACTAAAAGAAAACTACCGAAGTGCAAGGAATATCGTTAGGTTTAATAATGAACTTTACCAATACATATCCGAGCAGGGAGATTTTGAGCATAAAGAAATTTTCGGTGAAAAAGCCCAGCAGGAAGCGAAAACCAACATCGACGGCAGAGTAAGAGTAAATCTGATAGAAAACGCCAAAAAAGAGGATTTCTACCAAGATACCGCAGACCAGATGCAGCAGGACATTCAGCAGTGTCTGGATAACGGCTTTAGATTCTCGGATATTACTATCTTGTGTAGAGGGAATAATGATATATTCAACTATTCTCAGCTTTTGGGAAGCAGAGAAGTGCTGTACAATGGAGAAAAAACCTTTATAAAAACCATCTCCGAAAGAGGGCTTACCCTCAATCTCTCTAAAACCCTAAATGCTCTGATAGAATTTCTAAACTGGACAGCCGCTCCGAAAAGCAAAAAATTTCTGGTGATGCTGTTCTACTATCTCAATGATTTAGGGCGTATCAAAATCCATGATTTTTCAGTAGAAATGCTGGAAATTCTGGCTATTGAAGAGCAGAAGGAATTGTTTGACTTTATCAAAAAAAGATACGGGCTGGATTTGGCACATTCCCATATCCCGAATCTCAATCTTTACAACTTTATAGAACATTTCGTTTATGAATTTTCTGCCGAAGACAAGGAAATGGACTTCATTCTCAATTTCTTAGAAATGCTCTACGGATTTTCCCAAAACACAGGAATGACCCTGAAAGATTTTCTAAAATTCTGGGAAGAGGAAGGCAAAAACATCTCTATCCAAGCCTCCGAAAACATAGATGCCGTGCAGATAATGACCATCCACAAGGCCAAAGGACTGGAGTTTCCTGTGGTCTTCCTGCCAATGGAAAACAAAAGCCAAGATTCCAAATTCACGGAATGGTATGATTTGGAGGGAGAAAATACTCTCAGTGCGGTGAATATTTCGGGATTTGATAAAGGTTTAGAAACCTATGATGAGGATATCCAAATATTCAACAGCGAGAATGTCTATAAAAACTTCATCGACCGCCTCTGCGTGCAGTATGTAGCCACCACACGCCCTGTGGAACAGCTCTTCCTTTATCTCCAAAAACCGAGCAATTCGGCAAATTATTTGGAAATATTTGACTTTGTAGATCAATACAATACGGAAAATGTGGACAACTTTGATTTATTTGAAACAAATGAGGATCTGCTCAGAAAAAAAACCAAACAAAAGAAAAAAGAATGGGCTACGATGAGCATCTCATCTATCCACAAACAAGGAGAATCACTGGCTAATATCCAAATCGCCACGCCATCCAAAAGTTATCAAAAACGAAAAGAGAAAACAAGAATGGGACTTCTCATTCACGATATTTTAGCGAAAATAAACCACAAAGATGATATGGAAAAGGTCTTGGATAGTTTTTTCCGTTTGGGAACAATTACCGAGAAAGAAAAAGAAATCATCACAAAGAGAATTTCGCCAGTTCTAAATGATGAAGAATATGCTCCATATTTCAGTGGAAACGAGAAAGAAATCATCAATGAAAGAGAAATTCTCGTCACTTTGGAGGATGGAGAACAAAAATTCTACCGACCAGACCGCGTCATAAAAACGGGTGAAGGCTACATTATCGTTGATTTCAAAACAGGTGAAGAAGAAAGAGAAAAATACCAAAAACAGGTAAAAGATTACCAAAATGCCTTAGAAAAAACAGGCAAAAAGGTGATAGAAACAAAGCTTATTTATTTTGATGAATAATATTTAACCAAAAAATAACATTATGAAAGATTCCCTAATGGGCATAGAAATAGAAAAAGTATTAGAAAACTGGGAAGTATCCATCGTGCATTTCCTGCCAAAAATAGTGGAGGCGATCATCGTACTTATTTTGTTTATTTTTTTAGCCAAAATAGCCAAAAGAATCAGTCGCCGCGCTTTCAAGGTTCATACAAACATCGCCCACATCATCGCTTCTACGGTTTATTGTTTCTTCCTATTTTCAGGAATTTATCTCGCTTTGGAACTTTTGGGACTGGACAAAGTTTTTTCGCATCTGCTTGCAGGAGCTGGGATTGTGGGAATTATCGCTGGTTTCGCTTTCAAAGATGTGGCATCTAATATCTTTGCAGGACTGCTTCTAAAAACACACAGCCCATACAAGGAGGGCGACTGGGTGGAGATAGATGATAAATATGGCATTGTCACGCAGGTCAGCCTGATAACTACGACTATAAGAACCATTCCTGGGCAGGATGTTTTTATCCCAAATCAAATTATTTACAGCGGAACATTTACCAATTATTCCACTTTGAAAAAAAGGAGAATTATCCTAAAAACAGGCGTTTCTTTTGGAGATGATTTGGAGTTTGTGCAGGCTACCGCTCTTGATGAAATTAAGAAAATAGAAACTCTGCTTCCTGATGAAAAAGTGGACCTATATTTCACAAATATCGGAAATTCTACACTTGATTTTGTACTTCGGTTTTGGATAAAATTTGAAACCAATGATGATTTCTACGAAGCCATGAACGAAGCCATCATACGGATAAAGAAACGATTTGACAAGGAAGGGATTTGTCTAGCCTACCCAGTTACTACGCTGGATTTTGGTGTAAAAGGTGGCGTGAATATCTTTGACAAAGAAATAAAAATCAATAAAAACTAAATCTTTTCCTTTAATAAAAATGCGTAGGGAAAGCCTTTTTAGGCGTTTGGTTTAGGATATTTAATTTTACCCAAGAGTAAAGAAATCCCCAGCCGTAGGAAAACATCTGGACATAAGTGGTGACAATGGTCAGCACCGAAATCGGCAGGCTTTTCATCTTAAATAATGAATGTACGAATATCAATAAAGTGTAAAAAGCGTATAGCAGAAGTGGTATTTTTGTCCAAAAACCAAGCAGCAGGCTTCCTAAAAAACCTAATAAAAACAAGGACGGAAACCAAAAAGTAGGCTTCGTATATTGAGGGTGCCGCTGATTGAGAATGGGTCTGGCAACACCAAACTGATAGACTTGTTTTGAGAATTTTTTCAGGCTTGTTCTTCGTTTGTGATAGACTGCGATATTTTCGTAAAAACAAGTGCTGAAGCCATTTTCCCAAAGCCTCATGGAAAGGTCTGGGTCTTCGCCGATTCTCATATCCGAGAAACCTCCCACCGCCGAAAAAACAGCCTTATTCACTCCCATGTTGAAACTTCTGGGCTGAAATTTACTGACCGCTTTCTTGCTTCCACGAATTCCGCCCGTTGTAAAAACCGAAGTCATAGAATAGGAAATTGCCTTTTGCAGATTGGAGAATTTTTCATCGGCTTTATCCGCTCCACCGAAAGCATCGGTCGGTTCAAAAAGAAGATTATTTTTAATGTTTTTAATGTAATCCCTTGGGACAACTACATCGCTATCCAAGAAAACCAGCCAGCTGTTTTTAGCTCGTTCTGCACCGAAATTTCGGCTGAGTCCTGGCCCTGAATTTTGTTTTTTGAAATACTGAATGTTCAGTTTCCCTTGATACAAATCCACCACAGGAAGCAGCTCCACGGAAGAGCCGTCATCTACTATGACTATTTCAAAATCCTTATCCTCTTGGACAAGAAGCGAGTCCAGCAGTTCTGTTAGTTCGTCCCTGCGGTTATAGATAGCAACAATGATGGAAATAGAAACATCCACGATTTATTTTTTTAGCAAAAATAACTAAATCCATCCATAAATGAAAAAACTTTGACAAAAGAGTCTTGCCAAAGTTTTTTCTACTAATCTAATAAAATTTATTTAAGTTTTTTCTTAATCGCTATTTCTTCATAGATTTCAAGAAGGTCACCTACTTCTATATCATTATAGCCTTTTAGGTTAAGACCACATTCATAGCCTTTGGTTACTTCTTTCACATCGTCCTTGTAGCGTTTAAGGCTTTCCAGCTCGCCATCGTATTTTACGATTCCATCTCTCAATAGACGAACTTTGGAGTTTCTTGTTACCTTGCCAGAAAGCACCATACATCCTGCGATACTTCCGACTTTAGAGATTTTGAACACCTCACGGATTTCCACATTACCTACCACTTGCTCTCTAATCTCTGGCGAAAGCATTCCTTCCATAGCTTCTTTCACATCATCTATGGCATCGTAGATTACGGAATAAGTTCTGATTTCTATCTCTTCTTTCTCTGCAAGGTCTTTTGCATTTGCTCCAGCTCTTACATTAAATCCGATAACGATAGCATCTGAAGCTGTCGCAAGCAAGATGTCGCTCTCTGTAATCTGTCCTACACCTTTGTGAAGGATATTGATTTGAATTTCCTCTGTTGATAATCTCTGAAGCATGTCTGTAAGGGCTTCCACAGAACCATCCACATCCCCTTTTAGGATAATGTTCAGCTCTTTGAAATCTCCAAGGGCTATTCTTCGTCCGATTTCGTCCAGAGTCAAATGTTTCTTCGTTCTTATTGTCTGCTCTCTTTGGAGCTGTTCTCGCTTATTTGCAATAGATTTCGCTTCTCTTTCATCTTCATAAACCTTAAATTTATCCCCTGCTGTAGGTGCTCCATCTAAACCTAAAATTGTCACTGGCGTAGAAGGCCCTACTTTCTGAAGGTTGTGCCCTCTTTCATCCAGCATGGCTTTTACTTTACCGTGGTTTTTCCCAGCAAGGACATAATCTCCTACTTTGAGTGTTCCTGCCTGAACTAAAAGTGTAGAAACATAACCTCTTCCTTTGTCCAAAGATGCCTCTATCACTACCCCAGATGCTGGTTTATTAGGATTAGCTTTTAAATCCAATAAATCAGCTTGAAGGAGAACTTTTTCTAAAAGTAAATCTACATTATTACCAAATTTAGCTGAAATCTCCTGAGCCTGAACATTTCCTCCCCATTCTTCCACCAAGATATTCAATCCTGAAAGCTGCTCACGGATTTTATCTGGGTTGGCATTAGGTTTATCTACTTTGTTTAATGCTATAATCATAGGCACTCCTGCCGCCTGTGCGTGGGAAATCGCCTCTTTGGTCTGTGGCATCACCTCATCATCGGCTGCGATAACGATGATTGCTACATCCGTTACCTGCGCTCCTCTGGCTCTCATCGCTGTAAACGCCTCGTGCCCAGGAGTATCCAAGAAAGTAATGTGTCTGCCATTCTCCAGCTGTACGCTGTACGCCCCGATATGCTGAGTAATTCCTCCCGACTCACCAGCGATAACATTCGTTTTTCTGATGTAGTCCAGCAATGATGTCTTACCATGGTCCACATGCCCCATTACAGTAACAATAGGTGCTCTTGGTAATAAATCTTCTTCACTGTCTTCAGCTTCCTCTTCTGAGTTTTCTTCCAAATCAGCATCAGAGAATTCTATCTTATATCCAAATTCATCTGCTACCAATGTCAGAATATCAGCTTCCAATCTTTGGTTCATGGTTACCATTACCCCAAGTGAGAAACATGCTGAAATAACCTCTGTAGGACTCACATCCATAAGAGCCGCAAGCTCGTTCACTGTGATGAACTCGGTAACTTTCAGAGTCCTATCTTGAGCTTCTAATTCCTGCTGAAGCTCATCTTGCTCTCTACGGAAATTTCTTTTTTCTTTTCTATGCTTAGCTCCTTTGGACTTACCTCCTTTGTTAGTAAGTTTTTCCAAAGTTTCTTTGATTTGATTTTTTACCTGCTCATCTGTAAGCTCCACAGGCATTACGCGTTCTCTCTTTCCTCCTTTTTTGCCTCCTTTATCACGGTTTCCTCCTTGTGGCTTATCTTTAGCAAATTTTTTATCCGCTCCCGCTTTGTTATTAGCTGGTTTAACATCCTCTCCAGCAGGTTTTTGGATTCTTTTTCTTTGTTTCTTCTTGTCTGAAGGTTTTGGTTTTGTTTCAAACTGAGACAAGTCTATTTTTTCGTTCTGAAGGATTTTTGGTCCGTCTAGTTTTTGATATTTAGTTTCTATCTTCTCTGGTTCGGAAGATTCTTCAGTATCCACAACAGGTTTTGCCTCTGCCTTAGGCTCTGCTTTTGGTTTTGGCTCAGCCTTAGGTTCAGATTTTTTCTCTTTTATAATTTCTGGTTTAGGAGCTACTACTTCCTCTTTCACAACTTCTTTTGGAGAAGCTGCTTCCGCTCCTTTTTCCTTTTTAGGCTTCGCCTCCAGATCTATTTTGCCTATAATCTTTGTTTTAGGAGCTTGAGCCTTAATCACTTCAGGAGCTTTTGGTTCTTCTGTTTCTAATTTCACCTCTGGAACTTTAGAAATCACCACCTCCTGTGAAGCCTCTTTCTGCTTCTTATCAGCTGCAAATTCCTGCTCTAATGCGGAGAAAGCCTCTGCTTCCAACAACACATTGGGATTGCTATCAATCTCAAACCCTTTACTCTGCAAAAACTCTACTGCCCTTGGAATGGAAATATTAAGTTCCTTTGCTGCTTTATTTAATCTGATTTTTGGCATATTTTTACTTTTTGTTCAGCAAAAGCTGAATACTTTGTTTTTTTGTTTATTCTATTATATTTTAGACAAAGAAGATTTATTCCAATTCTTCTCTCAAGATTTTCTTAACCTCTTCTATTGTCTCTTCTTCTAAATCTACTAAGTTTAGCAATACATCTGTATCCTTGTCTAGGACACTTCTCGCTGTATCCAGCCCTACTTTTGTAAATTCATCTATAATCCACTGCTCGATTTCATCATCAAACTCTTTCAGCTCTACATCATCATCTTCTTGTTTTTCTCTATACACATCTATTTCATAATCTGTAAGCCAAGAAGCCAGTTTGATATTCTGCCCTTGTTTTCCGATGATTTTTGAAATCTCTTCCACTGGAGCGTATACTAGTGCATAGTGGTCTTCTTCATTGATTTCCACCTTGTTGATTTCCACACCTCCCAATGCTCTTTTTACCAATACTTCTGGGTTTTTAGACCACTGGATTACATCAATGTTTTCATTTCTAAGCTCTCTCACCACTCCATGAATTCTAGAACCTTTCACGCCTACACAAGCGCCCACAGGGTCTATTCTTTCGTCCAAGGCATCTACAGCGATTTTCGCTTTTTCACCTGGGATTCTTACCGCTTTTTTCAAGATGATGGTTCCATCCAATATTTCTGGAATTTCTAATTCTAAAAGTTTTTCCAAAAACTTAGGCGCCGTTCTTGAAACGATAATCTGAGGTTTAGAACCTTTAAAATCAACTTTCTCAATCACCGCTCTGACGCTTTCTCCTTTCTTGAAGAAATCCGTAGGAATCTGGTTTTCTTTTGGTAAAATGTATTCATTCCCTTCATCATCCAAGATGATAACCTGCTTACCACGGATGTGGTGCACCTCTCCTACAATCACTTCACCTATTCTATCCTTGAACATTTCATACATTGCAGCATTATTATGCTCTTGTAATTTTGTTGCCAAAATCTGCTTCAATGTCAAGATATTTCTTCGCCCTAATTGTGCCAATGGGATTTCTTGGGTAAATTCCTCTCCCACCTCGAATGTAGGGTCTATTTTTTTCGCTTCAGATATTTCTATTTCCAAATCGTCATCTTCTGACATCTGGTCTTCAACGATTTTTTTATTCAAAAATATCTGAAAATCTCCCTTGTCAGGGTTTACAATTACATCAAAATGGTCATCAGAATCGTATCTTTTTTTCAGCAAGGTTTTTAGCGAATCTTCTATAATCGCCATCAAATCTATCTTACTGATCCCTTTTTCATCTTTAAAATCACCAAAAGATTCGATTAATGCTAAATTATCCATATTTTTTTACTTTGACTAAAATTTTTAAAACTTAATTACTATCATTGCTCTCTTTATGTTTTGGTAAGGGATTTCCCTTTGTTCCTCCACATCTTCTTTTCCTTTTCCTACGAGTTTTGGTCTTCTATACCTCAGCACCAAAACTATTTTTTCTTCATCAGCTTCCAGCAGTTCTCCCTTAATCACTTCTCCTTCCTCTGTGGTAACTTCAAGCTCCCTTCCTACATTCTTCTTGTATTGTCTTGGTAATTTGAGAGGCTCGCTAAGTCCTGCACTCATCACCTGAAGAGAAAAATCCACTTCTTCTCTATCCAGATTAAACTCTATTGCTCTGCTGGCATCTAAACAATCCTGAATAGAAAGCGACTCATCTCCATCCAAAATAACCACCACATCATTTCCCGCAGATATCTTCAAATCAACCAAATAAATATCTTTTCTTTCCTCTAAAAATGCCTGTATCAGCTCTTCTACCCTTGTCTTAAAATCCATATTTCTGCTTATTTCAGGATATATAAAAAAGGCCTTCCTTTGAAGCCTTTCCATCATTATTCCCGTAAATCCGTCTGCAAATTTAAGAAAATTATTCATTTATAGCAAATTATCGCTGAAAAGATTTTATTTCACTAAAAAATATTACCTTTGTAGATTGAAAAGATTTTTATACTAAATGAATATTGCAATTGTAGGAACAGGATATGTAGGGCTGGTTACAGGAACCACTCTAGCTGA
>CALAEK010000078.1 GCA_937890925.1 uncultured Riemerella sp.
ACGAACTCCACTACCACAACGGTCAGCTGATAGCCTCCTATATGGAAGTAGATAGCGATCGTAACGCCATATACCATTGGCTCATTGGCAAAGAAATTTAATTCTCAGAAGTTGCTCAGAAATCCTAATTTTCATTCATATATTTATCCAAAATTTCCTGTCCGCTGCGGATGGAATTGACCGCCCAGCGGATTTTAGTTCTGAGCAGTTTTTCATCTTTCAGGAAATAATCTATATCTGATTTCAGCAATTTTTGTTTGAAATCATACATACAAATCGCCGCCGCCACAGAAACATTGAAACTCTCCGTAAAGCCATACATAGGAATAGCCAGAGTTTCATCTGCGAAATCCAAAAACTCATCGGAAACGCCCTCTTTCTCCGTTCCAAAAACAAGGGCTATGGGCGATTTTATTTGATAATCTGGGAGCATCACTGCATTTTTTTCGGGCGAAACTGCCAGAATCTTATAACCTCGGTTTTTGATTTTCTGTAAAGATTCCAGCGTATTGGGCATTTTTTCCACTTCTACCCAAGTGTCCGCTCCTTTGGTCACCCTCAGGTTTGGCTCAAAAACATTTTCTTCCTCCAGAGCTACCACCTTGTGAAACCCGCATGCCTCCACCGAACGGACAATGGCAGCAGCATTCCGAAACTGATAAACATCGCCAATGACAGGCAGAACAAAATCCGAACTTCGCTCAGAGAAATGCTCTATTTTTCGCAGGCGCTCTTCGGTGAGAAATTGTTTAAGATATTCAAAAATCTGAGGTAATTTTTCTTTTGGCAGCATCTAAAATTATATTTGACAAAGATAATCTATAAAAAGGAAAGAACAAAAGAAGAAATCAGCCCTAAAGCAAGTCCTACAAACTGCAACTTGTTTATTTTCTCTTTGTGGTAAAATATGGAAACTAATATCCCGATAATAGGCTCTATCAGCCCCATGAATGCAAAAACAATAATGCTTGTTTTAGTAATGGCAAAATTAAGGCAAAAAGTCCCTATTGTCCCCAAAATTATCAAGAAAAAGATTTCGTTTCGGGTTTTGGTATCCATTCCCTTCCAGCTTTTATCTTTTTGGAACAAAAACAAAATCAGCGACATAGAGAACACCACAGCTTCCAAAATAGTGCAAAAAAGCAAAATTCCTATTTTCTCTATAAACGGCACGAATAGTAATCCCGTAGACCAAAACAATCTGGACAAAATGGAATAAACTAACCCTTTAGAAATGGGCGTTTTTTCTATTTTTATGCTTTTCTCTATGAGCGTAACAGCCAGCAAAATAGCTGTACAAGCTACTCCTTTTATCATACTGATGCTTTCGCCATAAAAAAAGACACCTATCAAAATACCTATAATCAGTCCCATTTTTCCAAAACCGATAACATTGGAAACATAAGTGTGTTTTAGGGATTTTAAATAAAAAAACAACCCAAAATAATTGACCATACAAATTAGTATAGTGTAAAAAATATCTTGGCTGGAAAACTCTTTCGCTGGAAGTACCTGAAAATAAGCAAATAACAGATGAGAAATAAAGAAAATCACACAGCAGCCAAAACTCCTCATCAAAATCAGCGGAAGCGTCCCTACTCTATCTCTCGGGCCTTTCCACAGGCCGTTGGTAACGCCGTAGGCCATATGTCCCAAAATTATCAAAAATAAAGAAAGCATCAGTTAAATCTATTAAAATAAGTAAATTTCATTTCCTTGATTTTGGAGTTAAAACCATCTGAAAACTTCGTTTTTTTGGGATATAGGAGTTTTCCCAAAAGATAATATTGCAGTGCCAGATAATCCCTGATATCAAAAGGAAATTCCATGAAAGTGACATTTGAAACTTCCTGAAAAAGCTTCTCGCTCTCCTTCTTTTCGCCAAGATGAAAAAGCGTGATGCCCTTCACGATACAGAATAGATATTTGTCCCTCTTACAATGGTATTCTTTCTTAAATTCTTCGTAATCCTCCTTACTGATTTCGGAAATGAACTCTTTCGCTTCGCTGTACCGCCCGATAAGATTAAGACAATCAGCAAAATAACTCGCAAAAAAAATTCTATCTCCATTTATGGTCTTTTTCCTAAAATTAGAATATTGGGTCTGAATTTCTTTCTCTAAATTTTGATGATCATTATAATGAAAATAATATAGAACCCTCGCTGCCGCTGCCCTAAACTCTGGATAAACAAAAAACCATTTGAAATCCTTTCTCATCTGAACCAACTGTTTATCAATAAGTTTCAGCTGTTTCTCGATTTCTTTTTTGTCATCAAAATTTTCTGAAACGAACTTCCCAAACAGCCCAAAAGACGGCGCAAAAACCTTGATATGGGAAATACCTGTCACCTCTCCCAAGTTGATCAGAATCTCCTGATATTCAGGATCTGTAATCTTACCATAGTGAGGATGCCACGCCAGAGTGTATTCCAGTGCTACCTTATTGGTCGCAAATTTTTCGATAAATTTTTTGGTGTTTTCATTGGTTTCTAAGATTTTTTTGGCATATTGATAGTTCACATCATTGTACCTCCTCTCACTTGTCAAAATATTTTTGTCTTTGACAGAATCATAAAAAACTGCCAAAGCATCCAACTCCAAAAGTGAAATATTCTTAGGTCTGCAGTAGTCTTCGAAGCTACTGTATCCCATATGCTTACAAATAAGATTTAAGGTTGCAGAACTAAATTTACTTTCTACCTTCATTTTTCCTAAAAATCTACGAAGCGTACTGTTACCAATATTTATTTTTTTGGCTAACTCTCCAATATCTTTTACAGTCTGTATTTCAGAGTAATACACCTTTTTAAAATCTTCTTTTAGTCTGTCTATTTCCTCCTGCATGTCGTAAAATTACATTTTATAAAAGCAAAGATAAAAATAGTTTGTTCAATTTGGGCAAAATTGGGCAAAAATTCAATTTACTTGGAGGCTAAATTTGTAATCTAGAATTAAACAACAATTATAATGAACAAAATTTATTTTATCCTTGCTCTATCATTAAGCAGTATGGTTTTTTCACAAAAGTATGCGTGTTTCAAAAATGACAAAGACCCTACATTACAAATCAGTGTAAAATTTGACAAAAATGAAAATCCTATTTCTGTAAAATATTTAGGGCAATCACAAGAAATTTCACTGAAGTTTAAGAAAAAAATTATTGATAACTCATATCGTATGCCCATCGTGTTAAAAACTTATGATGAAATCATCAATGGTAAGAGAAACGGCACTTATGAATTTAGCAATGCAGGGAGCCATGGACTAGATGTAACCTACACAAGAAAAGATAAAAAGCAATTTTATTTTGAGGTTATAGCTGAAATGGGAAATCAACAAGAATATGATATTTTTAGAAAAGATAAATGTTTTTAAATATATAGAATTATGAAAAAAATCGCAATTATTACAGGACTATTTATGGCAAGTTTTTCTTTTGCACAGAGTGTGGTAAGTTATATAAATAAAACAACGAACAACAAAGTAGAAAGAGAAAAAATATTAGATGCTGTAAGAAAAGAAGGCAAAAAACAAACAAAACAGGAATTCATCTTTAAACCTTATAAATTCAATATCTCTTCCAATGGTTATGCATGGATAGAAACAGAAATTTTCAGAAAAGATGGTAAAAAAATACAAATGGAAGAAGACTGGATGGATTGCTGCCATGGAGAGGCTTTTCTTAAAAAAACTAATGGTCAATGGAAAGTAATAGAAGCAGGCTTTTTCTCAACCGATGTTTGGTGGCTTGGTTCTCAATCTAAATGGATAAAACAAGGAGCACCTAAAGCAATTTTCAAATAAACATATTACTGAATATTTAACCTTAAAATACTACTAAAATATGTTCCGCTACAAATTAAAAGCTCCTAGACAATATGGAAATATGCCTAATGGCTATGAATTTATTGTTTTATCAAAAGGAAACCTTCATGCTCCCAATATGTTAGACATTGAAGAAGAAATAAAAAGACTTGGATTTAATCAAACTGCTCAATCTTACAGATCACCAGGTAATTTCATAATAACAAAACTGAATTAATCTAATTTATGAATAAAAACGACAAGATTAAGAATATAAAATCCATCTGCAAAAAGGATTTTATAGTAGAAACAGAAAATGGAGAAGTTTTAGAAATTTTGACCGATGACCACACCACCCACTATGACCAAAATGGAAATATTTTGGAAGAAAAACATAGAAAATGGTCTGATGACCAAAGTGAATACATCATAGAAACAACAAGCTATATCTATGACAAAGAAGGAAAACTAATTGAAAAGTATCAAAGAAATGGAGATTCCCAACATCCTTTGACAGATAAATACACTTATAAAAAAATATATTCCTATAATGACAAAGGGAAACTTGTAGAAGAGAATGCTTGTGATAAAGAAAATATTTATCCAAAAAAAGTTTCGTATCAATACGATGAACGAGGAAATAAGACAGAATGCTCCATATATGAGTATTCTAATGAATGTGGAGAGATTTTGGATGAAATGATAGAATTCGTACATCATAAAATTTGCGCCAAATATGATGAAAACAATAATATGATAGAGGAATCTCATAGTATTTCTTTTCGAGAGCGTGATACTTCTAATGACTATGACCTTGGTGAAACGAAAAGGACTATAAAATACGATGACCAACATAACAAGGTAGAAATAATAGAATACTCAAAACATCATACTACAAAAGAAATATGCAAGTATAAATACAATGACAAAAAAGAAATCATCAGTGAATACAAAGAAAATTTCAATAATGATGCACTAACAAAGACAACAAATATAAAATACACCAATGGAAACATCACTGATGTGGTTTTCCAAGAATATGATGAAAATGGCTCAAAAACAGATATTTTCAATATCAAGCAGGTTTATGATGAATATGGAAATATGATACAACAAACAACCTGCGTAAATGGAGAACTCATAGGTGTGCAACGATCTGAAATAGAATATTACAATTAAAAATTATAGAATTATGTATAAAATTTACGAAGAAAAAATCAAAAACTTATTCGAGAGTCACAAATCCCAAGACCCTGAACTACAAGAAATTATCAACAGAAAATATGTTTATTCGCAGTTCCACACAGGAAGAAAAGTATTGTTTATAGGATTAAATCCTTCCTTTAATGAAAGGCGAGCAAAAAAAGAAGAATATTATAAAAGTTTTGATGCAACTAATAACAACCACCCTTATTTCCAAAAATTTCCTCTTCTTGTAGAAAACAAAAACGATTGGACTTTTCTTGACCTCTTGTATATTAGAGAAACTAAACATCAAAGTGTAAAAGATTTTTACAATAAAGAGCCTGACTTTATCAAACAACAATTGGAAATTTCAAAAGAAATCGTCAAAAAAATAAATCCTGAAATTATCGTAGTCTGCGATACTTTTGCAAGAGATTTATTTAAAAGTGATATAATGAATTTTGAACTTGAGTTTGATGACACTATAGGCACTTATAGAATCATTAATAATCCTGATTTTAAGAACATTATTGTGTTTTTCTCTGGTATGCTTACAGGGCAAAGAGCACTAGACAATGGCTCTTTTGAAAGGCTTAAATGGCATCTCAACAAAGTAAAATCTTTGAAATAATTAAATCCAAAACCCAGCCCTCAAAAAGGCTGGGTTTTTATATAAAATCTTATTCCTGCACCACTTCCCTAATCAGCTCATACTCATAACCTTTTGATATGAGATAGCGCACGGTTTTCATGGTTTTTTGATAGTTTTTTAAACCTTTCTGCTCGGAGAAATAGGCATTATACAGCTTTTCTATGGTCTTTTGATAATCGGCTTCATCTATCTCATCCATGCATTTATTAATGAGTTTTTCGGAAATTCCTTTGAATTTTAGGTGATTTTTTATCTTTATCCTGCCCCAGTTTTTCAGGTAAAATTTCCCTCTGATGTAGCTTCTGGCAAATCGCTCTTCATTGAGGTAATTTTCATTGATTAGATAAAGCATTATTTCATCTTTAGCCTCTGGAATCAGTAGAAAATCCTGCATTTTTTGTTCCACTTCCTGATGGCAGCGGTCTTGATAAATGCAGTAATTCACCAGTTTTTGTTTAATCTCCTCAAAAGTGTATGATTTTCTTTTTTCTTCCATATCTACTTAAAAACTTTGCCAAAGCTATAAAACCTTGGCAAAATTAAAATTTTAATGATGATTAAAAATGATTTTATGCATTAAACAATGCTCTTCCCTTCATCAGGTCATTTACTTTGACTTTTACTGCATCTAGGACTTTTTCATCATTGATGTTCTTTACAACTTCATCTATCAAATCCGCGATAACTGGCATATCAGCTTCTTTCAGTCCACGAGTCGTCACCGCAGCAGTTCCTAATCTAATCCCCGAAGTGATAAACGGGGATTTGTCATCATATGGAACCATATTTTTGTTACAAGTGATATCCGCTTTTACTAAGGCTTTTTCGGTTTCTTTTCCGTTTACACCCTTATTTCTTAGGTCAATGAGCATCAGGTGGTTATCCGTTCCACCACTTACAATGTCAAAACCTCTGTCTATCATAGCTTTAGCCAATGCTTGGGAATTTGCAATAACTTGTTTAGCATACACCTCAAATTTTTGGTCAAGAGCCTCGCCATAAGCCACCGCTTTACCAGCGATTACATGCTCCAGCGGCCCTCCCTGAATTCCTGGGAATACAGCGCCATCTAGCACAGCACTCATCATTTTAGTTTCTCCTTTTGGTGTCTTGTGTCCATATGGATTTTCATAGTCTTTTCCAAGCATAATCATTCCTCCTCTCGGCCCTCTCAGAGTCTTGTGAGTCGTTGTAGTAACGATATGACAATGCTCAAAAGGCGAATTTAATAACTTTTTAGCGATAAGCCCTGCTGGGTGAGCGATATCTGCCCAAAGCGTAGCCCCTACTTCATCTGCTACTTCACGGAATTTAGCATAGTCCAAATCTCTGGAATAAGCTGAAAATCCAGCGATTATCATTTTTGGGGTTTCTTTTAGGGCAACTTGTCTCATTTGCTCATAGTCTATTCTCCCTGACTCTCTCTCAACACCGTAAAATACAGGTCTAAAGTTGATTCCAGAGAAATTAACATGCGAACCATGCGTAAGGTGTCCACCCATAGATAAGTCCATTCCCAGAACTGTGTCACCAGGCTTCAACACAGCCAAATATACTGCTGCATTTGCCTGAGAACCAGAGTGCGGCTGAACATTCACATAGTCCACTCCGAAAAGCTGTTTTGCTCTATCTATGGCAAGTTGTTCCACTTCATCCACCACTTCACAGCCGCCGTAATATCTTCGCCCTGGGTAGCCTTCTGCGTATTTGTTCGTAAGAACGCTGCCCATAGCTTTCATAACATCATCAGAAACGAAATTTTCAGAAGCGATAAGCTCTATACCATTCGTTTGTCTTTGTCTTTCTTTTTCAATTAGTTCAAAAATAATATCTTGCATTGGAATAATTTTTTGTCAAATTTAATTAAAATTTATTTCAAATCATCATATTTCATCGTATTTAAGTCTAATCTTAAATATTTTCCTGTGTTGTCCACTGTTTTAGGGTTCTTTGTTCCCATTAGTTCTAAAACTTTAGAATAAACTGTGGTAATGGAAGTTGGTTCCTCTATTTTTTGTCCTTTTTTATCTGTTTTTATAGATGGAGAGAACCACACAAAATAAGGCACTTGCACAGCTTCTCTATAATCACCATGCTTGTAAACCTCGTTTTCTTTAATCTGTCCATGGTCAGAAAAATAAACTAAAACAGAGTTTTTATCCTTAAGCAGCTCAAAAATTTGCCCAATAATCTTATCTGTGTATCTTATAGAATTATCATAGCATTCGTCTATGCCTCCCTCCCATACGGCTTCTTTAGGAGGATATTTATCACATGCATAAGGATGACTTCCATTGATATGGAGAACAATCAGTTTTTTAGGAGAAGTGTCTTTTAAGGCTTCTTTTAAATAAGGAATAACAGCTTCATCATATCCATTGAGGAATTTTTTATTTTTAGAATAGGTAGCAATGGCTGTAATTCCATGAGCTCCTCCTTGTGTGCTGTACCAGAAAGTATTATAACCCGAGTGGTTAGCAGCATTTACAATATTATCACCAAGTTTTTTTAATTCCTTTTGATAATTATCAATATCAATGTTACTCAAAACTATAGGAACAGACATATTAGTAATAGCTGCTGGAGAATATGCATTCTGATAAAGTAGCATATTATTTATCTCTGCAACTTCGATAGGGGTAGTTTCTCTCTGGTAGCCATACAGAGACATATTTTGCTTCCTTACAGATTCTCCTATCAAAACTACAATATTTTCTATAGGTTGTTCTCCTGTGGTTATTAAATTGTAATTAACCTTCGTATTTATTGTCTTTTCTATATCTTCTCTTAATACTTGTGCAGCAACAAAATCCGAAAAATGGTACATTACATTTTTTACCATAAAACCACCACCTTTATTACTTATATATTTATGCTTAATAAAAAATAAAAATGGGAAAACAATCCATACAAAAGAAAAAGCAATCAAAAATTTATTTTTTGTAAAGCTCTTATCTATAACCTTACTTCCACCTATAAAGATAAGCAGCAAAATAATGTAAAAGATGATTGTAGCAATAATTGGTAAAACCAATGTCTTAATCATACTCAAACTTTCAGAAACATTAGTCTCCAAAACACTGAGTGTCATCCCTACATTAAACCCTTCTTTATAAATAAAAAAACAAGAAGCAGAAAGCATGAAATTAAGACTCAATAAAAGTAATAATAAATAAGCTATGCTCCTTAAAAATTTGTTTTTTCTTAAAAATAGTACGCAAAAATATAGAAACGATAAAAACATCATAGAATACTCTATGACATTTCTTGCCGTATCTATTTTTACTGACTTGTTTCTTTCAAAATCTAATAAATTTGGAAAAGAAGAAAGAAGGCCTACCACATATAAGAGCCAACCAATGATAATATAAATAAGTACACTTTTCTTTGAAAACATTTTCTAAAAAATTTCTTTTCTTATAATATTCTGCGAACGCTCTGGCCCCACAGATACCAAATAAACATTGATACCCAGATACTGTTCTATAAATTCTATGTATTTTTTTGCATTCTCTGGAAGTTCCTCATAGCATCTCACCTTTGTGATGTCTTCTTCCCAGCCTTTTAGTTCTTCGTAAATAGGCTCATAATCATAGAGTTTAGTAGTAGAAGAAGTGAAATAATCTATGATTTTCCCGTCTTCTGTACGGTATTTTGTAGCTATTTTCAGAGTATCTATCCCTGTAAGAACATCTAGTTTAGTGATTACCAGATTGTTAATTCCGTTAATCATACAAGCATGTTTCAGCGAAACCAAATCCAGCCAGCCTGTCCTTCTCGGTCTGCCCGTTGTCGCCCCAAATTCATGCCCTATTTGTCTTATTTTTTCTCCTAAATCATCATTTAGTTCCGTAGGAAAAGGACCATTCCCTACCCTTGTAGTGTAGGCTTTGGCAACTCCTATAAGGTTTTGCAGAGCCGTAGGAGGAACTCCCGCACCGCTACAAACTCCCCCTGTGGAAGGCGATGAAGAAGTCACATAAGGATATGTCCCAAAGTCAATATCCAGCATCAGCGCCTGTGCCCCTTCGAAAAGGATATTTTTGCCGTCTTTTATGGCTTCGTTGATTTCTATTTCCGTGTCGATGATTCGGTCTTTTAGCTTTTGACCAATGGCTAAAAATTCATTGTAAATTTCATCAAAACTAAGCGTAGGTTTTTCAAAATATTTCTCAAATAAAGCATTCTTTATTTTAAGATTTTTCTCTATTTTTTCTCTCAAAACCTCAGGATTCAGAAGGTCTATCATCCTGATGCCCACTCGTGCGATTTTGTCTTCGTAGCAAGGGCCGATACCTTTCTTAGTTGTACCAATCTGCGTTCCGCCCTGTTCTTCCTCTCTATAAGTATCCAGAAGGATATGATAAGGCATGATAACATGCGCTCTTCGGCTGATGAATATATGATCAGTTCTTCCGCCTTTTTCCTCTAATTTTTCTACCTCTGAGATAAAGGCTTTCGGGTCTACCACCACTCCATTTGCGATAATGCATTTCCCTTTGCATTGGAGAACTCCAGAGGGCAGTAGATGAAGAACGAATTTCTCATCTCCCACATACACCGTGTGTCCAGCATTATTCCCACCCTGATAGCGGACTACATAATCAGATTTTGCGGAAAGAACATCCGTAATCTTTCCTTTTCCTTCGTCTCCGTACTGAAGACCAACAACTACATAAGTTGACATAATTATTTGTTTTTATTGTAATGTGACAAATTTAATTTATAATTTTTTCTAAAACAAATATTCTTTTCATTTAATGCAGTAAAGTTGATTTGTCAAAATTTAATCTTGATTTATAACATATACAAACAATAAAATTCTTATTTTTGCATTTTGGAAAGATATGAGCAGTATTACAATTCATGACAAACATTTCGTTCCTTATCTCACCAATGAGGAATTGCAGAAAGCGATAAAAGACCTTGCAGAAAAGGTTTACGAAGACTACAAGGATGAAGTTCCTGTGTTTATCGGAGTTCTGAACGGCGTTTTTATGTTTTTTTCAGATTTTATGAAATATTACCCAGGAAGATGCGAGGTAGCCTTTTTACAGGTAAGTTCTTACAATGGTGGGCTTCAGTCTACGGGAATCGTTTATAAAAAAATGGATTTAACCAAAGATGTAGAGGGCAGACACATTATCTTGATGGAGGACATCGTAGATACAGGAAATACGATAGAAAGTCTTTTGGAATATTTCAAAAACACACACCGTCCAAAATCCCTAAAAGTAGCTTCTCTACTGTTAAAACCAGAAGTTTTCAAGAAAAATTTCACGATTGATTATGTAGCAAAAGAAATTCCTAATAAATTCGTGCTTGGCTACGGATTAGACTATGATGAGCTAGGAAGAAACCTTCCAGACCTCTACCAGCTCGAAGAAGGAAGAATCAACCACTAAAAAATAATAACTCTTCATAAAATGATAAATATCGTACTCTTTGGGCCTCCAGGAAGTGGTAAAGGCACTCAGGCTCAGAATTTAATACAGAAATTCAACTTGAAACAAATCTCCACAGGAGACCTTTTCAGACATAATATTAAGAATGAAACTGAACTTGGTAAATTAGCCAAATCTTATATGGACAAAGGAGAACTTGTTCCAGACCAAGTTACCATCAATATGCTTATCGATGAACTTAAAAAAACAACTGATGCTCAAGGGTTTATCTTCGATGGTTTTCCAAGAACGGCCTTCCAGACCGAAGCTTTGGAAGGAATCGTAAAAGATGTACTGAACGACCAGATTGACATTTGTCTTTCCCTCGTTGTAGAAGATGAAATCTTGGTAAAAAGACTTTTGGAACGCGGTAAAACCAGTGGTAGAAGCGATGATGCCGATGAAAACATCATCCGAAACCGAATAAAAGAATACTACACTAAAACTGCCGAAGTAGCTGAACTTTACAAAAAACAAGGCAAATATGTAGAAGTGAACGGCGTAGGAGAAATTGCAGAAATCGCAGAAAAACTCTACGCAGAAGTAGAAAAAATCAAATAATCTAAATAAAGGCTTTCAACAAAAATTGGAAGCCTTTATTATATTGCCTATTTTCAGAAGTTTATCAATTTAATTTTTATCTTTGCAGTCGGTTTGAAAAATTTTCAAACCTAAAACATTTCAAAAAAATATCTATGTCAAATTTTGTAGATTATGTTAAAATCCACTGCCAGTCGGGGCATGGTGGTGCAGGTTCGGCTCATCTTAGAAGAGAAAAATATATAGCAAAAGGCGGTCCTGATGGCGGCGATGGAGGGCGTGGAGGACATGTCATCATGAAAGGAAATGCGCAGGAATGGACACTTCTTCCGCTTCGGTATACCCGCCACATAAAGGCAGAAAACGGACAGCCAGGGGGCAAAAACCAGCTCACTGGGCGTTTCGGCGAGGATGTCTATATCGAGGTGCCTGTGGGAACAGTTGCGCGAAATGAAAACGGCGAAATATTAGGCGAAATATTAGAACACGGACAGGAAATCATCCTGATGAAAGGCGGAAAAGGAGGTCTTGGGAATGAGCATTTTAAATCTGCTACCAATCAGACTCCTCGCTATGCACAGCCTGGACTTCCTGGGGAAGAAGGCTACATCATCTTTGAGCTGAAAGTCCTTGCAGATGTAGGTTTGGTGGGCTTTCCTAATGCTGGTAAATCTACGCTTTTATCCGTGGTTTCGGCAGCAAAACCAAAAATTGCAGATTATGCCTTCACTACACTGACACCCAATTTGGGAATTGTAGAATACAGAAATTACAAATCCTTTGTAATGGCGGATATCCCAGGGATTATAGAAGGTGCAGCAGAAGGAAGAGGGCTAGGACACAGGTTTTTAAGACATATTGAGCGAAATTCCATTCTTTTATTCCTTATCCCAGCAGATTCCAAAAATCATTATGAAGAGTTTAAAATTTTGGAAAACGAATTAAAAGAATACAATCCAGAACTTTTAGATAAAGATTTCATCGTATCTGTTTCAAAATCAGACCTTTTGGATGATGAATTAAAGACCGAAATTTCAGCAGAATTTCCAGAAAAATACAAACCTTTGTTCTTCTCTGGAGTTACGCAGGAGGGGCTTATGGAGCTTAAAGATGTGATTTGGAAACACTTACATGGATAAAATTATGCAGGAAGAAATCCAAACTTACACCGCAAAAGATTTCGCATCAGACCAAGAGGTAAAATGGTGCCCTGGCTGTGGTGATTATTCTATTTTAAAGCAGGTTCAGAGCATTCTCCCAGAAATCGGCATCAAGAGAGAAAATATGGTTTTCGTGTCAGGAATCGGTTGTTCATCGCGGTTTCCTTACTATATGAACACCTACGGTATCCATAGCATCCATGGGCGCGCACCTGCGGTGGCTACGGGAATCAAACTGGCTAACCCTGAGCTGAATGTATGGATCATCACAGGAGACGGCGATGGGCTGAGCATCGGTGGAAATCACTTTATACACCTGATGAGGAGGAATTTAGATGTGAATATCCTTCTTTTCAATAATGAAATCTATGGGCTGACCAAAGGGCAATTTTCACCAACTTCCCAGCTTGGTCTAAAAACTAAATCTTCGCCTTTTGGGGTGATAGACCAGCCTTTTAATCCGCTGAGTCTTGCCTTAGGGAGCGGAGCTACATTTGTTTCGCGAACGCTGGACAGAGAGCCGAAAAGCCTTCGAGAGGTGCTTCTGGAAGCACAGAAACATAAAGGAACTTCTTTTGTAGAAATTTACCAAAATTGTGTAATTTTCAACGATGGAGTTTTTGATGAATTTACCAATAAAGCCACCAAAGAAGAGGCAAATCTCTATCTGGAAAACGGAAAACCTTTGAAATTCGGAAAAGATTTATCCAAAGGAATTATTTTAGAAAATTTTGAACCAAAAATCATTGATATTACAGAAGATACTGATGAATCAAAGCTTTGGATACATGATGAAACTTCTATCCTGAAAGCCCAGATTTTGGCAAGGTTTAATTTTGATGAAGAATTTTCTGATTTTCCACGCCCTTTCGGTGTTTTTTATAAAAAAAATAGAGCTTCTTACGAAGAAACTTTTACCAATCAAGTGGAAAAAAACAAGCCAGATATGCAGCAAATTCTGAACGGAAATATCACATGGACAGTTTAATTTATATCAAAAAATGGAACGAGTAGCATTTATCATCAATCCTTTCTCTGCGAAAAAAGAATACAAACCTTTTGTAGATGATTTAGAAAAAAAAGTAGAAAAACCGTTTTATCTCATTTCTAAATCAATAGAGGACACTTTTTCTTTTATGGAAAATAATATGGACAAGGTGGATATTTTCGTGGCTGTCGGCGGCGATGGGACGATATCTACAGTGGCTCAGAAACTCATCAACACGGATAAAATCCTAGGGATATTCCCTGCAGGTTCTGGAAATGGTTTTGCGAATGAGAACCATTTTTCTAAAAATATAGACACCCTACTTTCTAAAATTAAAAACAGAAAATACAGGGAAATAGACACTTTCACTATCAATAACAAGCTGTCTATCAATCTTTCTGGAGCGGGATTTGATGGCGAAGTCGCGAAAAATTTTGAAAAAACCAGCCGTGGTTTCGCGAATTATATCAAGACTTCTATCAGCACATTTTTTAAGTTTAAACCTATCAATATCACTTTTGAGGAGAAATATAAATCTTACAATGGTGAATATCTGATGATGAACCTTGCGAATACTAGGCAGTTTGGGAATAATGCCTATATCGCTCCACAGGCGCTGGTAACGGATGGCTTGGTAGATGTGGTTTTGGTGAAAAAATTCCCTGTTTGGTATGCTGCTCCATTTGCATTGAGAATGTTTGCAAAAACCCTGAAACAGGATAAATACTTGACTTATTTCACTTGTTCAGAATTGGAATTTTCGCTGGATACGGACACTTGGCACATAGATGGCGAGTACAACCAAATTTCCTCGCCTGTGAAAGTAAAAGTCCTTCCTAAAAGTCTAAAAATTTTAATTTAATTTTTAACTTTATCCTTTTTTCATAATCAAACTAAATATATTAGCATTATGAATAAACTTTTTTACTCGGCATTATTTGCCCTGACAGTGATGTCCTGTGAGACACAGAAAACCGTTACAAATTCTCAAAACCAAACAACTTCGGCTTGGGATACTTCTTATGGAGGAGCTGACAAAAGCTATGATACCGAACTTTTAAGATTGAGAGAAATCATGGCACCAAAATTCCAAACCTTACAATTTCATGATGAAATCACAGGGCGTACAATGACTTACAATCTCTTTGTTCCTAAAAACTATGATGCCAAAAAATCTTATCCTTTGGTTCTTTTTATGGCTGACGCCAGTACCACAGGAAAAGGAGCGATGTCTCCGTTAAAACAAGGCTATGGTGGATTTATATGGGCAATGGATGAAACTCAAAGAGACAATCCAAGTTTTGTATTGGTTCCTGCTTTTGATGGACCTGAAAATGTGACTAATGACCAATGGCAAGTAAGCGAAGAGGCTGATGTGGCTATGAGATTACTCCAAAAAATAACCAAAGAATACAGCATTGACAAAAATCGTCTCTATACGACAGGTCAGTCTATGGGAGGAATGATTTCTTTTCACTTCAATATAAAATATCCTGATGTTTTTGCAGCATCTTTATTCGTTGGTAGTCAATGGGATGCTAATATTTTAGCACCTTTAGCAAAAAAGAAATTCTTTTACATAATCTCTGCTGCTGACCCAAAAGCCTCTGTGGGAATGAATGCTCTCAGCGAAGTTTTAAATAAAGAAGGAGCAAAATTTGGAGAAGTAGAATTTTCTGCACAACTTCCTATAAAAGAACAAAATGCTAAAGTAAATGCCCTTATAAAAGAAGGTTATGATATCAATTTTGTAAGATTTACTCCAAAAACTGTAGTTCCTGAATCTGCCCAATCATGGAGAGGAGGAGAACATATGTATTCCTTTGATTACGCCTATAAACTCAAAAGTGTAAGAGATTGGCTCTTCAAACAAAGAAAAAACTAGATACAAAAAAGCGTTCAATGAAATGAACGCTTTTTTATTTATAAATTTTATAACTAAATTTCTGTATGTAGGTCAAACTCTTCAAGGTAGTCATTCACTCGTTTTAAGAACAATCCTCCAAGTGAGCCATCCACTACTCTATGGTCGTAGGAATGAGACATGAACATTTTTTGTCGTATTGCTATCACATCACCTTGTGGAGTTTCTAAAACTGCTGGTTTTTTGACAATCGCTCCTATGGCCAATATCGCGACCTGCGGCTGTGGAATGATAGGCGTTCCCATAAGATTCCCAAATGTCCCTATATTAGAAATAGTATAGGTAGCGCCTTGAATATCCTGCGGACTAAGTTTTTTATTTCTTGCTTTATCCACTACAGCATTGATAGCCTTCGCTAAGCCGCTTAGACTAAGCTGGTCAGCATTCTTAATAACAGGAACGATAAGGTTACCATCTGGCAATGCTGTCGCTATTCCTATATTTATATTTTTTCTTTTGATGATTTTATCTCCATCTACAGAGATGTTTATCATTGGAAAATCCTGAATCGCCTTTACTACCGCTCTCACGAAGATAGGCATGTAGGTAAGTTTCTCTCCTTCTCTCTTCTCAAATGAAGACTTGTTTTTGGCTCTCCATTTTACGATGTTTGTAACATCTGTTTCTATAAACGAACTCACATGCGGAGAAATCTGTTTGCTGAGTAGCATATTTTCAGCGATGATTTTTCTCATTCTATCCATTTGGATAATTTCATCACCTTCATTAGCTGTCACAGCTGGTGCAGAAGCCTGAACTGGTTTCAGAACTGATGCTGCATTAGATTCTACTGCTTTTGGCTGCTGTGCAGTTTTTGCGTTTCCTCTATTGCTGACAAATTCTAAAATATCTTCTTTCGTGATTCTGCCTTCCAGCCCTCTTCCTTGGATACTTTTCAGCTCTTCTTCCGTTATATTTTCTTCTTGGATAATAGACCTTACTAGTGGTGAAAGATTCATTCCCTCTATACTCACTGGCATAGAAACAGGCACGATTTTAAACGGCTCCTCCAAAAGGTCTACCACTTTATCTTCTACTATTTCTTCTTTGTTTTCCTCTTCTTTTTTATCAGATTCTGGTTGAGCATCTGCTGTCTCCTCTCCTTGTATTTCTAATATTGCGATAGGTTCTCCCACTTTTGCAACTTGGTCTTTTTCTACCAAAATCTTAACGATTTTTCCAGAAACAGGTGTGGGAACATCAGAATCCACTTTATCCGTAGCGATTTCCACTACACTATCATCCTCAGCTACAAAATCTCCTTCTCTAAAAAGCCATTCTATAACGGTTGCCTCCATCACACCTTCTCCCATGGAAGGTAATAACAATTTATATTCTGCCATAACTCTTTATTACAAACCACAAAGATAACATTTCTTATTGAATTTTTCTAATATCGCTTCCTAAAATTTGATTTTAAATCAATAAATGAGATATTTCATATTTCTAATTTTTAGTTAATCTAATAGGATTATCTAATTTTGTAAATCTTTAAAAAATAAATTTCATGAACAAGATATTACAATTTTTCAACCTTGACCAAAAAATCAATTGGAGAATAGAAATTTTAGCGGGGCTTACGGTGGCTATGACCATGATTCCAGAGTCTCTTTCTTTCGCTATTTTAGCGGGGTTTCCGCCTCTTTCTGGGCTTTATGCGGCATTCATCGCTGGACTGGTAGCGGCGATGTTTGGCGGTAGACCTGGACTTATTTCAGGGGGCGCTGGGGCTACTGTGGTCACACTCATTGGGCTTATAAAACTTCATGGTTTAGACTATGCCTTTGCTGCAGTGGCGATGGCTGGGGTTATTCAGCTGATTGTGGGAATTTTTAAATGGGCTAAATACATCCGCCTCGTTCCAAGTTCGGTGATGTATGGATTTGTAAATGGTTTGGCTGTGATTATTTTTTCGGCTCAGCTGGAACAATTCAAAACTGCTGCACCTGATGGACAAATGGAATGGCTCACAGGAACACCGATGATGATAATGGCTGGGCTGGTGGCTCTTACCGTATTGATTACTTGGCTTTTCCCTAAAATATCAAAAGCGGTTCCTTCGTCATTGATGGCAATTATTGTAGTATTTACGATTGTTTTAGTTTTCGGAATTGAGACCAAAACCGTGGGCGATATCTCTCCTATCAGCGGCTCTCTTCCGCCATTTCATATTCCAAATATTCCTCTGACTTGGGAAACTTTCATGATTATTCTTCCTGCTGGGGCTATAGTCGCTGCTGTGGGGCTTACAGAGGGGCTTTTGACTCTAAATCTCGTTGATGAAATCACGGAAACCAAAGGAAATGGCTCTAGAGAAAGCCTTGCACAAGGGGCTTCTAACATTCTAAATGGCTTTTTTTCAGGGATGGGCGGCTGTCCTATGATTGCGCAGACTCTGGTAAATCTCAATGCTGGTTCTAGAAGCAGAGTTTCTGGGGTTATCGCGGCTCTGGCTATTCTTATGATTATCCTCATTGCAGCTCCTATTATCGAGAAAATCCCTATGGCTGCACTTACTGGGGTAATGATGGTGGTTGCATTTTTAACCTTTAAATGGTCTAGTTTTAAGATTTTAAATAAAATGCCAAAAACTGATGTTTTCATCATCATTTTAGTGACTGCTATTACCATCATTACGCATAATTTAGCAGTGGCAGTGCTGACAGGAATCATCATCTCTGGGCTGAATTTTACTTGGCAAAAAGCCAATGAACTCAGCGTAAATACTGAAACCAGTGGTGATGAGAAAATTTATCATTTAAACTCTGACTTGTTCTTTGGAGCGGTGGCTTCTTTTGAAGGTATTTTTGATATAAAAAACGACCCAAAAACAGTGGTTATTGACTTCAAAAACAGCGAAATAAAGGATATGAGCGCGCTAGAATCTTTAGCCAAAATGACCAATAAATACGCTAGTCTGGATAAAATTTTGTACCTGAAAAATTTAAATGAAAATTCTAAAAAAAGAGTGGAAAAAGCCAAACCCGTTATTGAATTAAATTTATTGGACTAAAATTGGTTTCAAATTTTATCTTTTTGCTTACCTTTGTAAAAATTTGTAAAAATGAAAAAGTTAGCTAAATATGCATTGTTCGCCCTTGCAGTAGTGTCTGCCACGGCTTGTTTCAATGAGAAAAAAGTATACAATAGAAGCACTGTGTCTGAAAAACATGGTAAAATGCTCCTTGGAAGACAGACCAGAGACCAGCTGAAACAAGAACCTTTCAATGCGTGGTATGAGGAGGAATACAAGAACTATGAATACGACCCGCAGACCATCAAAGAACTTCAAAAGAAGAACTTGACGAGTCATAATATCATTGTTTTTTTTGGGACTTGGTGTGGAGACTCACATAGAGAAGTTCCTAGATTGCTGAAAATTTTGGATGCGGTGAAATACCCTGAACAAAGGCTGACCCTGGTAGCCGTAAACAGAAAAAAAGAAACTCCTGATGGAGAGGATGTTCCTTATAACATCAAGAGAGTGCCTACTATAATCGTCCAAAATAAATATGGCAAAGAAGTGGGAAGAATCATAGAATCTCCAAACAGCGGTTCTTTGGAAAATGATTTATTAGAAATCCTAAACAAAAGCAAGTAAGCATTGAAAAATTCTTATAAAAATATTTTCGTTTTTCTATTTGGTGCTTTATTCGCCTATTTATTGGTCTTTTTCTTCCAAAAAAACACAGAAAAAGAGGCTGAAGTTATCAATAAGGACTACTATATCCTTAACAACCAGATAGAAAAAATGAATAAAATGATAGTCTTAGAGCAGAACTTTTCTAGTTTCCAAACTCATAAAAGTTCTGCCTTTGAACTTGGAGGTATAGAGTTTCTTTCCAAAGAAATGGTGCTCTACACTACGGCAAAAGCGCAGGTGACTTATGATTTAAAGAAACTAAAAATGGAAGTAGATTCCACGAATAAAAAACTAATCATAAAGGAAATCCCTGAAGCTGAAATCAAAATTTATCCCGATGTGAAAATCCATTTTATGGACGATTATGCTGTGAATAGGTTTTCTAAAGCCGACCTAAATAACATCATGGAATCTGCAAAGAAAAACATGACAAAAAGCATCAATCAAACCAAGCTAAAAGAGGAAGGAAGACAACAGCTGATTTCCAACCTGCAGGATATTTTTGTATTGGCTAAATCCCTAAACTACACCATAGAGGACGAAACCAAAACTTTACCCAGCGTTTTATAGTTTTTAATTATTTTCTCTTTTTAACTTGCTTTTTCTTGATATATTTCTTTGTCTGAGCTGCTGCTATGGCTGCATTGCTCTCACAAAATACAGATAAAGCCTCCTTTTTTACTAAAGTGTATTTAAACTCGCCTTTTCTAAGTGCTTGTTTGAAATTTTGTACATCTTCGAATTTTACAGGTTTTCCATCAAGTATAAATAATATTCTGCATTTTGGAGGCGTAAGACAAACTATAATGTCTTTTTCTCGGTGAGACAGCGTTACATTAACTTCTTGTTTAGGTGTTTTTTCTACAACTGGATAGCAGTGATGACCTTCCTCAAAGAAGACAACATCCCACTGCCCTACTACCAGTTTATAAAAACCGTTTTTATCTGTCAAAGTTTGAGACTGGCTGTCAGAAGACACCTTCACATTAGGAAACGGCATGCCGTTCTCATCCGTAACTCTTCCCGTGATGGTAATTTGTCCAAACAAAGGAAAACAAATCATAAAACTAATAAATAAAAGTATTTTCTTCATGATAATATGGGTTTTGATGTTTTTATAGTTTAAATTTCAGTAGATATTCTTTGGTTTCAGTAGAAATTCTCCTGCTTTCTCTTGCTTTTTGAATGGTTTTGTTCTGCACAAAAGGCGGCAAGATCTTGGCTTCTATCAGTGGCATAGTCGCTTCATACTGCTTCGCAAGAGCCGTTGCGAAATACCAAGCGAGCATCATATTCACATAGTATTCCTCGGATTTCACTTCAGAAACCAGCTGGAGCATCTCTTTTTGGAAATGCTCATCCAGATAATTGGAAAGGAGCAGCCCGACGGCATATCTTATCGTGTAGGTTTTGTGGCTTTTTATCCATTTTAGGATGTATTCATAGACTTCCTTGGGATATTTTTGGAAGATTTTGGGAGAGAATGTATCACAAACCGCCCAGTTATCCACGAATGGAAGAAAAGCCTCTGTATGCTCCACAGCACTTTGGAAATCTTTTATCTGCTCAATAAGAAAGCCATGCAGAAGATTTTCTTCATAATAATAGTGCGGCAGGTCGCTGAGAAACTCCTCCACCGCAAGTTTATCTTTATAAAATTCTTTGGCAAATTTCCGTAAAATAGGAACGCGAATGCCGATAATTTTTTCTTTGTCTACATTGGGAATGAGTTTCGCGGTGAAATCCCTGTATTCCTTGTCCTGTAAGGCGAAAAGTTCTTTGTGTAAAGGATTTTTGGAATTCATATTGGGTTTAATTTTTATATTGTATTAAATTTTATTTATCATCCAAATCAACAAAACTGACTTTCTTCTCAAAAAACCTATGGACTAAAACTGCCGTGCTAACTCCTATTACCAGTCCCACAGCCACATCCGTAGGGAAATGCACCGCCAGATACATCCTGCTGAATGCATAAGGCACCGCCCAAAGATAAACCCAAAACGCCCATCGCAAAACGCTTCTCAGCACCAGATAAAGAAAAGTGCAGATAGCAAAACTATTGCTGGTATGCCCTGAAAAAAAGCTGTATCCTTTTTCCGTAGTGATGATTCTAAGATAAGGTATCAGCTCCTCATTATGCAAGGGACGAAGCCGCTGCACCAGTTCCTTTGTCCCTGTGGTCATCAAAGCGGTGCACAAAAAGGTCAGCGAGAAACAAATCAAAATCCATTTCACCTCTCTTTTAGAAAAATATCTAAACACCAAAAAAAGAATCAGCACATAAAACGGAATCCAGTTCCATGCATCCGTAATGGTAAGCCAAAAACTATCCCACTCTGTGCTGCCTGTCTGATTGATAAAAATCAACAACTGATGGTCTAAATCTATAATACGCTCTATCATTTTATTTAAAAAAAGGAGGCTATTTATACCGCCTCCTTGTAGATTTTTATTTATAAATTAACTTTCCCAGTCAATAGCAACAATTTTCCCATCTAAACTAAAATTCACAGCAAGGATTTGATCGCTTTCCTCTGGGCGTATCATATAATCAACCATCACATCCACACCATCTTCCTCTTCAGTAGAATACCAAAGTCCAATGGTTTCTATCTGCATCTCCGCAACGAAATTATCTACATTTTCAGGGATATTCTCCAATTCTTCTGCATGAAAATCCAAGTATTCAGAATCCTCCTCTAAATAGGTTTTCAAGGCTTTGCGGGCTTTTTCATCCATTGCATCGAAGTTTTTTAGAAATTTTTCAAATGAATCCAGCCTTTCTACGGACAAATCATCCTCTCCACAGAACCAAAATTCTACTTGAACAGATGTATTTTTATAAGGAATTTCTTTTTCCCACAATACATCATAACCATTTAGCTCTTCCGTATTTAATTCTCCAAAATACGCATGCTTTAAGTGTTTCATATTAAATTATTTGTTTAAAATTATTTTCTTTTTGTTTAGCAAATATAAATAAATTCCTGTTATTTACTTTGTAAAACTTCTACTCTATAAATTAACTTTCCCAGTCAATGGCAAGGATTTCCTCATTTAAGTCATACTTCACAGCAAGGATTTCATCACTTTCCTCTGGGCGTATCATATAATCAATTATGACCTCACCTATTGACCCCTCATAAATGGAATACCATAGTCCAATCGATTTTATTTGCATTTCTGCAACGAAATCATCTATATTCTCAGGAATATTTTCCAATTCTTCTACGTGAAAATTAAGATATTCAGCATCTTCTTCCAAGTAGTTTTTTAGTGCCTTACGTGATTTTTCATCGATTTTATCAAATTCTTTTAGGAATTTTTCAAATGAATTCAGCCTTTCTGAAGACAAATCATCCTCTCCGCAGAACCAAAAAGTTGTCCTTATAGCATTGTTTTTATAAGGAATTTCTTCTTCCCACAATACATCATAATCATCGAGCCCTTCTGTATTTAATTCTCCAAAATACGCGTGTTTTAAGTGTTTCATATTAAATTATTTAATAAATTAAAAATATAAACTCAATAGAGATAGTTTATTATATCTTGTGGCAAATGTACATTTTTTTTTAAATGTACAATAAAAAAATTATTTAATTATTTTCCCATCATAGTCTATCAGATAGTTTTCGTAATTGAAATCTACCAGCTCTATTCCCTTTGGAGTAAGGGTAAAAGCGGGCGTACGCTCTATAGGCGACACAAAAATATCCTTGCCACTGAACAGCCAAAGGATTTCGCCCTGCTTGTTAAGGCGTGATATCTCCACCTCGCCGTGGGTAATGTAATCATCTTGATAGGCGACTATCTCAAAGCAAGTAGTCATATCTACCTGCGTATGCCAAATGAGTTCTAAGGAGGGTAAGAGAATACAAAAAACCTCATAACCACAAGCGATAAGGAGTCTATTACCGTCCAAAAGAATACCTTTATCACTGAGTACATTATAAGTATCAGCTACAAGCAATACTTTACCCATAGGTTCTTCATTTTCATAGAGCTGAATGCCTATCAATTGGTCATAGTCTCCTACTTCACGGTCATAAGGTTGACGTTCTTGGTAACGAGCAAGGGATTTTTGATTATCATCGAGATTGGTTTCATCTATAATCTCTATCTGATAAGAATCTTTATAAAGCCAAAGGGTGTTTTTCATAATTTCAATTTTCTTTTATGTACAATAAATAGTCACTGTTGTCTACTTAAGTTTAATAATCATCATTTTTGAGTCAATGAATTTGATTTTTACTTTCTATGGCTAAAAACTTCTATTAAAAAGAGGTATTGCAATACTCTTGTTTTCGCACTCTTGTGCCATAATTGGTTTATTATTCATAAGATTTAGATATTAAGTTTTTTCATTTATTACTCAAAATTGTTTTCATCTACAAAGCAATAAGCATTTTTAGGCAATTGTCATATATGCTCCCATAAAAAAGCTTTATACTTCTATTTTTTAGATCTAGAACTATATTCATCTATTACTTTTATTCGCTTACGAGAGAAAAAAGTCTTTAGTAAATGGTAGTCATCAATACTCAACTTTATGTGCAATATTCGCTCTATCTTTGAGGTATAGACCTGCATACGAGGGTGTATTCTCGTAGACTTTCCTTGTTTTTGCATAAAAAAATGAATATGATGAATACGATGTAAGGGAATAGTATCGGTAAGTATTTCTTTATCAAAAATATAAAGTGACTCATTTCGTATTTCTAAAGCGCAGAAACTAGCCTTATAATTCCTTATAAAATCATAAGCAAAAGCTACTATAATAGCCGTTAAAATAACTATTCCTAAATACTCTATAAAAGGAATGTTTTCACCTTTCTGTTTCTCCATAAAATCTTGTATTGCCTCCCAAAACAACATCCCCACAAAAAAAGCACAAAAGAAAACGAGCAACAAAACCTGAATAATTCTATCATTCACTGCTTTGACTTTAATAACAGAAGGCAATTCCTCCTTTGTATATTGATTGTAGTTGATACGCCGATCAAGCGCCCATAAATAAACAAATACATATAACAATATAAAAAAAGCCAACGGAGAGAATAAATTAATTACCTCACCTGTAAAGTTGCCCCCAAAAACTGACAAAGGCTTCTGTAACAAAGCATATGATATATTGAAAATCACCACTACAATTAGAATTATGCGTGTTATTTTCAGGAGTTTTTTCGCGAAAATCCATTG
>CALAEK010000079.1 GCA_937890925.1 uncultured Riemerella sp.
CCTAATGTAAGGATAAGATGTCCTTTTTGGTTCTTTGCATTAGAAACGATGCTGGTATCACTTACACTATAGTTCCCTACGCTAGAGTTACTATCTCTATTGACATAAGTCCCTGCAAAGAACGGATTGCTATGTTCATGAGTTCTGTACTGATAAGAAGCATCTATGTAGAATAGTTTGAAATCATATCCTATCCCTCCTGAAATCACCTGCGTTTTTCCTACGATGTAGTTGGATAGTTTTCCACTTACTACATTCGCATTATTGTCAAACATTTTTTCTGTATGATCTTTGAATGGGCTGGTTGTAAAGGCATACCCTCCTCTTATTCGGAAAGAATTTATTCTGTATTCTCCTCCTATTCTTACTTCATGCTGAGCCTTGTAAGCAGACTCATAGAAATTATTCAACTGAACATCTGCTGCACCGCCACCGAAATTAGGTTTGCCTAAATCTACTCTATAATCCACATTAAAAGCAAAATGTTTATTAGGGATAAAAGCCCCACTCAGTGTTAATTTAGTCGGAGTTCTGAAAGAGCGACTTTCTGTGTAGCTGTTTTGAGAGAGATTCAAACCATTTTTTGAATAAAAATTGTACTCTCTGTCTATGCTGTACCATGTAGGAGATTCTATGGAAGCCCCTAATCTAACAGCATTGCTCAGTTTCCCTATTACCCCAAGAGATAGCGAAAACCCATCAGCATCCTCTATGTAAGGAGTATTTTGTCTGGAGAAATATTTTGCTTTTCCTGTATTTAATGATGAAACCTTAACTTCGTCATATTGTTCAATATTTACAGAAGAGAAATTCACTGCTGCACCTATGTAGATTTTGTTGTCATAGTTTCCACCAATACCTAGATTTAGCTTAGAACGATGTCCGATAGTTTCATACAAATGCCCTTCAAATATGTTATAATCTATAGGAGTAGTCTGTATGGGCGATGTTATATTTGCATTTCCTGGAGATTGTAATTTATCACTTACATTTTGAGTAACATAGTTAATTCCCACATTTACAAACTTCCATGCATTCTGTTCATTTGACTGAAAAGATAATACTCCACTGGCGTTCCCTAAATTAGCTTTGCTTATGTTTTGGCTTGTAGATTTTCCTGCCAGACTAGCCGTAGATTTATTAGAATTGATAGCTAGAGAGGCGCTTACATCATCTGTGATGAATACTCCTAGACCAGCAGGGTTGGTATTTAGCACAGAGGCATCTCCTCCCAATGCTCCCATAGAGCCTGCCATTGCGTTATATCTTGCGGTTCCTAGGGAAGATATATTGTCATAAATTGTAGAGGTATTTCTGATGATGGAAACATCTTGTGCAAAGAATAAAGCACTCGCTGAAATACCTGCTAATATTGAAATTTTCTTTGTCATTTTTACAATAATTTTAAAGTTTTACCAGTCAGATCTTCTTCCAAAACCACCATTACCACTATTAGAGTTGTTATTTCCTCCATTGTTTGATGAAGAATTATTATCTCTCCAAGTGTTGTTTTGTCGTTGGTATCGCTCTATATCGGAGTTGTGATTTCCCCAGTCAGATGATCTGTCAAAACCATTATTTTGTCTGTTCATCTGGTTGTTGTTTCTATTAAATCCACCATTGTTAGGTGTGTAGGTTCTGCCACGATAGGAGTTATCATTTCCTCTGTAGATTTCATCTGGGTCGCTGCTTCTTTTATAAGTTCTCGCAGGCGTTCTGTAATAACGAGGGCTGTAATAATAATCATCATAATAACCACGATAATACGGATTGTAGTAATAAGGGTTATAGTAGTAATTATTATAATAGTAAGGGCTGTATCCCCAGTAGTTATAGTTCCAGTAAGGGTTGTAATAATAATTGTAGTTGTAGCTCCATGGGCTCATTCCCCACGAGAAACCTAATCCCCATCCTGAGGAGCGAGGATAACCGAAGTATGAATTATAATACCCAAAATAATACGGCGAATAAAAACTGCCATAATAAGGATAACCCCAAGAAGAATAATTGTCATAATAGAAATTATTTTGCGTTCCTGTATAAGTTCCCCAGTCGGAGCTGGAAGAGATTCTTTGGCTGTCTCCGCCCCAGTTTTTGTTGCTGTATTTTTGGTTTTGTAGCTGCTGGTTTTTCTGAGCTTGTCCGATAATTCCTGTTTGATTATTATCCTCAAAACCAGCTCTTTCTTCCATATCATAGTAGTCAGGCTCCTGCCATGCTATTTTTCTTTCTATTTTGTCCGTTGCAGGGTCGTAATAGATACCATCTGTCTCTGTGTATCCAGACTGGATACCACAAGAAACCAAAAATAATCCACTCGCCAAAGCCAAGGCTGTTTTGGAAACAAAAGGGATTATTGTATCAGAAAATGTATTATTTTTCATATCAAATGGTTTAACGTTAATTGTTATATTTGCAAAATTATTACCAAAATTATACCAAAATTCTTAGTGGCATAATTCAGAATAATGATTTTTATCAGTAAAAATAAAAAAAATATTTTAATATTTATGGCAAAATTAACTTCAAGAGCAGAAGATTATAGTAAATGGTATAACGAACTTATTGTAGGAGCAGATCTGGCGGAGAACTCAGGTGTTCGCGGCTGTATGGTCATCAAGCCGTATGGATACGCTATTTGGGAGAAGATGAGAGATGAGCTGGACAGAAGATTTAAGGAAACAGGACACCAAAACGCTTATTTCCCGATTTTCGTTCCGAAAAGTTTGTTTGAAGCAGAAGAAAAAAACGCAGAGGGATTTGCTAAAGAATGTGCGGTAGTTACGCACTATCGTTTGAAAACAGACCCAGAAAATCCATCAAAACTTATCGTAGATCCAGAAGCAAAATTGGAGGAAGAGCTTATCGTTCGTCCTACCTCGGAAGCGATTATTTGGAATACTTATAAAAACTGGATTCAGTCTTATAGAGACCTTCCGATACTTATAAACCAATGGGCAAATGTGGTTCGATGGGAGATGAGAACGCGTCCGTTTCTTCGTACTTCGGAATTCCTTTGGCAGGAAGGGCACACGGCTCACGCCACCAAGGAAGAAGCAGAAGCAGAAGCAAAACAGATGATGGAAGTCTATGCTGATTTCTCTGAAAAAATGATGGCAGTGCCGGTGGTTCGCGGACTGAAATCTCCAAGCGAAAGATTTGCAGGAGCAGACGAAACCTATTGTATAGAAGCGATGATGCAGGACGGAAAGGCGCTTCAGGCTGGGACTTCGCACTTTTTAGGACAAAACTTCGCAAAAGCATTCGATGTGAAATTCACAAACAGCGAAGGCAAAATAGAATACGCTTGGGCATCATCGTGGGGAGTATCAACCCGATTGATGGGGGCACTTATCATGTCGCACTCGGATGATTTTGGATTGGTTCTGCCGCCGAAACTTGCGCCGATACAAGTTGTCATCGTACCGATATTCAAAGGCGAGGAGCAATTAGCCCAAATTGATGAAGTTGCCCTCGGAATTAGTGAAAAACTGAAAGCTCTTGGAATTTCTGTAAAGTACGACAATCGCGCTACGCACAAACCAGGCTGGAAATTCGCAGAATACGAGCTAAAAGGTGTGCCGGTGAGAGTAGCCATAGGGCCGAAGGATTTAGAAAACGGCATGGTGGAAATCGCGAGACGAGATACACTGAGCAAAGAGACCCAGCCGATAGCAGGAGTGGAAAACTACATTCACCAGCTTCTTACGAAAATTCAGGAAGACATCTACCAGCGCGCGCTTAACTTCCGAAATGAAAACATCACAAAAGTGGACACTTACGAGGAGTTCAAAAAAGTTTTGGAGGAGAAAGGAGGTTTCATCGCGGCTCACTGGGACGGAACGGAAGAGGAAGAGGAACGCATCAAGGAGGAAACCAAAGCGACCATACGATGTATTCCACTGGATGCTGTGGAGGAAGACGGTGTGTCCCTTATTTCAGGGAAACCTTCCAAGCGCAGAGTTCTTTTCGCTAAGGCGTATTAAAAGTATATGAAATCACATTTTCTTTTTATTTGTTTGATTAGTTATTCTTATCTATTTTCTCAGAATTTGGATGAAGATAAATACTACGCTGAAACCAAAACAATTTTTATAGAATCTGAAATATTTGGTAAGAAGAGGGAATTGGAAGTATTTTTCCCAGATGAATACTTCTGGCATCCCGAGAAAAAATTCAGTGTCTTATATCTATTGGATGCTCAGAATTTTAGAATATTTAACTATGTAAAAGGAAACATAGAACTGCTTTCTATGAATTATATGGAGCCTATGATTATTGTTGGAATAGCAACAGAAGATAGATGGTTTGAATTTTTACCAAAGAACAACCATCCTGAAACTCTGAAAGTGTATAATCCTCCAATAGGAGGAGCGGACAAATTAGTATTTCATATAAAAAATGAAGTAGAAAGTTATATAAAGAATAATTTTAGGGTAAATAAAAAGAGATGGGGGCTTGGGCATTCTCTCGGGGCTACATTTTTAATGTATTTTAATACAAAGGAAAAAGATTTCTTTGATTATAATATCTTATTAAGTCCCAATTTTAGTTACGATAAAGAACAAATGATAGATAGGATAAAGGATTTTGTAAAAAAGTCTGTATTTGATAGAGAAAAAGTATTCCATATTTACAGCGGCTATGGCGATTCTTATGAAGAACAATTCAATTTATCACTAAAGAAGATAAATTCTTGGATAAAAGCTCAAAAGAAGCATAATTTCATTTGGAAATATGAAAGATTAAATATAAACAGCCACGATAAAGTATGGTTGGAAGGCGTATATAAGGGATTACTAAGACAATGAATAAGCAAAACCACCTCAACTAAGGTGGTTTTCGTTGATTAGGTTTTTCCATCTTTGTATGATTTTTAAAATCACATCACGATTCTTTTTACTTTTGATGAAAGTGGGAAGTTTAGCCACCAATGACATTCCTTCTCGCTCACGGAGGTCGGAAGAAACATAATCCTCTATTACCTTTATATGGAGTGTATTTTCTGCCCAAAAGAGATTTTCCCGCACATTTTCTTGAAAAAAATAAGGTAACAAAAATATAATCACATTTTAGCCCGTCTTTATTTGGGTTTATTTTGTTGTAGGTTTCTTCATAGTGAGGTTTTATGGATAAGGGAAAGGAACAATTTTGACATTTGATGAGAACTTCATCTATTTTGTTTTTCATTCCGTGCTGTTCGTTATGAATGGGAATACCGCAATTTGGACAGTTTAACTTGGTAACAGCGGTATAAGACAGCAGGTCTTCACTTTTCTTTTCATATCCACAATGATAGCAGTGGACTAGGTGTCCATCAGGCGTTATAATAGCAGCATTATGGCATTTAGGACAGACAACCCAAGTGCCTTCTTTCCATATTTTGATGTGTTTTTCTTGATAACGCTTCATTTTATGCGAAATTATTTCTTTTTGCCAGAAAAGAACCCAAATTTCTCTAAAGGCACTAGTAGGGACATCATCCAGTAATGCTTGTTGGTTTTTCCTTTTTCGGACTGCATGTAGTACATCAGCTGTGGAGTGAGCCAGCTTAGACTTACGCTTGACCCTACATAAACTCTGTTTCGTAGTTTTCCGTTTTCCAGATTTATGTAGATTTCATCATGGGCATAGAGACTTACAGGGATGTCTTTGACTTTTATTTTGTAGTTTAATCCTAGTCTGTTTCTATAAGTAGAAGTGTTACTTGCGTAGTTTTTTATTTGGTAGTAATACATATTTCTGTCAGTGATTGATAGTTTATTACTGATAGGCAAGGTAAAAGTAGCATAAGCCATTATCTGGTGTTCTGCATTTTCGCTCTTGGATTCATAATCTTGAAAAAAGGCATAACCAGGCGTTAGTGAGATGTATTTATTAATCGTAAATGTCGGCAAAACCCTTGCAATGTACGAGTTGTCAGTCGGGCTGTATCCACCGAAGGTCGTGAGTTTTCCTAAATTTCCCATATTCGCAGTAAAACCTACCACTACGAAAGAATGCGGCGCATCTATCGCTTGTGATTTTAGGGAAGCAGAAATAGAAAGGGTAAAAAATAATATAATGATTTTCAGTCGATTCATTTTATTAAAAATTTACCCCAAAGATAAGGAAAATTAGGGATTAAAACATTTGTTTAATGAAAGAAATTCCAAATCTGTGTAACGATGAAACATACTATAAATCCATACAAAACAGGAAGGAAAGTAGCGATGCTTGTCCATTTTTTGCTTCCAGTTTCTTTATAAATGGTGTAAATAGTGGTGCTACATGGGTTGTGCAGCAGGCTAAACAGCATGAGATTTATAGCCGTGAGGGTAGTCCATCCTCCCATTTGCAGAATTGAGGCGATTTCGTTATCCGAAGTTTCAAATAAAACCCCTGCCAAGGCATCATTTCCTAAGGTTAAAGAAGTGAGCATCAATATCGTAGGAATTACGATTTCATTAGCAGGAATAGCCACGATGTAAGCCAAAAGAATCACTCCATTCAGCCCTAAAAACAGCCCGAAAGGCTCCAGCCCGTCTATCATCCATAGAGCAATAGGGTGACCGCCGATGTTGATATTGGAAATCAGCCAAATAGCAGCCCCTGCTGGAACAGCGAAGACTATGGCTCTCCAGAGGACTATCAGTGTTCTGTCTATCAGAGAAGTGTATATCGTTTGCCAAACCTGCGGAGGTCTGTAAGGCGGCAGCTCCAAGGTGAAAAATGAAGCCTCTCCTTTAAGCAATGTTCTCGATAAAAGCCAAGAAGTGAAGAAAGTAAATGCGATTCCTAAAATCACAATACCTACGACAGCAAGCATAGAAACAAGCCCTGACCACTGCTCAGGGACTAATATCCCTATGAATAGGGTAGCCATAAGAATCTGTGTGCCCCATCTTCCATTACATAGCGCAAAATTATTCGTGATGATAGCGATAAGTTTTTCCCTAGGGCTGTTGATGATTCTGGTAGCCACCACACCAGCAGCATTACACCCGAAGCCCATACTCATGGTAAGTGCCTGTTTCCCATGGGCGCCTGTTTTTCTGAAAATTCTATCCA
Organism: uncultured Riemerella sp.; assembly: GCA_937890925.1. Classification (GTDB taxonomy): domain Bacteria; phylum Bacteroidota; class Bacteroidia; order Flavobacteriales; family Weeksellaceae; genus JABCPE02. The sequence goes on from CALAEK010000079.1 coordinate 7,051, forward strand.
AATTAAAAGCTACTCTTGGTAAATAACCAAAATCTTCCAAAAGGGTGAATAATGGGAAAAATATCGCCATAGGAGGGAGCATCACGGAAACAACCCAAGCCGTGGCAAGATAGATACCATCTATCAGTAATCCACTCAGCCACCAAGGAAAATTAAGCTCATTGGCTCCTGTTTTTAGAAAAGGATAAATCTGCTCTAAAAGCAGGGAAGAGAGTAGCTCCGATGGGTAGTTAGCCCCAATGATAGTCAACCATAAAACTAAACTTAGTAAGAGAAACATGATCCCAAATCCCCATATTCTGTGCGTGACCAGATTATCTATCATTCGCTCTATACGGAACAGCCTCTCGGATTCGGTAGAAGACACAGATGATTGTATTATTTTAGCGGCTTCGGTATAGAGGTTTTCTATCCGTTCGTCATGGTAGTTTTTAGGGAAGTTGGTTTTGCATTCTTCCACTAAATTATGTATCGGTTCAAAATTTTCGGAATTGATACGAGTAGATATCATTCCTTTTTTTAATTCTTCTGCGAGATTTTCATTTCCTTCTAATAATCTGGTGGCTATCCATTCGGTATTGTCAAGCTCTGGGTCAAGCTGTGAGAGGTGTTTAGCAACTTTCTCCACCGAGTTTTTTACTATTTCGGTAGGCTTTATGAAAGATTTTTTCTTTGTGACAATCTCTCCTTTGGCCATTTTATGAATTGTAGATAGAAGTTCAGGGATTCCATCTTTAGACCTTGCGCTGGTGCCTATCACAGGAATTCCCAAGTCGCGAGACAGGGTGCGGGTGTCAATTTCGGTGCCGTGTTTTTTCGCTTCATCCATTAGATTAAGACAAAGAATCACATTTTCCGAAACTTCCATCACTTGCAATAAAAGACTAAAATGCCTCTGCATACGCCCTGCATCCACCACCACTATTGTGATGTCAGGTTTTCCAAATAAAATAAAATCTCTGGCAGCCTCCTCATCATCAGAAGTGGAAAGCAGTGAATAAGTGCCAGGTAAGTCTACGATTTTGAAGGTGTTTTGCTGATAGGAAAAATACCCTTCGGAGTGTGTTACCGTTTTGCCAGGCCAGTTTCCCGTATGCTGTTTCAGTCCAGTCAAAGCATTGAAAATAGTGCTTTTCCCTGTGTTGGGATTTCCAGCAAGGGCTATTGTAAACTGTGTATTCGCGGCGTTTTCTCCCAGCTTTTTTAGTTGGCTGGCTGTATTGAGTTCGCAGACTTGGCAGGTTGATTTCATTTCAGTTTAGCTTTTTATCTCTATTAGAATGTATTTAGTGTCTTCTTTTCGTAAGGCAATCAGTGTGTTATGAATATTGTAGGCGATAGGGTCGCCCAGCGGGCTGATGTTTTGGATATGAATTTCAGCACCTTTGATGAATCCTAAATCCAGAAACCGCTGTCTGATTTCTCCCTTGCATTCCGGAGAAATCCCTAAAACTACGCCTTTTTGACCTGTTTTTAACGAACCTAAATCCATTCAAATTATTTTATTGTCCAAATTTACAAAATTAGATTAACCTAACAAATCAAAAATAATTGAATTTTATAAAATCAATTTAATTTAAAAAGATGTTTATATCTTTGGCGGAAATTTTTTAGCGATGGACAAAAAGGACTATCAAGAGGCGCTGGAATGGCTTTTTAAACAAACGCCCAACTATCAGGAAAATGGGAAAAAAGCCTACAAACCAGGGCTGGATAATATAAAAAAACTCTGTGATTACTGGGGAAATCCGCAGGATAAGATAAAAACCATCCACATCGGCGGAACCAATGGGAAGGGATCTACGAGCAATATGCTGGCTTCTATTTTGCAGGAGGCTGGCTACAAGGTAGGGATTTATAATTCGCCTCATTTAGTGGAGTTTACAGAGCGGGTGAAAATCAATGGAGAGAAGGCGGACAGGGAGTTTGTGTATCAGTTTATTCAGAAATTAAAACAAATTCCAGAGCAGATTTTGCCTTCTTTTTTTGAATTTACGACCATCATGGCGTTTGAATATTTTTATCAAAATGAGGTGGATTTTGCCATTATTGAAGTAGGTCTCGGTGGACGGCTGGATTCCACTAATATCATCACTCCGCTGGTTTCGGCGATTACGAATGTCCAGTTTGACCATCAGGATATTTTGGGCGAAACGCTGGAGCAGATAGCTGTGGAAAAGGCGGGAATTATCAAAGAAAATATTCCGATAATCTCTGGCGATGAAAATATTTTGGTTAAAAATATAATTCGCGAAAAAGCCGATGCAGTAGGGACGGAATTTATAGATGCTACGGAGGTAAGAACGGATTTGGAAACGGATTTGAAGGGCAATTATCAGCGAAAAAATATCTGTGTGGTTTTGGCTTTGGTGGAAGCTTTGAGAAAGAAAAATGTTTCTATTTCTGATGAAAATATTCACGATGGACTGCTCCATGTTCAGAAAAATACAGGGTTCATCGGTCGCTGGTTTGAATTTTCTAAAAATCCACTAACTATTTGTGATACAGGACATAATAAAGCGGGGCTGGATATGGTGTTTAGCCAGTTGTCTGAGTATCAACGCTATAAACACATTGTTTTAGGTTTTGTTCAGGAAAAGAATATTGATGAAATTATGAAAATTCTTCCTCGTGATGCTCATTATTATTTTGTAAAACCGGCAATTCACAGGGGAAGACATCCGAAAGATTATGAAAATTTGCTGGTGGAGGCAGGAGTGGATTTCAAAATTTTTGATAGTGTGAAGGCAGGATATCAGTCTGCAAAAGCCAGCTGCAAGGAGGGTGAGATGATTTTCATAGGGGGAAGTAATTTTGTAGTTGGAGATTTTTTAGAAAAAAATTTGGAGGTTGAATAAAAATCCGTATATTTGCACCACTCAAATGAGGGCGGTTAGCTCAGTTGGTTCAGAGCATCTGGTTTACACCCAGAGGGTCGGGGGTTCGAATCCCTCACCGCCCACAAATAGGGTTCTTAGCTCAGTTGGTTCAGAGCATCTGGTTTACACCCAGAGGGTCAGGGGTTCGAATCCCTTAGAACCCACAAAAATCCAAGATTTTTATAAGTCTTGGATTTTTTTTATGTGTTTTTCTCTTGGTTTTTCAGTTTTCTATGAAATTTATGTTTAGTGTTTTCAATAGGTATAATATTTTATAGTTCACTAAAATTAAAAGTCCTCAAAAAGTAATTGTATCAGTCAAAATATTCTTTATCTTTGGAGGTGAAATTTAATTGAATTAGAAAATGAAAAGATTTTTTATCGTGTCGGCATTTGCTCTTTGTCAGGGCATTTATGCACAGTCGCAGGGAGCAATCTATTTTGATGAGGAATGGAATATCATCAAAGATAAGAAAAAGGCATCTTTTTACCGAGAAACTACTCAGCAGGGGGATTATTATTTAATCAAAGATTATTATATCAACGGAACCTTGCAGATGGAGGGTAAGGCTTCGGATAAAACGCCTAATCAAGAGGTTTTTGATGGGAAAGTTACATGGTACTATCCAGATGGAAAAGTGAGTATGGTGTCAAATTTCTCAAAAGGAGCTCAGGTAGGGGAGCATAAGAGTTACCAAGAAGACGGCCGTATTTCCCAAGATTTTATTTATAAAAACTATGCTGTATTTAGCGGTAAATCATATGGTTATGAAAATGATTATCAAAATAATACGATTACCGAGTATAAAGATGGCGATGTTGTAAAGATGACAACTTATGGGAAATCATTACAGGGAATCCGTTTTGAAGAAATCTATGCGGGAGGTGACCCTTACACAGCTTCCGAAGTCAAATATTATGATGAAAATGGAAAATATATAGGCAGCCAAAAGATAAATAAAGACGGTCTTTATACAGGGATAAATGTAAAATATTATGCAAGTCCTATGAAAGTTTCTTGTATCGAAAATTTCTCAGGACAATCAACAACTTACGATATGCCTACTGAATCCAAATGCTACTATGGAAATGGCAAGCTGAAAAAAACTTACAAATCACATGGGAAAACCGCTACGGAGGTTGTATATGATGAAAGTGGTAAGAAAATAGGAAGTCTAGAGTACAGATATGACAAGGAAATGGACATGATGACACCCTATAATGGAGAGAAGATAGAGATTGATTTGTATGAAAAAACAAAAAAAATAATATCAATCCTTACCTATAAAAATGGGAAAGGGCTAGAAGGCAAGTATTTTGACCAAGAAGGAGAATTACAAAACCAATATTTCTATGATGATGAAGGGGGTGCTAAAGAAATATGGAGTTTTGGAAATGGCGGGAAACAAGTTCTTACTTATAGAGATGGGCTTCCGTATAATGGCAGTGTTATAGAGGGAGGAGCTCAGTCTACTTATAAAGATGGTCTTCTGATGGAGACTAGAGTAGTAAACATGGAAGGAAAACCTACATATGAAAAGAAATATGATGAAAGTAAAGATATCTATGAGGTGAAAATATATTCAGATGGTAAACTTAAATATTATTATACAACAAATAATAGGTATGATGAAGATGCGTATTTTAGTGCAGAAATAACACCTTTTGATGACAAAGGAAGGCCAATGAGTAAAATAGTTATAAAAGACGGAAAGATAGAAAAAGGGGTGCTAAAACTAAAGTCCTATTATGCGGATGCAGAAACTGTAGAATATAGCAAAAAAGGGAAATGGTATGTGAAAAGAACTTATGTCGAAAAGGAACTGGTAAAAGAAGAGAGATTCAAGAGCGATGGGGATTATTCAGATTATTTTGAAATATATGAAATGATGCTTCGTACAGAATAAATAAAAATAGTCAAGAATTTCTTCTTGACTATTTTTTTATTTATAAGCTGGGAAATCTATAGTAGTCGTAGGGAATGGGATATTTACATTATTAGCTCGGAATTTCTCCAAAATAGACTTTCTTATTTCGCTTCTTGTGTGGGAAATATGAAAAGGGTCATTAGAAAAGAAATAAAGCCTAAGATTGAGAGAAGAATCTGCAAAATCATTCAGCCTGATATATGGCTCTCTCTCTTTGGAAATATCTGGATTTTCCTTGGCTGCCTCTACAAGGAGGTTTTCTACCATTTTGATATCTGTCTTATAGTCCACACCTATATCTATGAAGAAGGCATTCGCAGCATCATGAGATGAATAATTGGTAAGTTTGTCCTTGGTAAGGTATGAGTTAGGGAAAACTATGGTTTTTCGGTCTGTAGTGAGGATTTTGGTGGTTCTCATGCTTATTTGTTCCACCCTTCCCATTACGCCGTTCATATCAAGGATATCTCCCACGCGGACACTTTTGTCTAATAAAATAATAACTCCAGAAATAAAGTCTAAAAACAAGTTTTGAAGTCCCAGACCTATCCCTACCAAGACAGCACTAGAACCTACCAAAAACGGAGAAATATTTACTCCCAAAATCCGCATGATGATTAGGAAAGTGACAATGATAATTCCGTAATATACAATCTGATGTAGAGCATATTTGGTTCCTTTGTCCACCTGTGATGAACGCCTGTAAAAGATTTTTTTAGAAATTTTCTCAACAATATATGAGACACAAATCACCACAGCAACTCCTATTACCTGATACATGTGTAGTGTATAGGTGTGGATAGAAAGTATCGGATATTCTAAAAATTCTTTTAAGCTCATTTTATCAAGTTTTTTTATTTCATTTCTGAAATAACATTTACAGTTTCTTCTAAGAATAAATCTCGTTTCAGGTTTTTAAGCCAAGATTCGCTTTTTTTCGCGAAAACTTCATCTTTCTTACCTCTAGCTTGTTCGTCTTTGTGAAGTGTGAAAACCAGCTTGTTATCGTACTTAGATAAAGATTTGAATTTTTTAATCTGATCTTTTCTTGATTTCATCAGTTTATTAAACTTATTTAAGTTCAATGTGATTTTTTCTTCTTTATCTAGTTTTTCTCTCCACTGTGCAGATTCCAAAAGCAACTGATAATTAGAGTTTTTACTCATTCTGTTTTGGCTGTTTTTCTGTAAACTAGAGATATTCAGCGTTCCTACGGGAGCAAATCTTGTAGTAGGAATCTGATCCCATGGAAGGGCATTGTCTCTATATCTTTCTCCGATTTCGGAGTAAGAGAAAAAGTCATTCATCGGTATATCAGCATCTACACCTTTCAGCTGGGTAGATTTTCCATTGACTCTATAGAATTTCTGGATAGTCAGTTTTATAGAACCAAAGTCATCCGTAGAATTCATAAAACGGTTTAGGTCTGCAAAGGTCTGCACAGTTCCCTTTCCGTAGGAGTGTGGAGAACCTACGACCACGGCTCTTCCGTAGTCTTTCATTGCTCCTGCTAGAATTTCGGATGCAGAGGCGGAAAACTCATTTTGCATAATCACTAGAGGGCCTTCCCATACTGGCGAATTGGTCTTGTTTCTTAGAATGTTTATTCTTCCATTTGGGTCTTTTATCTGCACCACAGGGCCGTTTTTCATGAAAAGTCCTACGATATCCACTACTTCAGTCAGTGAGCCGCCTCCGTTGTTTCTCACATCTAGGATGATTCCTTTAATGTTTTGGGATTTCAGTTTTACAATTTCGGCTTTTACATCATCAGATGCGTTTCTACCATTCGGGTCATCAAAATCAGCATTGAAACTCGGAAGGTAGATGTATCCGTATTTTTCGCCTTTTGGTGAATTTACGATGATACTCCTCGCGAAAGTATCCTCTATGGAAACTTCCTCACGGATGAGTTTTACTTCTTTTACGCTGCCGTCCTTTTTCTGTAAAGTGAGGGTTACCTCCGTGCCTTTTTCTCCACGGATAAGCCTTACGGCCTCATCTACCAACATTCCTACTACATTGATAGCCTCTTCATTTGGCTTAGATCTTACTTTTAGGATTTTATCTCCTTCGGATATTTGTTTAGATTTCCATGCTGGAGCGCCTACTACCAAAGGTCCCATGTAGAGATTTCCTTTTTTCTCTTGAATCTGCGCACCGATTCCGATAACTTTTCCAGCAAAACTGGTATCAAAATCCTCTTTGTCCTTTGGAGAGAAATAGTTAGTATGTGGGTCAAATACCTCTGTGTAGGCATTTATATACACACTGAACCAGTCCATTTTTTTTCTCTTTTGGAATCTCTTGAAGGTGTGAGAGATAAGGTCTTTAATCTCCTTGGTAGCTTTTATTTTTTTCTCTTCCAGAGAGAGTTTTTTTACATTGATAGTGTCTTTGAGTTTATGAGCGATGACAGAATCTTTTTTCTCCTGCTGGATTTCTTCTTTGCTGGTCATCGTTTCTATCTCTTGGAGGATATTGTATTTGATGTATCTTTTCCACTCGTTGTAGAGTTCCTGTTTGTCAGCAGGAGCTTTTTTTAGTTTTGGTTCTAGGATAAGCTCATCATCTTCGTTTAAATCAATAGGTTTGCTCAGGATGTCCTGAGTCATTTTATCAATTTCGCTTACTCTCTGATAGAGTCTGTCTATGGTCTGTTTGTAGAAAACCAAGTTCCCATTATTGAGATAGTCGTCAAGCTGGTTTCTGTGTTTCTCAAATTCTTCCATATCCGACTGCAAAAAATATCTTTTTGCAGGGTCTATCGTCTCGAAATAGTTTTTATAAACCTCGCGAGAATAGGCGTCATTTATCGGCTTTGGTTGATAATGTACATGTGCAAGTGCATTCTTTACATTTATCATGATGATGTGCATTTTTTCATCATCATTTTTAGGCGCATTGAAGCAGAACATCAAGGTCATCAATGGAGCCACGAACAATATTTTATTAAATTTAAATAACTTTTTAAGCATTTTTTGCACTGATTTTAATTCAAGAAAATTTTTAACCTACAAATTTAATATCTTATTTTAAACTAGACCTAAATTTTCTTTATTTTTGTTGAAATTTTTTAATGACAATGAATAAACAAGATAGAAAACCATTGATTTTGGTAACGAATGATGATGGAATTACCGCACCAGGGATTAGAAAACTCGTAGAATTCATGAACGAAATAGGCGAGGTGGTCGTAGTGGCGCCAGATTCTCCGCAGAGCGGTAAGGGACATGCCATCACGATAAATTCTACCCTAATGGTGGAGGAGATAAAAATGGAAGGTGCTCAGCGGGATTTTGCGTGTAGCGGGACGCCTGTGGACTGCGTAAAATTAGCTTTGGATAAGGTGCTTCCGCGCAGACCAGATTTGGTGGTTTCGGGGATAAATCATGGGGCGAATTCCTCCATCAATGTTATTTACTCTGGAACGATGTCTGCCGCTGTGGAGGCTGGTGTAGAGGGCATTACTGCGATTGGGTTCTCTTTGCTGGATTTTAGTTTTGAGGCGGATTTTGACCAAGCGAAAGATTTTATTCAAGAAATAGTTTTAAAAACCTTGAGAAACCCGATGCCAAAGGGAATAGTGCTAAATGTGAACATTCCTAAACTGAAAAAAGAAGAGATAAAAGGCATCAAAATCTGCCGACAGGCTCAGGCGAAATGGGAGGAAAACTTCGATGAAAGAGTCAATCCACAGGGCAAAAAATACTACTGGCTCACGGGCTATTTTAATAACATGGATGAAGGCGAAGATGCCGATGAAACAGCTCTGATGAACGGCTATATCAGTATTGTCCCTGTGAAATTTGACCTTACGGGTTATGAGTATATAGATGCTCTGCGAGAGCTTTATTAAATTCGAATGGAAGAAACATAGCACTCACAAATAATGACAAAAAAGAAGGCTTAGGGAGAGTTTCTCTAGCAGCCACAGCGACAATAAGATTTTAATAATTCTGAAATATACACAAAAAGCACCTTTTTTAGGGTGCTTTTTGTATAATAATGAAAGAGATGTTTAACAGAAGTAAGGACAATAAATAATCTCTTAGATTATGCATTCACATCAGGGCATGAAATGATACATGTTTTTGATTTTTCTTATAAACACATAGTAAAATAAATATAACAACAGATAGCAGACTTAAAAAACTCATAAAAATGAAGATAATAATATTTCTATTTCTTCCTCAAGCCACTGGGAGAAAGGGACTAATGCAGTATCTTCTTCCCATTCCTCAGGAGGAACATCAGAATAAAAAACACCAAACTGATCTTCTTCGCCCAATACAAATCCTGCCTGATGGCCTACATTGGGATAGCATACTAAAAGGATATGAGGGAATAAATAGACCCCTGTACCCTCAAAGATCTCTTTAGCATAGCTCTCCCATTGTTCAGGAGGGTAGAACTGATACGAAAAACCT
>CALAEK010000080.1 GCA_937890925.1 uncultured Riemerella sp.
CAAAAGATACAATCGTATACGAAGGACAAGAATATCCATTAGTAAAAATGGAGATCTCTTCTACATCTCACCCATTCTACACAGGAAAAGTGAAATTGGTAGACACTGCGGGTAGAGTAGACAAGTTCATGAACAAGTACAAAAAATTTGCTAAGTAACATTAGGAAAATATTAAAAGGCCTTCTGATTTTTTCAGGAGGTTTTTTTGTTTAGAAGGGGAAAAGAATTAAATTTGTTACAAATAAAAAAATATGCAGTTAGTATTTTCTGATGCCCATTATTGGGAAAATTTCCTTCCGCTGACTTTCACTAGACCTGTGGCGGAGATGCGATGTGGAATTCTTACTTTTTCTGAACGCTGGAAAAAGCTTTTGAATACAGATGAAATATCCTATATCACAGAGGATTATCTTCAGCAGAAATTCGCTAGACCAGAGGGAAAAGAAAGTTTGTTCATCACACCTAATTGTATTCCTTCGGATAGAGTTTTGGAGCAGATAAAGGGACTTCGGCTCGGTGAGGCTTTGGTTTATGAAAATGAACTTTTGGTAGCAAAGGTTGATGTGGGAAATTTTAGTTTGGATCAAATAACAACCATGATGGATGTAGAGGGAGAAATCTTGTTGTTTAAACAGCCTACGGATTTATTTTCTTTCAATGATAAAGCCATAGATTTTGATTTTGAACTGCTTATAAAAGGAAGAACTTCGCAGCCGCTCTCTTCTACAAATGGATTTTTGGGAAAAACCGAAGATTTGTTCATAGAAGAAGGTGCAGTGGTGGAATATTCTACACTCAACACCAGAACTGGAAAAATATACATTGGGAAGAATGCAGAAATTATGGAAGGCTGCCATCTTCGTGGGCCTATTGCTCTTTGTGAAGGATCTAAATTTAATCTCGGAGCCAAGGTTTATGGTGCAACGACCATTGGCCCTCACTCAAAAGTAGGCGGCGAGGTGAATAATATCGTTATTTTTGGTTATTCTAATAAAGGTCATGATGGTTTTGTGGGAAATTCGGTTATCGGTGAGTGGTGTAATCTTGGAGCAGATACCAATTCTTCCAATTTGAAAAATAATTACGCCAATGTGAAACTTTGGAATTATAAATGGAAAAAATTCGTAGATACAGGGCTTCAGTTTTGTGGATTGATAATGGGTGACCACTCTAAAACAGCGATAAACACTCAGTTGAATACAGGAACAGTAGTGGGCGTGGCTGCTAATATTTTCAAGAGTGGATTTCCGCCGAATTTAGTTAATAGCTTTAGCTGGGGCGGTATGAAAGATGACGAGAAGTATAATCTAAATAAGGCATTTGAAACCATAGAAAAAGTAATGGCTCGTAGAAAGGTTGATTTTACGGATGAAGATAAGGGTATTTTGTCACATTTGTATAATGACAAATAAATTTTTATCAATTTAAACACTAAAAGGTATTGTTTTTGCTATATAATCAATCATAAAAAAATCAAAAAATATGAAAAAGAGAATTTTGGGTGCGATGTTCGCACTATTTGTAACAGGATTGTTTTTTGCGCAGGATGACATGCCAATTTCAAAAAAAGACATGCCTTCCGTTGTGCAGAGAAATGTAACAAAGTATTTTGGTAAGAAAGCGATTTCCTCTGTGACCAAAGATAGAGAAGATGGTAAAATCGTTTATGATGTTTATTTTGAAGATGGTACAAAAGCAGAATTTAGTAGTAATGGAAATATCATAGAAGTGAAAAGCTATAGCGGTGTTCCTTCTTCTGTAGTTCCTTCTAAGGTTCAGGCTTATGTGAGAAAATATTATCCAAAGAATAAAATAGTACACTGGGAAAAAGAGTGGAATAAACAAAAAGTAGAACTTGATAACGATTTAGACCTTGAGTTTACGCTAAGAGGAGATTTTCTTAGAATAGACGATTAAAGTTAGATTTTGAATTCGTTACTCATAGCACTTTCTTTTTTAAATTAAATTTTTTAATTTTGCAAAGAAAGTGCTATGTCTATTTATGATAAAATTGTAGAGACAGCCATCACTTTCGATGATGTGCTTCTAGTTCCTTCTTATTCAGAAGTTTTACCTAATCAGGTTTCTTTAAAATCCAGACTTTCGGATAAAATAACCCTAAATGTTCCTATCGTTTCTGCGGCAATGGATACCGTGACAGAGGCGGATATGGCGATTGCGCTTGCAAGAGTCGGCGGACTGGGATTCATTCACAAAAACATGCCCATAGAGGAGCAGGCTTCCCAAGTTAATCAAGTAAAGCGCTCCGAAAATGGGATGATAGCTAATCCTGTTACACTTTCTAAAGACCATACTCTCGCAGAGGCGAAGGCTCTTATGGCTCAATTCAAAATTTCTGGGCTTCCGGTGGTGGATGAAGAACATAAGCTCGTAGGGATCATTACCAACCGAGATGTGAAATACCAAGAAAATCTCTCTGTGAAAGTAGAGGAGCTTATGACCAAAGAAAATCTTATCGTTTCTAACGAAGAGGTTAATTTAGAAAAAGCAAAAGAAATTCTACTAAAAAACAGAGTAGAAAAACTTCCTATCGTAGATAAAACCAACAAACTTATAGGTCTGATTACCATCAAAGATATAGATAATCAGCTAGAATACCCGAATGCAAACAAAGATAAATCAGGAAGACTGATAGTGGGAGCGGGTGTAGGAATCGGAGTGGATACCATTGAGCGTGTTTCTGCATTGGTGGAAGCAGGCGTGGATATTATCGCTGTGGATTCTGCGCATGGACACTCCAAAGGAGTTTTGGATAAAATAAAAGAAATTAGACAAAATTTCCCTGATTTGGATATTGTTGGAGGAAATATCGTAACTGCTGAGGCAGCAGAAGATTTAATAAAAGCAGGAGCAAATGTACTAAAAGTAGGTGTAGGACCTGGTTCTATCTGTACTACGAGAGTGGTAGCAGGAGTAGGAGTTCCGCAGTTGTCTGCTATATATAATGTATATGAAGTTGCTAAAAAACACAATGTAGCCATCATTGCTGATGGGGGTATCAAACTTTCAGGAGATATAGTGAAGGCTATCGCGAGTGGTGCAGGTGCTGTGATGCTCGGTTCTCTCTTGGCAGGAACGGATGAGTCACCAGGGGAAGAAATCATTTTCCAAGGAAGAAAATTCAAATCTTACCAAGGAATGGGGTCACTTTCTGCAATGAAGAGAGGAGGTAAAGAAAGATATTTCCAGTCTGAAGCAAAAAAATTCGTTCCAGAAGGAATAGAAGGGCGAGTTCCATACAAAGGAAAGTTAGAGGATGTTATCTTCCAGCTTACTGGAGGACTGAGAGCAGGAATGGGATACTGTGGAGCTAAGGATATCGTTACGCTGCAGCAGGATTCTAAAATGGTAAGAATTACAGGTTCTGGACTTAAAGAATCTCATCCTCATGATGTGATTATTACACAAGAAGCACCAAATTATTCATTATAAAAAGATTATGAGAAAAACAATATGTGCATTAATTTTATTTGCATTATCATCTTTGTAGAAATGAATATGATGTTCTTCAGCAAGAGAAGGAGAATAATATTTTAGAGCAAAGTAATAAGGTTTTTTCTTCGGAATTGATAGATGTCCGAAAAGTGAAAAAAGAAATTGATTGGCAAAAAGCTGAAAAATCTCTTTTATCATTGAAGGAAAAAGGATTTGTCAATCAGGTTAATGATGCTGTTTTATATCGTAAGATTATTAATCCAAAAGAGAAAACCATTACATATACTTTGCCTATTCATTTTTATACTCCGCAGAAGCCTTATCATCTTATTCAACAAATAGTAGTAAATAAGGATAATAGGTTAAAAGTACAATATCTGAAAATAATCCCAAAATCCTCTAATCCAGATAAGAATGATATATTCAAAGATCCAAATAATGAAATCATAATTTTAGATGAAGATCTAAATGATATAAACTCTCCTGCTTCTATAACAGGGAGAATTAGAGAAAAGAATAGGAATCTAACAGATTCTCAAATAGATACAATGGGCAGAAAATGCAGAGTGCAGGTTTATGCTTATGAGATCTTGTGTAGTAATGGTGGAGGGCATAGAGTGGGGCAATCCTGTGAAGCTGGATATGTAAACGATGCTCATTATGAAATAGAGACTGTAGAACACTGTTTTACGGAGAGTTATGTAGGTGTAGAAGGAGGTAATGAAGGTGGCGGAAGTGTTTCGGGTGGAGCATTTGCAGATTACCAATTAAATAAATTAGCCCAGAGCCCACACTTTTATTATATAGATTTTTTGAGAGAGTCTAAACATTCACTTCTTCTAAGTGGAGTGAGAAATTGGATGAAAGACAATGATATGGATAATCCTAATAATATCAAAAAGTTAAATGATAAAATAGGTTATATCATAGGAGCAGGGCATGAAAGTATGTTTGATGATTTAGAAACATATAATAGGCGAACTCCCACTGTGGCGAATCAAGAAGTGGCAGATTACAGCATCAGAGTTGCGAAGATGTTTTCTTACTTCTTAGAACATGGTACTGCCACCGATGCGAAAGTAATGAAGCACAGCATAAGATACTTAGACCAAAACAGATTTCTTTCTTGGGAAAGCTATTTGTCTATTTTCAAAGGGTTGAGTAAAATAGTTTCTCTATACCCCAATGAAAACTGGTCTGAAATAGAAAAAGCACTAAAGCTGGAGAAAATAGATAATCCTAAACTATTAGAAAAGATTATACAAGACTGGCTGAGTCCTAACATTGTAAAACCTACTGAAGCTTTTGTAAAACATGAAAAACTAAATAGAATTTATGAAGAGGCAAAGAAATCTGAAAAGTTTAAGAAATACTTACAGAAGTTTGAGCCAGAAGCATCTGCAGCTCATCTAATGTTTGATATAGGAAACACAAAGAATAACTCACTAGCAGATACCCATATTCCCAAAGAAAGTTGGATAAAAATTATTTTTAATAAAAATACGGATTGGAATAATAGGCCTGAAATAGTTGTCGCATATGCTTTTATACATGAGTTTATTCATGCCGAGATGTATAGACAGTTACTTGAAGTCGCAAATAAAAATGGTTCTATAGATTTAGTTAAATTACAGCAATATGTAAAAAATAATAATCAAAAAGAATTATTTAATGAATATATAAAGAATCGATATAGTAAAGCTCCTACTAATTACCAGCATAATATTATGGCTAAAAAATATATAAATGTAGTTGTTGATTTTCTGAAAGAAATGTATGGAAGTAATTATACTGATAAAGAATATTTGACAATAGCATGGATGGGAGTTCAAAACACAGATGCTTGGAATAATTTGCCTAAAAAAGAAAGAGAAGAATATAAAAAAATATGGAAAGAAAAATATTGGTCATGGAAAAAATAATTTTTACAATACTATTATTATCTCTTAATGTTAATGCTTTTGGTCAAACAATATGTGTATTCCCATTAAATAATAAAGAAATAAAAATAGAAAAATATCAATACTATAATGTATTGACTATTTATAATAATAAAAAACAAGTTGTAGATTCTTGCCACCACTCTCAAAAAGAAGAAATAGAGTTTTATATAGATAATGAGCCTATGAAAATAAATAGAAAAGCTTTAAAAAAATATTATACTTTATCAGATTTTATTACTGGCAAAATAAATTCTGGTTGTGATTTTTTTGCTTTTAAGATAGGAAAGAAATATTATGAAAAAATAGAGGTACAAGTAGAAATAGACACAGCACCGCCTCTTCCAAAAGAATAATGAGTTTTTATAAAAACACTTCTGAAACAAATTATTGGACATGGGAAAAATAATTTTTACAATACTATTATTATCTCTTAATGTTAATGCTTTTGGTCAA
>CALAEK010000081.1 GCA_937890925.1 uncultured Riemerella sp.
CGCATCCGCGCTCTGCTGCGGGTCGATGATAGTTGCCCGTTCGATGTTCTTCAACCCGTTTTCTTTTGCCAGAGCGAGTATCTTGTCGCTCTGTCCGAGCAAGATTATTTTGGCAATGCCATCGCCAATTATTCTGTCGGCTGCTTTCAGTGTGCGGGGCTCGTCGCCCTCAGGCAAAGCGATTCGTTGCGGATTCGATTTTGCCGTCTCGATAAATCTCTTTAGTATTTCCATATCTTATCTGTGTTTTTTATCCAAAATTACGAAGCACAAAGGTACAAAAAAAATCACTTCCAGTGCATACTTTCTATAAGTCGTTCTATATCTTCTTGTACATAATCTGCTACGGGCATTATAGAGTCGTAGTTGGGTATGTTGTTGAAATAGAGAGCTCCCCGCAAGAAATTCTTGACGCTGTCCGTAATGAAGAACTGCACGGGCGAAGCCGCATTGCCCGATATTTTGAATAGCACGCCGTATACCTTCGTCGTATCGTTTTCGTAGTAGTTTTCGATGATGGAATTAGCCTTTATCGTGTGTTTGTATGCAAGGCGGCGGCTGTCTTCGGTAACCACTATGAACGAGTCGAGGTCGAGAGGCATATATGTCAGGTGTATCCTGCCGTTGAGAGCAGGGTAGTCGATATTGTACCCCTTTACGTCGCCGCCCGTATAGTCGCTTATTTTGCTGTACTTCGATATCTGAAAGGCTATGTTGGGCAGACTGTCGACCGTACGATATTCGTGTTTGGGCAGGTCGATACGGAAGTATTCGTAAGGCTTTGGGGTGGGCTTTTTGCCGCAGGCAACCACCAAGAGACAGAATATAAACAGACTGAAAATCTTTGTCATTGTTTTTTGCGTTAATATATTGATTAATATTGTGTTAATGTTATTTGTAAAAAATATACAACTCTCTTCGAGCAAAAGAGCGAGACTATCCTTTTCGTAGAATAGCCTCGCTTTGTGTGCGGCTGAAGGGACTCGAACCCCCACGCCTCTCGGCACCAGATCCTAAGTCTGGCGTGGCTACCAATTACACCACATCCGCCGAAAAAATGAACTACTTTGTTCTTTTGTGATTGCAAATATACAAACTTATTTTTAATCTGCAAGTATAAATATATATTTTTTTATTTTTTCCTTTTAAAAGAGTTTTTTAACTTTACCAGCTAAAATTTATATTTCTATGGAATTACAAGGAACAGTGAAGAAAGTATTTGAAACTCAAACTTTTCCAAGCGGTTTTCAGAAAAGAGAGATGGTTCTACTTACAGAAGAGCAATATCCACAACCTATCAGTATAGAGTTTTTATCTGAAAAAATTTCGCTTTTAGACCAGGTGTCAGAAGGAGATAAAGTAAAGATAGGAATCAATATCAGAGGAAGAGAATGGACAAATCCAGAGGGACAGGTAAAGTATTTTAACTCTATTACAGCATGGAGATTGGAAAAAACAGATGGAAGCAGCTTTGATGAGCCTACATACGCCGCACCTGCAGCATCACAATCTTCTGCGGTAAATGACAATCCATTCGATGAAGAGTCGGATGATGATTTACCATTTTAAATAAAATCTTATTATAAAATAAATCCTGCTGTTTAGTAGGATTTTTTAAATTTTAATAAATGTATCAATTAGATTCGGAAATTTGGTTTCCAGACCCATACAAATATCATCCCGAAAGCGAGATAGTTGCCGTAGGAGGAGATTTGTCTGCTCAGCGGCTGATTTTGGCTTATTCTTTGGGGATTTTTCCGTGGTTCAATGAAGGTGATGAGATTTTCTGGTGGAGTCCAGATCCTCGGTTTGTACTTTTCCCAGAAGAACTGAAAATTTCTAAATCGATGCGGAAAATCCTGAGAGAAGATAAATTTGTTTTCACAGAGAATAAATGTTTCGAAGAAGTGATGAGAAACTGCGCAAATATTTCACGAAGAGGGCAGGATGGAACTTGGATTTCGGAGGAAATGATAAAAGCATACACGGAACTAAATCAGCAGGGAAAGGCCAAAAGCATAGAAGTCTGGGAAAATGGGGAATTGGTAGGAGGTTTTTATGGCGTGGAAATGGAGCATGTTTTCTGTGGAGAGAGTATGTTTAGCAAGGTGAGTAATGCCAGCAAAGCAGGATTTATTCAGTTTGTAGAAAAAAATGCTGATAGATACCAACTCATAGATTGTCAGGTCTATACAGAGCATTTGGAAAGTCTTGGAGCGAGGGAAATCGCTAAAATAGAGTTTTTGGATATTCTCCGTAAGCCTACGAATTGATTTTGATAACCTTAAATTCTCCTTTGAGATAGGCTATCTGCATCTCGTTTTTTATTTCTTTGGGAAGAGTGGTAACGGGAATGGTAAGTTTTAGGATTTTCTCCCAAGAGAGCGTCTGGTGGTAGAGTTCATAGAAACCATAACCGATGAATTTCCCGCCTTTGAAAGCCAGAAAAGAATGCTCGCCGAGTTTTCTCCCTTGCCCTACCCATAGCTCGTTTCTTCCAGCGAAGGAAATTTTCTTTTTCAAGGTTTTATAATCTAAATTTTCTTTTTGTAGAATTGACAATAACTTTTCGGCTTGAGAAGGATATTTGAAATTAAATAAATCCGTTTCATTTTCTTTCTTTTTAGATGAAGAAACTGAGAAAGAGCCTGTCTGTGGGCTGTATCTTATGGCGAAAGGTTTAGAAGTATTTCTTTTTACTTTTTTTTCTTTCAGCATCAGCTGGGCGATGATGTCCGTGCCAGTAAATTCGTAGTAAATTTGCTCTACATTTTTCTGAAACTGAATGTTTCTTTTGGATTTAGAGTTTAAAATTCCCTTGGCGGACTTGTAAATATTGTCGCTGAAATCACAGAAAATGATTTTTCCTGCTTTGTCTTGTAGGTAGAAAATCCCTTTTTCGGAAGGTAGATTTTCAGTAAGTTCGTTGATTTTATTGATGTAGAGCTTGGATTGTGTTTCTTCTTGATGTTGTTGAATGATCTGGTTTTCAGTGTCTTTTGAAATTAGAAGTTTAAATAAATCCAATGTCGCTCTGGCATCGCCGCCAGCACGATGAGCATCTGAAAGCGGGATGCCCACAGATTTACAAAGTTTCCCAAGCGAATAACTTTCTACATCGGGAATGAGTTTTTTGGCCAATGGAAGGGTGTCTATGGTATTGATTTTAAAATCAAATCCTAATCTACGGAAAGACTGGCGCAGCATACGATAGTCAAACTCTACATTGTGTCCCACGAGTGTGGTGTTTTCGGTCATTTCTATCACTCGTTTCGCTATCTCGTGGAATTTTGGTGCTCTTTTGACCATTTTGGGTGTTATCCCAGTGAGTTTTTGTACATATTGGGTAATTTCGGCTTCGGGATTAACGAGCGTGATGAACTGGTCTACCACCTCATGCCCATCATAAACAAAAATAGCGAGTTCTATGATGCTTTCTTCTCTAAAACCTGCGCCGTTACTTTCTATATCTATTACCGAATACATTTTACCATCAATCAAAGCTGCAAAGATAAAGTTTTAATGCTAAATGGTCAATGTTTGGTAAGTGTCCTATTTCAATTTAATCAGTCCTTGTACATCAGAATTTGTAAAGATATCTTTAATATTTTCAAGATTTGTATTGGTTTTAAAACCTCTAATTCCTGCATTATACAATTTAAAAACTGATTTGCTAAAAGATATAGGTTTTTCCATTGCGCCTCCGTAAAATTACAATTAGAAAAAATACATCTTCTGAATCCACACTCTTGAAAACCTCCTTTGAAAATAGACTTCAAAAAATCACAATTTTCAAAAATAATATCTGTAAAATTGAAATTAAATTGGGCTTTATGAAAAGAAGAATCTATAATTTTGGTTTTGCTAAACCAGCTTGATTTATCAAATTTAAACTCTACGCATTGTAAATTTTTAATTTCGGAATCTATTATGGGCAGGCTACCTTTTCCATAGGATAAATCTATGTTTTCCAGTTTGTTTTGGATAATTTTAGGAAAGATAAACTCATCTAAATTAATACCTCTGAGATCAACATTATTTAATAAATGGATGTCAAATTCTCTACTAATGTCTATTTGGTCGATAAAACTAGAATTTTTCCATCGTTCCCGAAGACTCTTTTTTGTGATTTTTTCCATGTTTATAAAAATAAAATCCCTCCGAAACGAAGGGAATTTTAAATAAAAAATTATTTTTTTGAACCTTTGGTGGTCTTTTTCAGTCCTATCATTCCCATGATGGCTTTTGCGCCTTCTCTCATTAGGGTTTTCCCGAAAGTCTGTACCATAGGGCTTCCTAGGATACTTTCAAACATAGAAGGCTCTTCCTTGGCAGGTTTGCTCTGCTGAGGTTTGTTGGTTTCTGTATTTGTGGAATCTCCCTGCTCTTCGTTCATTCTTCGTAATAGAATTTCGTAGGCTGACTCTTTGTCAATGGTTTGGTTGTATTTTCTTACTAATTCTGATTGGTTTACGAGATTGTCAATCTCTTCTTGAGAGAGGATGTCCATTCTACTTTCTGGCGAAATTAGATAAGTGTGAACCAGCGGAGTAGGGATTCCTTTTTCGTCTAATGCCGTTACGAAAGCCTCTCCGATACCAAGTGACTGGATAAGTTCGCTCGCTTTATAAAACTCGCTCGTAGGGTAGTTTTCTACGGCTTTAGAAATTTCTTTTTTGTCTTTTGCGGTGAATCCTCTTAGAGCGTGCTGTATTTTTAGTCCCAGCTGGCTCAAAACAGATTCTGGAATATCGCCAGGCACCTGCGTGATGAAATAAATTCCCACCCCTTTAGAACGGATAAGTTTTACCATTGTTTCTATCTGTTCTAAAAGCACTTTTGGCGCATCTTTAAAGATTAAATGAGCTTCGTCTATGAAAACAGCCAATTTAGGTTTATCTAGGTCACCTGCTTCTGGAAGGGTCAAATATATTTCAGCAAAAAGAGACAAAATAAAAGTAGAGAACAGAGCAGGCTTGTTCTGTATATCTACCACGCGAAGGATATTTACTACACCCTTTTCGTTTCTGGTTTTTAGCAAGTCTAAAACATCGAAACTAGGTTCTCCGAAAATTTGTGATGCTCCCTGTTGTTCTAGCGCCACGATGCTCCTTAGAATAGCACCTAATGATGCAGGAGCGATAGAACCGTATCCATCGGCAAGTTCTTTTTTACCTTGTTCATTATCAGTTACATATTGTAATACCTTTTTCAAGTCTTCTAAGTCTATGAGAGGAAGACCTTTGTCATCACAATATTTGAAAACAATAGACATGATGCTGGTCTGTGTATCGTTTAGACCTAGAATTTTACTCAAAAGCACAGGTCCAAACTCGGTAACGGTAGCTCTAAGTTTTATTCCTTTCTCCGCAGAGAGAGACATTAGTTCTACGGGGAAAGCCTGTGGCTGGTATGGCAATTTGGTTTTATCATATCTTTCTTGGATACGGCTGTTCATTTCTCCTGTGGCTGCTATTCCAGAAAGGTCTCCCTTGATATCCATTACCAAAGAAGATACACCGTGATGTGAGAGCTGCTCTACGAAGGCTTGTAGTGTTTTGGTTTTTCCTGTTCCTGTTGCTCCAGCGATGAGGCCGTGTCTATTGATGGTTCGCAGAGGGATATTTACATCTACTTCAGGGATGACTTCTCCATCCAAAATCCCCTTTCCTAGAGTAAAGAAATGTCCTTTTGTAGTGTAGCGAGGCGTAGTTTCTGCTATAAATTTTTCCTTTTTTGACATTATTTATGATTTTAGGGTCTAAAAATAAAAAAGAATTTATAAAATAACTAAAAAAGGAGATAGAAATTTCTATCTCCTTTATGTTGGTTTTTTATTTTCTTAGAATTTATAAGTGATACCGATTTTACCACCAGATACATTACCACCACCACCTTCTAGGTTGATACCTAAGTTTTTAGTGAAGAAGTAACGACCACCAATTTGTGCGCTAATTCCAAAAGGAGAAAAAGCATTTCCTGAATACTCATAAGAACCTTCTCCAACATACTTAGTAGTCCAATGATAATATCCTAAAGAAAGACCTGCATAAAGATCAAATTCTGAAGGGAGTCTTAATATTCTGTTGAAGTGGTAGTTACCATTAGCAGAAATACTAAAACCTGTGTGTTTCCATTCTCCACCATACCAAGATTCCTTTTTAGAACGATAAGAAGCCTCTGCTCCAATAGTAAAGTCTCTTGCAACTCCATAATCTACACCTACTACTACAGGAATCCCCCAACTAGAAATCCCTACACCAGCGTTAATTTGTACATTGTTTTCTTCTAAAGTTCCTTGTGCAGATGCTGTAGCTACAGCAAAAAATAAAGATGCACATGCTAAAATCTTTTTCATAAAAAATAAAATTTAAATTTTTAAAACAGAGACAAAGATATGCATATTTTTTAGATAGAAAAATATTTCACATTAAAATAATATTTAATAACTTTATGAAATTTAAAAAATAGACTTTATAATTATGGACAAAATAAAAAATCACATTGGGCTGATTGTCGTTTCAGCAGCAATAGTTTTTTCTACTTTTTTGGCGGCAAATGCTTTTAAAAATAGAAATTCTAATAACGACACTATCAATGTTACAGGGCTTGGGAGTAAGGACTTTGAGTCTGACCTTATCGTATGGAATAGTTCTTTTACAAAGAAAAGTGCAGATTTGAAAAGTGCCTATGCTTCGCTGGAAAAAGACAGAGAGGCTCTCAAAAATTATCTATTGTCTAAAGGTGTGAAAGAAAAGGAAATCGTGTTTTCTTCGGTAGGAATTTCTAAGGATTTTGATAGAACTTATGATGAGTATCAGAATGTTCGTTCGGAAGTGTTTACAGGATACACACTGAAACAGAATGTGCAGGTGGAGAGCAAAGAAGTGGAAAAAATAGAGAACATCTCACGCCAAGTTACTGAGCTTATCAATTCTGGTGTGGAGCTGTACTCTGAGCAGCCAGAATATTATTATACTAAATTAGCCGAGCTAAAACTAAAAATGATAGCTGAAGCAACCAAAGATGCGAAACTTCGTGCTGAAAAAATTGCTGAAAACGCAGGAGCAAAACTCGGTGATTTGAAAAAATCTGAAATGGGAGTTTTTCAGATTATTGCACAGAATTCTTCTGAGGACTATTCTTGGGGAGGTTCGTTTAATACTTCTTCTAAAAAGAAGACCGCCAACATCACTATGAAGCTCTCCTACAATATTAGATAAATTTCATACCTTTGCGGTTTTCAGATTATTTATGACAAATACAAGTCCGAAAACAGTAGCATTTCATACACTCGGGTGTAAGCTTAATTTTGCAGAAACATCTACTATTGCGCGCCAGCTTATAGGGGCGGGATATGAGAAAGTGGAGTTTGATGACCCTGCGCAAGTCTATGTAATCAACACATGCTCGGTAACAGATAATGCCGATAAAGAGTGCAAGTTTCATGTGAAACGAGCAGTGAAGGCCAATCCAGATGGTTTGGTGGTGGTTTTGGGATGCTATGCACAGCTGAAACCAAAAGAAATTTCCGCAATAGAAGGTGTAGATTTAGTTTTAGGAGCAAAGGAGAAATTTAATTTGCTTAATTTCCTTGATGATTTAAGGAAGTCCGAAAGCTCTGCACAGGTTCACTCTTGTGAAATAGAAGATGCGGATTTCTTCATAGGTTCTTATTCTATTGGAGACAGGACTCGTGCCTTTCTGAAAGTTCAGGATGGGTGTGATTACAAATGTACTTATTGTACAATCCCGATGGCGAGAGGAATTTCCCGTTCTGATACGATAGAAAATATTGTCAAAAATGCCCAGCAGATTGCCCAGCAGGATATTAAGGAAATTGTCCTCACGGGAGTTAATATCGGTGATTACGGAAAGGGCGAATTTGGGAATAAAAAACATGAACATACATTTTTGGATTTAGTGACAGCGCTGAATGAAGTGGATGGCATCGAACGAATCCGAATTTCTTCCATAGAGCCTAATTTACTAAAAGATGAAACGATAGAACTTGTAGCAAAGAGCAAGAGTTTTGTGCCGCATTTTCATATTCCGTTGCAGTCGGGCTCAGATGAGATTTTGAAAAAAATGAAACGCCGTTATCTCACGGCTCTCTATACTAGCCGAGTGAATAAGATAAGGGAAATCCTGCCTGATGCAGCTATCGGTGTGGATGTAATCGTAGGTTTCCCAGGTGAGACTGAGGAGAAGTTCTTGGAAACTTATAACTTTTTAGCAGAGTTGCCAATCAGCTATCTGCATGTATTTACATATTCTGAAAGGGACAATACAGAGGCGGTTAGCATGGAGGGCGTGGTTCCTATTTCGGAGAGAAAGAAAAGGAATAAAATGCTCAGAATTCTTTCTGAGAAGAAAAAAATGGCTTTCTACCAAACACAGCTAGGGAAAGTTCTGCCTGTTCTTTGGGAGCATGAAGAGAAAAATGGAATGATGTTTGGCTTTACGGATAACTATGTCAGAGTTCAAAAACCATATGACGAAAAGTCCGTGAATAAAGTAGAAAGAGTGAAATTAGAAAAAATTTCAAAGGAAGGAAATGTAGTAGTTTCTAGTTCTTTTGAGGAATTTTTAACAAAAGTTTAACCTCTATTGTCATTACAATGGAGGAAGTTTTTTTATTTTAGTGGATTGAATTTTCTTAAAATATTATGTCACAAAAAAGCACATACGGCGACAATGTCATCTCCCTGAGAGATGTAAAAATAGTTCAGAAGAATTTTACAGTTCTTTCTAATGTTAATCTGACCATAAAAAAAGGTAAGTTTAATTATCTCATTGGGAAAACAGGTTCTGGAAAAAGTAGCCTTCTCAAGGTTCTTTATGGGCATCTTCCACTCCGCGAGGGAGAAGGAGAGGTGGTTGGATTTGATTTGACAAAACTGAAAGTATCCCGCATTCCTGATTTGAGAAGAAAACTAGGAATTATTTTTCAGGATTTTCAGTTGCTTATGGATAGAACGGTAGAGAAAAATCTTCTTTTCGTTTTAGAAGCGACAGGTTGGAAGGATAGAAGCCTGATGGAGGAGAGAATAGATGATGTTCTCAGTAGTGTAGGAATGAAAACCAAAAAGCACAAAATGCCTCACGAATTGTCTGGTGGAGAGCAGCAGCGTGTGGCTATAGCAAGAGCTTTGCTGAATCACCCTGAGCTTATCTTGGCGGACGAGCCTACGGGAAACCTAGACCCAGAGACTTCTAATGATATTATGACTTTGCTAAGACAAGTGTCTGAGGAGAGAAATTGTGCTGTGCTGATGGCTACGCATGATTATCATTTGATACAAAATTTCCCAGGACAGGCTATCCGTTGTGAAGATGGGACAGTGTCTGTTTTACAAGACACAAGTGTGCTTTTTGAATAAAATTTTAAATTTAACTTTTTTCAATAAAAATCAAATTTAACTGGTTAAATGATGTTAAATTGTATAAAAATTTAGTTAAAATACAAATTTGATACAATATCATTAATAAATGCTCGTTTTTGATATTAGTAACCAATTAAATTTTTAAGAATTATGAAAAAGTTAGTTTTTGCAAGTTTATTCCTTGCATTAGGAACATTCGCAGTAAATGCACAGTCTACTCCATCAAAAAAGAAAGCAGAGCCTTCTAAGAAATCGGCTAAACAATCGCCTAAAAAATCAGCTCAGCCTGGTGAAGCAGAACATGCTGTTCCTGCCGTTCCTGAAAATGTAAGTCATCCTTCAGTGGATAAAGAGCAGCCAAAACAAAAGGAATCAGAGGATAAAAAGGAGGAACATCCTGTAAATCCACAGAAATAGATTTTATTGTTTATCATAGATAGCCACTTCTTTTTCAGAAGTGGCTATTTTTTATGGGTAAATTCTTATCTTTGCGCCCAAAGTTTTAAAAGATGAGTAAAATTCGCGTTCGTTTTGCACCGAGTCCTACAGGCCCTCTGCATCTTGGTGGAGTGAGAACAGCATTATACAATTACCTTTTTGCTAAAAGCCAAGGAGGAGATTTTATTTTAAGAATAGAGGATACGGATACTGCCCGCTATGTGGAAGGAGCAGAAGACTACATCATGGAAGCGCTGGATTGGCTAGGAATACAGCCTGTGGAAAGCCCTAAAAAAGGAGGACCATATGCGCCATACAGACAGTCTGAAAGAAGAGATATCTATGATAAATATACTGAGGAAATTCTAAAAACGGATTATGCTTATTTGGCGTTTGATACTCCAGAAGAACTTGACAAAATCAGACTGGAATACGAGGGCAAAGGAGAGGTTTTTTCTTATAATAATGTTACTAGAAACAGCCTGAGAAACAGCATCGCACTTCCGAAAGATGAGGTGGAAAAACTTTTGGCTGAAAAAGTTCCTTTCGTGGTTCGGTTTAAAATGCCAGAAAATCGAGTGATGGAGCTTAGCGATATTATCCGTGGGAATTTCAGCATAAATACTGATACTCTGGATGATAAGGTTTTGGTGAAACAAGATGGAATGCCGACTTATCATTTCGCAAATATCATCGATGACCACGAGATGCAGATTACCAATGTGATTCGTGGAGAAGAGTGGCTGCCGTCAATGGCTCTGCATGTATTGTTATACGAAGCCATGGGCTGGAAAGCACCAGAATTTGCGCACTTGCCACTGATACTAAAACCAGAAGGAAAAGGAAAACTCAGCAAAAGAGATGGCGATAAATTCGGGTTTCCTGTATTTCCGTTGAATTTTACTGATAAAGAAACAGGTGCTGTATCCAAAGGATATCGTGAGGAAGGTTATTTCCCAGAAGCGTTTGTGAATTTCTTGGCGCTTTTGGGCTGGTCGCCGTCTGATGATAAAGAAATCCTGTCATTAGAAGAGATGGTTCAAGAATTTAATCTGCATAAAGTTCATAAATCTGGAGCGAGATTTAGCAAAGAAAAAGCCGAATGGTTTAACAGCCAATATCTTAAAATGAAAACAGATGATGAGCTGCTAGTTTTACTCAAAGAGATAGAAGCAGTGAAAACTTCTGGAGTTAGCGATGATAAGCTGATTACGATTATTGGGTTGATGAAAGAGAGAGCGGTTTTCGTGAAAGACATCTATGAGCAGGGACAGTTTTTCTTCTCTACACCAGCAGATTATGATGAAAAAGCCATCAAAAAGGCGTGGGCAGACACCACAGGAGAACTTCTTGTAGAGTTTGCTCAGAAATTAGAAAATGTGGATTTCCAGTCAGAAATTCTCAAAAATCTTATTCATGATTTCGCGGCTGAAAAAGAATTAGGAATGGGTAAAGTGATGATGCCGCTTCGTTTGGCTTTGGTGGGAGAACTGAAAGGGCCGGATGTTCCTGATATCATGAATATTATAGGAAAAGAAAAAACGATAGAACGAATCAAGAAATTGATAGAAACTCAAAAAAAATAAATTCATATTTGATTTTTAAATTTATTAGTATTTTTGAAAACTCAAATATTATTCAAAATTAGAAATATGGAATACTTGGATTTTGAACAACCGATAAAAGAGTTGATGGAACAATATGAGAAATGCGCTATTGTAGGCGAAGAAAGTGGAGTGGATGTTTCAGCAACTTGCAAACAAATAGAAGAAAAAATAATCAAGACTAAAAAGAAAATCTATGGCAACCTTACGCCATGGCAGAGAGTGCAGCTTTCTCGCCACCCAGACAGACCCTATACATTGGACTATATCCACGGAATAGCGGATGAGGGCAGTGTTGTCGAGCTTCATGGCGATAGATGTTTCGCGGATGACCCAGCGATGATAGGAGCGATGATAAAAATAAATGGTCAAAGCTTGATGGTTATCGGAACACAAAAGGGAAGAACTACGAAGGAAAGACAATACAGAAGATTTGGGATGTCTAATCCTGATGGGTACCGTAAGGCATTGAGGCTGATGAAGTTGGCGGAGAAATTTAATATGCCTATCGTGACATTGATAGACACTCCTGGTGCTTACCCTGGTCTTGAAGCTGAGGAGAGAGGGCAAGGAGAGGCTATTGCAAGAAATATTTTTGAGATGAGCCTTCTGAAAGTTCCTGTAATCGCTATCGTTATCGGAGAGGGAGCTAGTGGAGGAGCTCTAGGGATAGGTGTAGGGAACAAGGTTTATATGATGGAAAATACTTGGTATTCAGTGATTTCGCCAGAGTCTTGTTCTTCTATTCTTTGGAGAAGCTGGGAATACAAAGAAACAGCTGCTGATACACTAAAACTTACAGCACAAGATATGCTGAAAGAAAAGTTAATAGACGGCATTATCGCAGAGCCTCTTGGCGGAGCACACTATGAACCGGCAGAAGCGTTTGCTAGTGTGAAAGATACTATTTTAAAGAATATAAAAGCATATAAAGGCTTTACTGAAGATGAACTTGCTACACAAAGACAAGAAAAGTTCGTAGCAATGGGACAATACAAAGGATAATTAAATAAAAAAGCTGGAGAAATTTCCAGCTTTTTTTATTTCACGCCTAATGTTAGTTGATAATCAGCATTGATGGTTCTTGATTGTTGGTAATTTCCTCCACATACCACGGAAGAAATAGTGTATGAACCTTTGTTTAAAGACATTCTTCCCGTAGAGTTTGCAGCAACATTGATATAATAATTATTTTTCCCTGTAAAATTTACTACAATTGGGCATTTTGATAGATTTTTGACAGTTACATATGCACTGTTCCCTTTGCTGCTTCCATTAAGTATTCTGGTAGCTTCCTCAGCAGTCTCTTGGTGACTTCTATGGCTGTTGGATTGGTGAGAAGTTGAGGTTTGTGCTGAAGAGCTACCGCTTCCTAAACGGGCTAACTTTCTTCTAAACTCAGGAGTTTTAGGGTGGCTAGGGTAGTTTACTATGAAATTTGCAACCACCTTAGGGTCATTGGATTTTTCTGTCATTTCTATGGTATGTTGGGACTGAGCGAATATACCAGCAGACAGAAATCCTAAAAGAAGTAAAATCGTTTTTTTCATCTTTATAAAAATTTGTATCTTTGCCAACTAATTATCTACAAAAATATAAAAAATATTATAATTATGTATACACCAGTAGCAGCAGATGTAGCTAAACTAAGAAACACAACAGGTGCAGGAATGATGGACTGCAAAAAAGCTTTGGTAGAAGCTGAAGGGGATTTTGAAAAAGCCATCGAAATCCTTAGAAAAAAAGGACAAAAAATCGCAGCAAATAGAGCAGATAGAGAATCTACTGAAGGTGCTGTAATCGCAAGAGTAAACGAGGATAACACACTAGGTGCTATCATCTCTCTAAACTGCGAAACTGACTTCGTTGCTAAAAACGATGCTTTCGTAGAATTGGCTTACGAATTAGCAGAACAAGCAATGAACTATGCTTCTAAAGAAGAATTCTTGGCTTCTGATTTCCACGGAATTACAGTTGCTGAAAAACTTATCGAGCAGACAGGAGTTATCGGAGAGAAAATAGAAATCGGTGCATTCGAAAGAATCGAAGGACCTTTCTTGGCGGCTTATATCCACGCAGGAAACAAAATCGCAGCTATCACAGCATTGTCTGCAAAAGTAGACGGAGTAGCAGAGGCAGCGAGAAACATCAGTATGCAGGTAGCATCTATGAGCCCAGAAGTTCTTTCTTACAAAGATTTCTCTCCTGAGTTTATAGCAGCAGAAACAGATGCAAGAATTGCAGCAATCGAGAAAGATAATGAGGAGCTCGTAAGACTTGGAAAACCATTGAAAAATGTTCCTAAATATGTTTCTTATGCACAATTGACAGAACAAGTTCTAAAACAAGCGGAAGAAGATGCAAAAGCTGAATTGAAAGCTGAAGGTAAGCCAGAACAAATCTGGGATAAAATCTTACCTGGTAAAGTTCAGAGATTCATCAGCGATAACACTTCTCTAGACCAAGAAAAAGCATTGCTTGACCAAAATTACATCAAAGACGGAGACATGAAGGTTTCTCAATATGTGAAATCTGTAAGCCCAGACCTTGAAGTAGTAAGATTTGTAAGAGTTTCTCTTTAATTAAAATTATAAATTTTACCTAATTCCTCTTAGTCGAAAAGCTGAGAGGAATTTTTATTTTATGGACATATATTTTTATAAAACTTTGTGATAAATATCAGTATTTGAAATCATCGTCGTATGGTTTTTATTATTAATTTTGCTAACAAATTACACTTTTTTAACACTAAATAAAATAATATGAGTGAAATAAGCGAAATGATTAGAGATTACTGGACAGAGCGTTCCAAAACATATAGCGACTCCACATTGCAGGAGCTTTATGGGGACAATGCCCAGAACTGGGAAAATATTCTCTATGGAGATATTGATAAAAACCAGAAAATGAAGATATTAGACATCGGAACAGGACCAGGGATGTTCGCGGTTTTGTTGGGAAGAAATCCGAATTTTGAGGTGTCCGCAGTGGATTCCAGCAAAGGGATGATAGAACAGGCAACGCAGAATGCACAGAAATTCGGCGCGAAAGTGAATTTCCAGTTGCTAGATGCACAACAGCTGCCTTTTGAGGACAATACATTTGATGTAATTGTTACTAGAAATGTAACTTGGAATCTTCCTCACCCAAAAGATGCTTACAAAGAATGGAAAAGAGTACTGAAAAAAGGAGGGAAAATGATAAATTTTGACTCCAACTGGTATTCTTATCTTTTTGATGAAAATCTTCAAAAATACCATGAAGAACACCCAGACAAGAAACTGCAGGAAGTCCTGTCAGAGGGAATGGAAGCACGAATGGAAAACATCGCAAAAACGCTTCCGCTTTCCAAAGAGCGAAGACCAGCGTGGGATGTTAATTGTCTTTTGGATTTAGGGTTTTCTAAAATGGCTTTTGATTATAATATCAATGATGAGGTCTATGACAAGGAACATCAGGAAATCAATGCCTATGCACCGATGTTTAGAATTATAGCAGTTAAATAAATATAGAATTAAATTTAAATTATGCATAAAATATTTTGTTCAGTTGCACTAGGAGCACTCGTTTTGTCTTGCTCAGGGAAGAAAGAATCTGTAGATAATAAGGCGCAGGCTAATGCTCCTAAAATGGAGAAAGTAGAATATATCTATCACGATGGAACTAGAGATTTGAAAGTAACCATCACTACACCGCCACAGCGTGCGGCTCTTTTTACGCCACATATGACGGAGATGCTATTAGCATTAGGTCTTGGAGATAGAATAGTGGTAGGAACTACAGAAGGCCCTGTTTCTAAGCAGTTTGAAAAGGAATATGAGAAAGTTTCGGATGAATATAAATTCATAGGACATAGTTTTAAAATGACCAAAGAGGCTTTCCTTCTTAGAGAGCCAGATTTCGTGTCTAGTGATGGAGATCTTAGCTCAGAATCTACAGGTTCGCCAGAGGAACTTTTGGCTCAGGGAATTGCTCCATTTACACCGAAAACTATCCAGACTCCAAACGCTACGATAGAAACTGTATATGAGGATTTCTATATGTTAGGAAAAATCTTTAATGTAAATGATAAAGCGAAGGAAGTAGTAGAAGGAATGAAATCTAAACTTGCCGAAGCTAAAAAAACATTCGTAGTTAAACCTGAAAACGAAAAGAAAAAAGTAATGATACTTTCTTCTATTAATAATGGGATTTGGGTTTTCTCTTCTTTGGCGGCGGATTTGGTTCGTCAGGCAGGAGGTATTAATATTTACGAAGATGCAGGGACGGCGTATGAGTTCGTATCTTTTGAGAGTGTGGTGCATAGAAATCCAGATGTGATTTTCATCACGGATACACAGTCTAGAAACATGACTCCCGAAGAAAAAGCGAATTTCATCAAAAATCACCCTATCTTGAAGGATATCAATGCGGTGAAGAATAATCAGATTTATGAAGTGAATTTTGCGGATGTTTCGCCTGGGGTTAGAAATGTGGATTTTATCATTAGATTGAATAAAGTTCTTTACCAAGGAGGAAAATAGAATATTGTTTGAGAATAGTTGTGTAAATTTCAATAATTTCGTTAAAAAATCGTGTTTTTATTGGTTTTTTAACGAAATTATTACGATATTAGCAAGATAAAATTAATACAACTATGGAACAATTGGTAGAAAAGATAGCTGGGCTTATTTGGTCTGATGTCTTTATTTTATTATGTGTTTTCACGGGAATTTATTTCTCCATTAGACTCGGTTTTCCTCAGTTTACCCAAGTAAGGGAAATGCTGAGGTTACTTTTTCAGGAGAAAGAGTCAGAGAAGGGATTGTCTTCTTTTCAGGCGTTTTCTTTGGCTATTTCGGGGCGTGTAGGAACGGGGAATATTGTGGGAGTTGCCACAGCGATTGCCATGGGAGGGCCAGGGTCTATATTTTGGATGTGGCTGATAGCGATTTTGGGTTCTGCATCGGCATTTGTAGAATCTACATTGGGGCAGGTTTATAAAAGAGAAATAGATGGCGAATACCGTGGAGGGCCAGCCTATTATATAGAAAAAGGACTGGGAATAAAGTGGTATGCTATTCTTTTTGCTGTGATTGCGGCGGTATGCTGTGGGTTTCTTTTGCCAGGGGTTCAGAGCAATAGTATAGCACAGTCTATGAATAATGCCTTTGGGATAGTTACTCAGACGGATTATTTTATTCCTATGAATATCTTTGGGGTTATAGTTGTAGGGCTTTTAGTGGTGATAATATTTGGAGGAGTTAAGAGGCTGGGGCATGCTTCGGAAACGATAGTTCCCTTGATGGCTGGAGCTTATATTTTGGTGGGGCTGATTATCATTATTCTTAATTTTCATAGAATTCCAGAAGTATTTTCTACAATTATTTCTTCGGCTTTTGGACAAGATGCTGTTTTTGGGGGGATTTTAGGAAGTGCCATTGCTTGGGGAGTGAAAAGGGGAATTTATTCCAATGAAGCAGGACAGGGAACAGGGCCTCATGCAGCGGCGGCTTCAGAGGTGATCCATCCAGCAGAGCAAGGGCTGGTGCAGGCGTTTTCTGTGTATATAGATACTCTTTTTGTTTGTACTACTACGGCATTTATGATTTTGTTTACTAATCAATATCATGTGATGGATGAGCAGACTAAAATGATGGTGGTGGAACATATAAAAGATGTAGATTATACAGGCTTTACACAGGCTGCGATTTCTTCTCATTTTCCTTCGTTTGGGAATGAGTTTGTAGCGGTAGCGCTGTTTTTCTTCGCTTTTACTACCATAATGGCTTATTATTACTATGCAGAGACCAATCTCACCTTTATTGTCTGTTCTAAATATCATCATTTGGCTATTTTCGTCTTGAGAATTGTTTTTCTCATAGGGGTGTATATGGGAAGTGTGCGAGAGGCTAAAATGGCGTGGATAATAGCAGATGTAGGATCTGGAATGATGGCATGGGTGAATATTATAGCGATTTTATTGCTGGGAAATACCGCACTGAAAGTGTGGAAAGACTATAAAACTCAAAAGAAAAACGGAATAGCAAAGCCAACTTTTGATGTTAAAAAACTCAATATTAAAAATGCTGATTTTTGGGAGAAAAAACAAAATCCCTAAAACTATGGTTTAGAGACTTTGACAGGTTATAATATATGAATGGATTTTTACAATTAGTGTCTTTTGGTTAGAAATTGTTACAAAAAAGATTATATTTTTTTATTCTAATTATTTAATGCACTCATTTAGTGGATGTAATTTGTTAATATAATGTGTAAAATCACAACACAAATTCCTACTAAAAACGAGATTAAAAATACTAAAATTAGAAGAAATATAATATAGGCTGTTTGACCATATTTTCCGAATTTTTCATTGCAGAAATTTCTTATCTTTTGTAAGAAAACGGATTCTTTTTGGATTTTCAGGAAACTTCTATCATATTCAAAACCATCTTCTTCGCCTGTGATTTCGGCTACGATTTTAGAAATTTTCTGGATGTATTTTCCATAATTCTCATACAGCCAGTATTTTCCTGTAGAATATATACCCACGCAGAATGATAAAGATAGTATGGTAAAAAAAGTGAGGTCAAAATTCTTGCTATCCAAAAATAAAATAGAAAACAAACCTAACATAATGGGAATGAAAGCGGTATAAAAAGATTTATAAAGCTCTGAATTTAAAACCAATTCATACCTTAAATCCAAAATATTATGATATGTATTAAGACTTTTGGTATTCAGTTTTTTATAAAAAGTATAGAATTTCAGATAATAATATCCCATGATTATAAGTGCTATAAATATCAGCATAATAAGTAGATATATCTGCATAGTATCCTTTCCTGTCAGAAGAAGCAGTGCAGCCCACAAAGGAAAAGAAACAATACTTATCCAAAATTCTGTCCGCATATTCATCCGAATTATTTCCAGAGGCGTATGAATTTCTTTTTGTTTTTCCAACGAAATCTCGGGAACGGATTCTATTTTTTCCTCGTTCCATACTTGTTTTAAGTTTTCTAAATCCATTAGAATTTTTTTATTAAATTATTTTATAATTCTTTGTTTATCAATTCGTTTACTAAGTCACTCAGTTTTTGTTTAGCTCGGTTTAGTTTTACACGGCAGTTTCCTTCCGTTATTCCCAGTTGTTCCGCCATTTCTTTTCCAGAATAGTCTTCTAAATAGTAGAAAATCAGCACCTTGTCTATCGGGCTCAGCAGGTGGATGGCATCATACATTATCTTTACTTTGTACTCTTCTTCTGCAGTTTCTTCATTTTTGATGTCAAAATTCTGAATTTCCTCTTCCCGAGAGATGAACCCTCTTTTCTTTTCCGATTTCAAGAAAACTATCGCTGTATTCAGGGCTACACGATACATCCAAGTAGAAAATTTGCTCTTTTCCTCAAAACTCGGGTAGGCTTTCCACAGCTGATAGGTAATTTCTTGAAACAAATCGCTCTGGTCTTCCGGCTCGTCCATATACATTTTGGAGATTTTGAAAAGCACGCTTTTATGCTTTTCTATTCTCTCCAAAAATTCCTGCTCTAATGAAGACATTGATTGATTTTTTAGTTAATTAGTATTAAAATTTAGGATTTGTTACACATTTATTTGAAAAAAAATAAAACCACATAAAGTGTGGTTTATTTTATTCTTAGAGACTCTTTCACAAGTTCTATCATTTTTGGGTCGCCTGTTTGTTTTCCTTTTTCATCGGAAAATTTCACGGTTGGTATCCATTCATCATTTGCGCCCAAAACTCCTGTGAGTTTCATTACGATGTTCATCGGCGTGAGTCCTACATCATTGGTCAGATTTGTTCCAATTCCAAAGGAAAGTCCCACTTTTCCTCGGCATGCTTGCGTAATTTCGGAGATTTTCTCCAAATTCAGGTTATCCGAGAAAATAATGTATTTAAACAAAGGATTGATGCCGTGTTTTTCGTAATGTTTGATGGTTTTCTCGGCAAAGGCTATCGGGTCGCCGCTGTCATGCCTTACGCCATCGAAAAGTTTAGCAAATTTCTTATCAAACTGCTTGAAAAACACATCAGTAGTGTAAGTGTCCGAAAGGGCAACTCCTAAGTCGCCACGATAAACATCCACCCAATGCTCCAAAGAAAGAGCATTTGCCATCTTAAAGCCATACTGCGCGCCATGGAACATGAACCACTCGTGGGCGTGCGTTCCGATAGGTTTTACACCGTATTTCATCGCAAAATGAACATTGGAAGAACCAATGAAATAGCTGTTGGAATCTTGGGTAAGGGCTTTCATCACTACATCATGAACTTTGTAGGAATGTCTTCTTCGTGTTCCAAACTCTGCGAAATTGACTTTTAGTTCTATAAGGTTTTTAGCCTTTTCTAGGGTTTTTCGGGTGATTTCATCATCACTTTGGCGCTCCATATCGTTCATTTTGTAATAAAGCTCACTGATGAGCGATAGCAGTGGCACTTCCCAAAGTATGGTTCTGTACCAAAGACCTTCTACAGTAACTTCTAAATCGTTTCCTATTTGGCTGATTTTCACTTCGGAAGGGTCGTAGTGGTATCCTTCTAAAAAGTCTAAATAAGGCAGGTTGAGATACGGACAATTTTTCTTCAGAAATTCTTTTTCCGCTTTGGTCAGCTGGAGTTTTGCCATTTCGTTGATGGCTTTTCTGAGGGCATCGTCAAAACCTTCTGGGAAGGAATGTTTCCCTCGGTTGATGAATACATATTTCACTCTCGCATCTGGAAAGAGCTTTACCACAGCGCATTGCATGGTAAATTTGTAAAAATCGTTGTCTAATATAGAGTTAAAAACTACGCTCATTTTTAGATTTTATTAAAATTAAAGCCATAAAAATACGAATTTCTATTATTAAAATTGTCTTTAAAACGACAAATAATTAAATTCGCGCTGCTATTTGAATGAAATATGAAAGACCTGCTTAAGTTTTACTCATTATCAGAGATAAATTATAGACACAAATATCCTTTAATCCAAAAAATAAAATATTTTGCAAAGGGCATATTATTGTATTTTGTTTTGCAGATTTGCGCTTTATTGCTAATGTTTTTGGTGGATGAATTCTTGATAAAGAAAATGGGTTTTCCTTCTGTTTTTAAATTAATGTTAGAAAGCCAAAAGAAAATAAAAGGGTATTATGGTTTTTTCCTAGTTGTGATTTTGGCGCCTGTGGTAGAAGAGCTTATTTTTAGGTTAATTTTAGTTCCTAAGCGTAGAAATATCGCGATATTTACTTTTGTTTTTTCGTTTTTGATAATAAACAAAACTTATTATCTTATCGAAATAGATTGGCTGTTGCTGGTGTCTTTGGTAGTGTCAGGATTGCTGTCTTTTCTTGTTTTTAATTTACTGAAACGAAACCCTGAAATAGAAACAGCCATAGCGAAAAGACAGAAAATAATCACGATAGTGTCTGTTGTTCTTTTTGGGTTAGTGCATATTGTTAATATAGAAAATCTGCATTGGGAACTGGCGCTGTTCTATCCTGTTTATGTTCTTCCGCAGACGATTTTAGGGTATGTATGTTCTGTGCAGAGACTGAAATTAGGTTTTGTCTGGGGATTGCTTTTTCATTCGATGAATAATTTAATGGTGTTTCTGAGATAAAATATGCAAAAGAATCTTTAGTTTTTGCATATTTTTGTATCCATTTTAGTTCTATGAAAAAATTCATATTAAAAACCATCTTTTTTCTATTACCCATCATTGTTTTGGCTGTGATAATGGAAGTTGCTTTGAGAGCGATTCCTAATGACTACAAGCAAAAAAGGAGTTATATGGACAGCCACTCGGATGAAATAGAGGTTTTGGTTTTGGGAAGTTCGCATAGCTTGTATGGCATAAATCCCAAATATTTCAGACAAAAGACTTATAATATGGCGTATTTTTCCCAAACATTGGATTTGGATTATAAAATTTTAGAAAAGTATCATAATAGATTTAAAAACCTGAAAACTATCATTGTTGATATTTCCTATTTTTCATTGTATACAACATTAGAAACTGGGCCAGAGCCATTGAGGGCAAAGAATTATAACATATACTACGATATATCAACATCTAAGGCTACAAATAATTTTGAGGTTCTGACAAATAAGCTGGATATAAACTATAGCCGAATGAAATTATATTACACTAAAAAAACAAAAAATGATAAAGCCTTCATAGACAGTACATTTACAACTAAAATGTATGACGGATGGATTTCCTTAAAACCAGCAAAAACCACAGATGATTTAGAAGAAACAGGAGTGGCTGCTGTGGAAAGACACACTTATGACATAACCGAAAGGAGCAAGGTAGAAACGCACAATGAGCAGACCAATGTTTTGGGTAAAATCGTAGATTGGTCAAAACAGAAAAAGGTAAAAGTGGTATTTGTTACAACGCCAACTTATAAAACTTATTATAACAGAATAAACGCTGACCAATGGGACAATACTTATAAAATTATAGAAGATATTTGCCAAAAAAACAGCAACTGCCAGTACATCAATCTGCTAAAAAACGAAGGAAATCTTTTCACTGAAAAAGATTTTAGCGATGCTGACCACCTTTCGGAAACAGGAGCCGAGAAAATGTCTAAACTTATAAATCAGTTCCTGACAAGCACGAAATAACTAAATTTTTCTTTACTTTTGCTATGTGCATTCAGAATTAGAACTTCAGTTAAAAACATTGCCTTCGGAGCCTGGTGTTTATCGTTATTACGATAAAAAGGGCGAGATTTTGTATGTAGGGAAGGCTAAAAACCTGAAAAACAGGGTTCTATCTTATTTTAATAAAAGTCAGATCGGCTACAAAACCCGAATGATGGTTTCTAAAATCGTAAGGCTGGAAACCACTGTGGTTAATAGCGAATATGATGCGCTTCTTCTGGAAAACAACCTCATAAAAGAATATCAGCCTTTCTACAATATTCTACTGAAAGATGACAAGTCCTATCCATGGATTTGCATCAAAAAAGAGCCTTTTCCTCGGATTTTTTTAACGAGAAATGTCATCAAAGACGGCTCGGAATACTACGGGCCTTACGCGAAAGTAAAACAGGCAAAAACGCTTATAGAAGTTATCAAAAACATCTATAAACTCAGAACTTGCAGCCTGAATCTCGCTCCCGAAAAGATAAAAGAAGGGAAATATAAAGTCTGTCTGGAATATCACATTAAAAATTGTGCTGGCCCTTGCGAAGGACTAGAATCTGAGGAAGAATATGCCCAAAAGCTAAACGCCATTCGTGGGATTATCAAAGGCGAATTCAAGGCAGCGAGGGAATATTTAGAAGCTGAAATGTACAACTACGCCGCAAAGCTGGAATTTGAAAACGCCCAGCAGAGCAAGGAGAAATTACAGATTTTAGAAAATTACCAGACTCACACCACTATCGTGAGTTCCAATATAAACGATGTGGATGTCTTCGGTATTATCAGTGATGAAGCGGCGGCTTATGTCAATTATTTCAAAATTAAAAACGGTTCTATTATTCAGTCCTACACCACAGAAATCAAAAAAATGCTGGACGAAACTGATGAAGAAATATTGGAAGAAGCCCTGATAGAGATTAGGAATAAATTTAATTCTACTTCTACGGAAATTTTTCTTCCGTTTCATCTTAATATAGAAATTCCACATGTGAAGCTGATTGTCCCTAAACTGGGCGACAAAAAGCGTATCGTAGAGCTTTCCGAGAAAAACGCAATGGAATACCGCGTGGAAAAACTCAAGCAGGTGCAGATAGTAGACCCAGAAAGACATACCAACCGCATCATGGCGGAGATGAAAAAACTCCTCAGACTTCCCGAAGAGCCACGCCATATAGAAGGTTTTGACAATTCTAATATTCAAGGGACAAATCCCGTTTCGGCGTGTGTGGTTTTCAAAGATGGGAAGCCCAGCAAGGCGGATTATCGGATTTTTCATGTAAAAACCGTGGAAGGGCCGAATGATTTTGCTACGATGGAAGAAGTTATCTATCGCCGATACAGCAGACTTTTGGATGAGGGCGAACCACTGCCGCAGCTCATTTTGATAGACGGAGGAAAAGGTCAGCTCAGTTCCGCAGTGAAAAGCCTGAAACTCCTTGGATTGTATGGGAAAATTTCCATCATCGGAATAGCGAAAAGATTGGAAGAAATCTTCTTTCCCGAAGATCCAGTTCCATTGTATTTAGATAAAAAATCGGAAACCTTGAAGGTTCTCCAGCGGGTTCGGGACGAGTCGCATCGTTTCGGTGTAAAGCATCACCGCACGAGAAGGAAAAATTCTACAATAAAATCAGAATTGGAGGAAATCCCTGGCGTAGGCGAGAAAACCATCCAGCAGCTTTTATCTAAATTAAAATCTGTAAAAAGAATAAAAGAAGCCTCATTGGAAACGCTGGAAGAGATTTTAGGAAAATCCAAAGCTAAGGCAGTCTGGGAGCATTTTAACAGCTAAAAAAAGAATGAATAAAGTTCCTAATTTTTGCTTATAAAAACCAACATTAGGAAATTTTGTCAGCCCAAAAAATATCATTTTTAAATCATTTTCGGAAATTTTGTCTTATTTTGTGTAATAGAATGGTTTTTGCAATTTAGATTTCAGATAACTTTTAAAATAAAGAATTATGAATCTAAATCAATATACCGTAAAATCACAAGAAGCCATCCAAAAAGCACAACAGATTGCTTTGGATTTTGGCAACCAGAGTATAGAGCCTCAGCATCTATTGGAAGGAATTTTCCAAGTGGATGAGAATATCTCGGCTTTTCTAATGAAAAAAGCAGAAGCCGACCTTAACTTGATAAGACAAAGAAACAGAGAATCTTTGGAAAGCCTCCCAAAAGTGGAAGGCGGAAATATTTACCTTTCTCAAAGTGCCAGCAAAGTCCTTCTGGAAGCGCCTAATATCGCTAAAAGAATGGGCGATGAGTATGTGACTTTGGAGCATATTTGGCTGGCGTTATTAGAGGTGAGTTCTTCTGTTTCGCAGATGTTGAAAGACATGGGCGTGACCAAATCCCTTTTGGAAGGAGGAATCAAAGAACTTAGAAAAGGTTCAAAGGCGACTTCGGCAAGTTCCGAAGAAACTTACCAATCGCTTAATAAATATGCTAAAAACTTCAATGAACTGGCAGCGGAAGGGAAATTAGACCCAGTAATCGGGCGAGATGAAGAAATCCGAAGAGTGCTGCAGATTCTTTCGCGAAGAACCAAGAATAATCCTATTCTCATCGGTGAGCCAGGTGTTGGTAAAACTGCCATCGCCGAAGGAATAGCCCATAGAATCATCAGTGGAGATGTTCCAGAAAACTTGATGGACAAAACGCTCTATTCACTTGATATGGGAGCATTGATTGCAGGTGCGAAATACAAAGGAGAGTTCGAAGAAAGACTAAAATCCGTAGTAAATGAAGTGGTGAAATCCGATGGACAGATTATCCTTTTCATCGATGAAATCCACACCCTTGTAGGCGCAGGCGGTGGCGAGGGAGCGATGGATGCTGCGAATATCCTGAAACCAGCTTTGGCGAGAGGAGAGCTTCGTTCCATCGGTGCGACAACGCTTAACGAGTATCAAAAATACTTTGAAAAAGATAAAGCTCTGGAACGCCGTTTCCAAAAAGTAATGGTGGAAGAGCCAGACACAGAATCAGCGATTTCTATTCTTCGCGGAATCAAAGACAAGTATGAATTCCACCACAAGATTAGAATAAAAGATGAAGCCATCATAGCCGCGGTAGAAATGTCCCAGCGATATATTTCGGATAGATTTTTACCAGACAAAGCCATTGACCTAATCGATGAAGCTTCTGCAAAATTAAGAATGGAAATCAATTCCAAACCAGAGGAATTGGATGTTTTGGACAGAAAACTTATGCAAATGGAGATAGAGCTGGCAGCGATTTCCAGAGAGGGCAACCAGACTAAAATAGACCATCTGAAAGAAGATATTGCGAAAATCACTGAGGAGCGAAACCAAATCAACGCAAAATGGCTCAGTGAAAAGCAGAAATCCGAGGATTTGACTCAGATTAAAAAAGATATTGAAAGTCTGAAATTAGAAGCTGAAAGAGCTCAGCGTATGGGTGATTATGCAAAAGTTTCGGAGATACAATATGGAAAACTCCGTGAAAAGGAGGACGAGCTACAAAAACTGGAATTGGCGATGCAGAATCAGCAGAATGAGCTGGTGAAAGAAGAAGTTACCGCAGAAAATATCTCTGAAGTAGTGGCGAAATGGACAGGAATTCCAGTGACTAAACTACTTCAGTCCGAAAGAGAAAAACTGCTTCATTTGGAAGATGAACTCCACAAAAGAGTGGTAGGGCAAGAGGAAGCGATACAATCCGTAGCTGATGCTATCCGAAGAAACAGAGCTGGGCTGAATGATGAGAAAAAACCTATTGGGTCTTTCCTTTTCCTCGGAACTACGGGAGTTGGTAAAACCGAATTAGCGAAAGCTTTGGCGGAGTTCTTATTTGATGATGAAAATAATATGACCCGTATCGATATGTCTGAATATCAGGAGAAACACTCTGTTTCTAGATTGGTAGGAGCGCCTCCGGGGTATGTAGGCTATGATGAGGGCGGACAGCTGACCGAAGCAGTGAGAAGAAGACCATATTCTGTGGTGCTTCTGGATGAGGTGGAAAAAGCGCATCCAGATGTGTTTAATACCTTGCTTCAAGTGTTGGATGATGGGCGATTGACAGACAACAAAGGTCGCGTAGTGAATTTTAAAAATACGATTATCATCATGACTTCTAATCTTGGTTCTCATATTATTCAGGAGAATTTTGAGAAAATCAATGAAAGTAATTTAACTGAAATTATTGAAAAAACCAAAGAAGAGGTATTTGACCTGTTGAAACAAACTCTACGACCAGAGTTCCTCAACAGAATAGATGAAACGGTGTTGTTCCAACCATTGAACTACAATGAAATCGGAAAAATCGTTCAGTTCCAGTTAAGAGGAATCAACAAAATGCTGGAAAGCAGAAATATCATCTTGACTGCAACGCAGGAAGCGATAGATTTTATTCTGAAAAAAGGCTACGACCCAGCATTTGGAGCTAGACCGTTGAAACGAGTAGTACAGCAGGAAGTTCTGAATAAACTCTCAAAAGAGATTTTGGCTGGAAATGTAAAAGAAGGCGAGAGAGTGACTGTAGATTGTTTTGATAACAAGCTGGTTTTCAGACCTACAGAGTAATTGTTATAATGTTATAAAGACCATTTAGACCTGCTGAATAATCCAACCTTGTTATTGATCTTTTTCATAGAAACCTTATGGCGGGTCTAAATGGTTATTTTAAATGTGTAAATCCAAAAATAAAATCCTTCAATTTTGAAGGATTTTTTCTTTACTTTGCGGTTTAAATGAAAAACGATATGACTGAGAACAAAAATTTACCAAAAGTCGGGGTTATCGGGAGTGGTAGTTTCGCCACTGCAGTAGTAAAAATGCTGATGGAAAACTGCGAAAAAGTTCATTGGCTGCTTCGTAATGACGGCACAAGGGAGGCTTTGGTTTCACAAGGGAGCAATCCGCACTATCTTACCGCAGTGAAATTTAACCCAGACCGATTGGTTTTGACAATGGATATCAATGAGCTGGTGACAGCCTGCGATGTGATTATTCTAGCAACGCCATCTATCTATTTGGCGGATACTATAGAGAAGATGACTTGTGATTATTCAGGGAAGATATTTGCATCGGTGATTAAAGGAATTGTTCCAAAGCATAATGATATTGTAGCGAATTATCTCCGTGATACCTTCAAGATAGGATACAGAAACCAAGCAGTTCTTGCAGGGCCGTGCCACGCGGAAGAAGTTGCCATGGAACGATTGTCTTTCCTTACAGTGGCAGCTGCCAGCAAGGAAACCACTCAGATGCTGAGCGACTTGTTGTCTTCACGATATATTAGAATTAACCAAAGTAATGATATTCTAGGTAATGAATACAGTGCAGTCCTCAAAAATATCTATGCCATAGGCGCAGGAATGGCCAATGGGCTGGGCTATGGAGATAATTTCCAAGCGGTATATATTTCTAATGCCGTTCGGGAGTTGGAAAGAATTTTAGATGCGGTATATCCAGAGCCAAGAGATGTCAATGAAAGTTCATACATTGGGGATTTGCTCGTTACGGCGTACTCGTTGTTCAGTAGAAACAGAATGTTTGGGAACTACATTGGGAAGGGCTACACCGTGAAATCTGCTATTCAATCCATGAGCATGGTAGCAGAGGGCTACTACGCTACCAACGGAATTTATCAGATTATTAAAAACAATAAAATAGATGCTCCTATCGTGCAGCATATTTATAGAATTCTTTATGAAGAAAAAAACTGCGAAGAAGAATTTACAAAACTGGTTCAAAAGTTAAATTAAAATGAAAGAATACATAGAATACAATACTAAACAAGGCATCACTGACCTACTGTCCGAAATAGAATTAGATGATGAAAAAGGCTGGGTAGAAGGAATGCACAAAGGAGAAATGATAGCTTCTGTCAAACTTCCCAATAATAATTTTAATTATAATGAAAATGGCGAACTAGTGGAGGAATACTCATCTCAAAAATATCTAAGAGTAGATTATCTGGCGAGCCTCAGACCTGTGAGTTTTGATTTTAAAATCGTGGCATATAGATTTTTGGATTAGATGAATTTTTATTTTGACCATATTTAGATAAAATAATTTTAGGGATAATAAAAAAATGAATCAATCGAAAAAAGGGTTTATCTATACTACTATTGGTGCTACACTGTGGGGTATAAATGGGGCTTTTGCGGAGTTTTTGTTTTTGCAGAAAGGAGTAACTTCTGACTGGCTGACACCTTACAGGCTTTTGCTGGCGGGGGTTTTTTTGCTGGTTTATCTTTATGCCAAGGATAAAAATAAAATCTTTGATATTTTTAGAAATACTAAAGATTTGATAAGGGTTTTTGTCTTCGGGGTTTTTGGTATGCTGGGGACACAGTATACCTATTTCACTACGATACAGCATTCTAATGCAGGCATTGCCACGGTGCTTCAGTATTTTGGGCCTACGCTTATTTTGCTTTATGTTTGTTTTAAAGAAAAAAGAAAACCAAAACCATATGAAGTGGTTGTTTTGTTTTTATCTCTTTTGGGTGTGTTTATTCTGGCTACGCATGGAGATATGAGCACTTTGAAGGTTTCTTCTGTGGCTCTGTTTTGGGGAATGCTCTCGGCGATTACTTTGGTCATATATACGGTGCAGCCAGCAGAGATTTTAAAGAAATATGGAACGGCGGTTGTCATCGCATGGGGAATGTTCATCGGTGGAATTGCACTTTCTATAACAGCGAAACCATGGGAACAGCCAGTGAAGGTAGATATTGTAGTAATCGTATTTTTATTGCTGATTGTCCTTTTGGGAAGTATTTTTGCGTTTCTGTTTTATTTGTCAGGCGTAGGAATTATAGGCCCTACGAAAGCAAGTATGATAGCTTGTATAGAACCCGTGGTGGCTACGATATGTTCTGTAGTATTTTTAGGAAATCCTTTTTCCTTTTTGGATGTGATAGGGTTTGCTTTTATCTTGTCCACGGTGTTTATTGTAGCATATAT
This sequence comes from uncultured Riemerella sp., assembly GCA_937890925.1. Taxonomy (GTDB): domain Bacteria; phylum Bacteroidota; class Bacteroidia; order Flavobacteriales; family Weeksellaceae; genus JABCPE02. Next base: position 29,014 of record CALAEK010000081.1, read on the forward strand.
TTCGGATAGAGAAAATAAAAAAAATACCACTCAATAAGTGGTATTTTTTATTTCGGTTTATTTCACGCCTTTTTCTTTCATGGCTTTATTTAGTGGTTTTAGGATGGCTACTCCCAGCAGTGTGGCGATGAGCAGCAGGGCGAAATTTACCCAGAAGAAATTGGCTTTGTCTTCGTAGCTGTACCACATACTTGCCAATATACCAGAAAGTTTGTTTCCTATCGATGTAGAAAGGAAAAATCCTCCCATCATAAGCGCTGTAATTCTCGGTGGAGAAAGTTTAGATACTAGAGAAAGTCCCATAGGAGACAAACAGAGTTCGCCTATTGTGATGATTCCATAAGCGGCAAACAGCCAAAGCGGTGATACTTTGGAAGCGCCGTTGTCTCCTGCATATACAGCAGCTACCATCACAAGGCAGCTGAGAGCCGATAGGAATAATCCCAAAACTATCTTTGTAGGAGTAGAAGGTTCTTTGTCTTTTCTACGAAGCATCATAAAGAATCCTACCACCATTGGCGTAAGGGCGATAACCCAAAAAGGATTGATGGACTGGAACAGCTCAGTATTATAGAGATATACCTTCTTGTCTGGATTGGCTTCCAGCTCGACTCTTTGTTCCTTGCTTATATTTTTGAAATAAATGTCTTTTCCTTGTTCTTTTTTAGGCTTTCCATCTTCATCTTTTACAGTTTGGAACTGATTGTCATGAACGGCAACTTCCTTTGTATTGTAGTCCTTTGTATCAACCAAATAGATACTTGCCAAAGGCTTTTCTAAAGCCGCAGGGACACTTCTATCTGTGTAGTAATTTGCCCAGCGGGTAAGGGCAGTTCCGTTTTGTTTAAATACAGCCCAGAACATCATACTCACCGCAAATATCGCCAACAAGGCTCCGATAGGCTTCTTGTCCTCTGCATTTGCACTGATGTAAATAAAAATATAAAACAAAATAACAGGAATACACGCAAATATAAAGGCATCCGTAGAATCCGACCCAAAGATATTCCCAGGAATTACCCAGCCAATAGCTCCTGCAATGATGGCAGGAAGGAACACTTTTATCAAGATGGAGCTGATAGTGGTATCGCCCTCTTGGACAGGTTTCATCACATTGGCATGAACGACATGTTTTTTCCCAAAAGAAAAAATAATCAAACCTAAAAACATTCCTACACCAGCCGTCACGAAAGCCTCGCCCCAGCCGTATTTATTTCTCATATAAGCTGCAATGATGTTACATACAAAAGCCCCGATATTTATCCCCATGTAGAAGATGTTGTATCCTGCATCTTTATTGGCTTTATACTTATCGTCAGAATATAGATTTCCTAAAAGTGTAGAAATACTTGGTTTAAAGAATCCATTACCGATGATTATCAGCCCCATGGATACATAGAACATGGACACATCTTTGAAAAGTCCTAAACCAATGTAGCCCAGTCCCATAAGCGTTCCACCTATGTAAATTGCCTTGATGTATCCCAGCAGTCGGTCTGCAAGAAACCCGCCAAGAAAAGGTGTAAGGTAGGTAAGGGCAATGAATGTCCCGAAGATGTCATCAGCATGTTTGCTATCAAAGGCAAGACCACCCTTGTCAGCATCAATCATATACAACACGAAGATTCCTAAAATCAAATAATAGCCGAATCTTTCCCACATTTCTGTGAAGAAGAGATAGGGTAAACCTTTTGGATGTTTGTTTTTCATAATTTTTCAACTAAAAGGCAAATATAGAGATAATTTGGTAACTTCTTTTGTATATAATGCATATTTTTTACCTTTGCATAAATAAAAAATTATGAAAAATATATTTTTATCATTAGGTCTTGCAACAGTATTGTTTTCTTGTTCTAAACAAAATAATACAGTAATAGTTGATAACCCTACAGACAAGGCAATTTCCTTTGAAGTAGATGGGAAACCATATAAAATGGAGTCAAACTCTACACAAAATATTGAACTTGAAAACGGAAATCATACTCTGAAAACTCCAGAAGGAAAAGAAATAAACTTTGAAAAAAGCGAATGGCAGACAGAGTCTATTCTTAACCCTACTAATTCTGAATATGTCCTTTATACAGAGGCTTACACAGATATTCCTTTTGAACAAAACAGAATGTACCAAATGAGATTCAAAAATGTGAAAGTAGATGGAAAAACATACTACGCACCGATAGAAATCACAGGTGGCTACTATATCCCTCATAGAGATGGTGCTCCATGGAAATTTGGTCTAGATGAAGATTTTACTGAAACTATAGACATTAAGAATTATCAAGAAGGTTCTACATATAACATGATGGTTTCTAAAATCTATCGTAAGAAAGATTTTGTGAAAAAACATGCCGATGAGGTTGTAGAATAAGTATAATCAGCAAATAGATAACAAAAAATGGTGAAATTTTTTTAGCCCTGTATTAATGTTATGATATATGACTACCCTACCATTAGATAACTTCACAGCAGCTTCATATCTGTGATATGCTGAACTCATTTTGAAAGATTATATTTTTCTTCTAAAACATTCATTACTTCTTCAAAAAATTTCATTCGGGTATAGCCTATATCTCCTTGAACATATGCTTTATATGCCAAAAAATCTTTAATGTAATCAACGGTTTCTTTACTCAGCATGATGGAAGTATCTTTACTCTTATGTTTTACCTCTCTTCCACGACGACCACTAACCAATTTTGTGGGAGTTTCGCCACGAGGAATATCATATTTTGATTGTAAAATTTCTACTGCTTCTTCTATCGCAGATGTGTTGTTATAAGAACGATCTCCTAGTTCTACTACTTTATGTCTTCTAAGATTAATCAATCTATCCCAATCTTTTTCATACATACGACTACTGTAGCGTACTAATCCCGTTTCTTCTTGTTTTAATAAAACATCTAATCCAAATATATTATCAGACATATTAGTTATTTATTACTTGTTTTGCCAAAAATAAAAATTTTTCCAAACATAACAAATAAATTAGTTATTTATTTTAATTGTCTTAATTAAAAAATAAATTATTTAAAATAAATAGGTTAAATAATTTATATATAGACTTTAAATTATAATAACTCTTACAATGATATATATTCTAAATTCTGATTATTCTTTGTATTTCTGAACACAAATACTAACCATGATAAAAATCATATTGCATAGGAATATAAAAGCTTATACATTTGCGAATGTT
>CALAEK010000082.1 GCA_937890925.1 uncultured Riemerella sp.
AGAAGAAAACTAATTTATTTTACACAGTAAAATATAAAAAAGAGAAATTAATTCAAATTAATTTCTCTTTTTCATTAAGTTATAATTCAATATTAGCAGGCTTTACCAACTCAGGAACAGGTGCATATAGGCTTATTTTTTCTTTTTTCACAGGGTGAATAAATTCTAAATGGTAAGCATGAAGACTAATGCTAGCATCTGGATTTGTACGTTTAGCACCATATTTAATATCTCCTCGTATAGGACAACCTAAAGCAGAAAATTGCGCTCGTATTTGATGATGTCTTCCTGTTAATAGATTGATTTCTAAAAGATTATAATTATCTAATTCTTTTAAAAGGCAATATTCTAAAATAGCTTTTTTACTATTGGGTACTTCTTTGTTATGAGCTGTAGATTTATTTGTTTTTTCATTTCTGGTTAACCAATGAGTAAGAACTCCTTCTGTTGGAATATTTTTTTTATGAACTAAGGCTAAATATGTTTTTTTTACATTATTTTTATCTGAAAAAAGAGCATTCAATCGAGGCAGTGCTTTTGAGGTTTTAGCAAAGACAACAAGTCCTGTTGTGGGGCGGTCTAACCGATGAACGACCCCCAAATACGCCTCTCCTTTTTTATTATATTTTTCAACTAAAAAAGATTTAATAATCTCACTCAGAGGCTCGTCACCTGTTTTATCTCCTTGTACAATATCGCCAGCTCTTTTGTTAATTACGATAATATGGTTATCTTCGTAAATAACTTGTAAATTATCTTTGGTTGTTTTCATACAAAAATAAAACTTTGATAAAGTTGTATTATCAAAGTTTTTATAAAAAGAAATTAATTTTTATTTAATATTCTCCTACATAAATGAGTAAGTACATAATAGACAATCTTCCAGACTATTTTAAGCAATACGAAAAGTCAGTGCATGATCCTGAAAAATTTTGGGAACAGATAGCAGATAAAAATTTTATCTGGAACAAAAAATGGGATAGCGTGCTGGAATATGATGTACATAATGCTAAAATAGAATGGTTTAAGAATGCAAAACTTAATATTACAGAGAACTGTATCGACCGCCATTTAGCGGAAAATCCTGATAAAACAGCAATCATCTGGGAACCAAACAGTCCTGATGAGGAAACAATTAAGCTTTCTTACAAAGAACTTCATGAAAGAGTAGGAAAGATGGCGGCTGTTCTTCGCAGCCAAGGAGTGAAAAAAGGCGACAGAGTCTGCATTTACCTTCCAATGGTGGTAGAGCTGCCGATAGCTATGCTGGCTTGTGCGAGAATTGGTGCTGTCCATGTGGTGGTTTTTGCTGGGTTTTCTTCGGCGGCGCTTGCTTCTAGGATCAATGACTGCGAATGTAAATTGGTCATCTGCTCTGATGGAAGCTACAGAGGAAGTAAAAAAATAGAGCTGAAAGGTATCGTAGATGAAGCATTAGAAAACTGCCCAAGTGTAGAAAAAGTGCTGACTGTAAAACGAACAGGATGCCAAGTTACGATGAAAGAAGGGAGAGATTTTTGGCTTCAGGAACTTTTGGATAAAGCAGAGGTAGATAATTCTTTTGAAATTATGGATGCGGAAGATCCTTTGTTTATCCTTTATACATCAGGTTCTACAGGAAAACCAAAAGGAATGCTTCACACTTGTGGCGGCTATATGGTCTACACGGGTTATACTTTTAAAAATGTATTTAATTATAGAGAAAATGATGTGTTCTGGTGTACTGCCGATATAGGCTGGATTACAGGACATTCTTATGCAGTGTATGGAGCACTGGTAAATGGCGCAACAACTGTGATTTTTGAAGGGATTCCTACTTATCCTAATCCTGATAGATTCTGGCAGACCATCGCGAAACATAAGATTACTCATTTCTATACGGCACCTACTGCTATTCGTTCTTTGGAGAAGGAAAGCGCAGAATGGGTGGAAAAACATGATTTGAGTTCGCTCAGAGTAATCGGAACGGTGGGAGAGCCTATTAACGATGAGGCTTGGCGCTGGTATAATGACAATGTTGGTAAAAAAAGATGTCCGATAGTGGACACTTGGTGGCAGACCGAAACAGGAGGAATTCTAATTTCTCCACTCGCATTCATTACTCCTACAAAGCCTATGTATGCTACACTTCCGTTGCCAGGGGTTCAGCCTGTGCTGATGGATGAGCAGAAAAACGAAATTTCTGGTAATCAGGTGGAAGGAAATCTTTGCATCAAATTACCTTGGCCGTCTATCGCAAGGACAATATGGGGCGACCACGAAAGATATCGTGAAACTTATTTCTCAGCTTTCCCAGGGAAGTTTTTCACAGGAGATGCAGCTCTGAGAGATGAGGTAGGATATTACAGAATTACAGGGCGAGTGGATGATGTCATCATTGTATCAGGGCATAATCTGGGTACTGCGCCGATAGAAGATGCAGTGAATGAGCACCAGTCTGTAGCTGAAAGCGCAATAGTAGGCTATCCGCACGAGATAAAAGGAAATGCTCTCTATGGGTATGTGATTTTAAAGGATGTCAGCGAAGATAGAAACAGAGATAGAGTCCGTAGGGAGATTAATCAGTTGATTTCTGACCAAGTGGGGCCTATCGCGAAGCTGGATAAAATTCAGTTTGTTTCTGCGCTGCCAAAAACCCGCTCAGGTAAGATTGTAAGGCGTATTCTAAGAAAAATAGCAGAAGGAAAGGATGATAATTTTGGGGACACTTCTACGCTTATCAATCCTGAAATTATAGATGAAATCATAAAAGAAAGAATATAAATAACAAAGAGTCGTGCCAAAAGGCAGGGCTCTTTTATTTTTGTAAATTTGTGAAGATAAAATAGAAAGAGAATGAAAATTGTTTTATGGTTGCTGTCAGCAGCAGTAGTTATTATAATATTTCTGAATTTACGAGGCGGTTTGACTTATGGTTATGGTTTAGGAGATACTTATTATATTGGTAGATTTGTGATATTGGCGCTTGTAATAGGGGGAGGGCATATCGTGATAAAAAAGGATTTCATCACAATTATTTTACTCTTTTTATTACTCGTTTATAATCTTTTGCTTATGACCATATATAGAGGCTCTGAGTATCCTTGGAATGGGGAGGTGTTTTTGAGTTATAGTAATCTAGAGTCTGAAAATAGAATAGAAAAAATAATACTATCTCCAAAAGGGGATAGTATTTATATTGGAGCAAGGTTTTGGGGAATTACAGGCGACCATGAAGAAATAATTTTTTCTGAAGAACCTATAATATTACCTCCAAATAAGGATAAATATTATATTTTCTATACAGATGAGGTGTTTTATAAATTTGAAAATAATGATGAACTTGTTATTCATGCACCAAAAAGTGGTAAAAGTATTCCTAAAATACCATTTAAAAA
>CALAEK010000083.1 GCA_937890925.1 uncultured Riemerella sp.
TTTAAAAAAAAATTTATTTAATAAATATTCTATAAGTATTAAAAACAACATATTAATCATTAATGATATAGGTGTAATAATATTCAATAAATCAAATAACATATGCTTTTCTTTTACCCCCTCTATCTCTGTTATTAAAAATAAAGATACCGATGATGCATAATCATTACTAATATAAGAATACAATAGAATATTTAGAATAATATTAAATAGCGCTAGTATACTATATTTAAAGAATGAAAACATAACTTAATAACTTAATTTTTAATTACCATCAATTTTCCTTTATTATCCCAAAAATATTTTTCATTGTTGTTCAAGAAAAAATTAGTAGTTATCCGCTCTCTGAATATTGTTTTTACTCCTGAAACATATACTCTATAACCATTTTCTACCTTGCCATCTATTTTCATTTGAAATTTTTTTATAACCATTTTTGCATTATCATCCAAGCCTGCTACACCTACTAATGTCCTCTTAATAGCAAATTCTGTTTCACTAAGCCTTGTTATTTTGGAAATAAATTTACTAGCATTTTTATCTACTACTGATAACTCTGTTCCTTCTATCGAATCTCCTACTTTAACATTTTTAAGCATTTCTTCTAATTGTTGTTCTTGTGTATGTGTTTGTTTCTGTTTTCCTCTATTTTGAGACAATTCCATCTTATGCATTTGATGATTCAGTCCTGCAACTATTCCACCTGTCACAGCACCCTGCCAGAAGTTTCCGCCACTTAGCTCTGCTCCTATGCCTCCAGATAAAGCCCCAAAAGTTACAGTTCCCACAGTGCTCTCTGCAAACTTTTCATAGCCTAGGTTTTTCATTGCACCTCCCCAAGCGTCAGCACCGAGACTTCCGAAGAATCCTGCTGCTGCACCGCTTACAAAATCTCCACCTTGCATTGCAGAAAGCACACCTTGACTTACAGCATGAGTCCCAGCTCGAACTAAAGCTAGTCCTAATTTTCCAATAGACCCTTTTAAGCTTTCAGCAACAGTAAGCCCTGTCTTCAGTGTTGTTGAAAACACTTCTCCTATTCCAAACGAGACAGCACCCGAGACGGCTCCCCAGAAAGTAGATTTGAGGGCTCCTCCAATGTTCCATTGATGTAAGTTACCTGTTACAGCTAATCCAACTGTATAAGAAGCTAAACCTACCGCTGCACCGATGATGACAGCCTTCCAAAATAAAGCACCTAATCCAAGGAAAACAAAGAATTCTCCACTTGGGTCACTATACATCAAAGGGTTGTTCATCACATATCCATACTTGTTGTAGTTCTGTGTGTTGTGTGGGTCTTGAATATTTTCATCAGCATTGAGGAACCTTCTGAGCAGCGGGTCGTAGAGCCTTCCGTTCATGTGGATGATGCCCACCTCCCATAAATGTTCATGGCTGGTATATCCTCTGTCTAAGAGGAGCTGAGCTTTAGCAATCTGCTCTGGGTCAGTGATAACTTCTCCATTTCCTATCTGCAGATGGGTAAGATTCCCCCAAGCATCATAATGGCGCTGTTCAAGTTTATTTCCTTCTTCATCACTGATGGCTAAAATGCTTCCTAGGTAATCCTTGTGCAGGAATTTATAAGAACCCTTCTCTTCTTTAAAATCTTTAACGAAAATAATCTCACTTTCGTATGGATTTCCTCCAATGTAAAGAATATGCTTTTCTTTTCCGCTCTGGTGGTCTAAGGTCACCTCAAAACTTCCGTCTTCGCTATAGAATCGGGTAAACTTACCATGAGAGGTTTCATTTTGAGAAGCTTTCTCTGATAAAAATTCTCCTCCAAAGGTCATCATCTGTCTCATGGCAGTGAGCCCGTATTCAAACCTTACATCACCTTTTACCCCATCAATGAATACAGGATCATTATTCTCGTTGTATTCTATTTTTTGGATAAGATTGTTTTTGAGAAGCTCTGCTCCTTTCTCATTAAGGCTCATTCCTGTAGGCTGATAAACCTTATCTTTGTTCTCAAATTTTATCTTACCTAGTTGGTCGTTTTCTATGATTCTTCCCTGCGTACCAACTCCACATCCCCTGTTTCTACATCATTGATGATTTGCCAGTTAAGGTTTGATAAATAGATAAATACCTCAAAAAGTTCTCTGTTTTTTATATCTTTATCAAGCTTTATCGATTTAAAATTCACTGTAAACCTAGCTCTTGTGTTTTCCGCCCAGTCTTGAAAAATATCTTCAAAGCTCATTTGTCTAACAGGAGTTTCTACAATAATTCCAGGTAAAGACGCTTCTTTGATATACTTCTGCTGCTCATCTTTGACCGCACTAAGAATTACATTAATTATTTTGGTAGGCAAGAGAGTCAAATCCTTTTTTCTCATAAAACTATAAAGTCTCTCTGTATAAAGGATTGTACGAATATTTGGATTATCCTTAAATTCTTGGATAATATCATAATTAATTTCTTCTATTTTTGTTTTTAAAATCTCTCTTTTTTCCATGGAAATTTTATATATTTGTATTGCAAAAATGATTTCTACGAAATCTTAATTAAACCGCCAATCTATTTGATTTGTGCGGTTTTTTTATGGATAATCTTGTTCTGGTTCTGTTCCTGGTATACTCTCTGTTATCACTTTCTCTTTTAAAAAGAACATCTTTTCACTTAATGTTATTTCTGAAATGAGAGATTCATGTTTTTCTTTCTGGTAATAAGTCAGTAATTCTTTCTTGGATTCAGCCAATATCCTATCAAAAAGCCATTCTGGAATTGTAATAAGAAGAGAGTTTCTTTTGATAATTGTCTTATTAGCAACAAACATATTTCTTGTAATCTCGTTACCATTTCTTTCATATATTATCGGAATAAAAACACCTGTCTTCTTTTCATTATCCATAGTGGTAGTAAAAATGGTGACAGCCCACTGCTCCTTTCCTATAATAGAATTTTTATATTTTCCAATAATTTCTTTGTTCTCCTTTCGCCTCACAAAGTATGAAACCCATCTATCAGGACTTTCAAACTTTTCGCATAAAAATCGGTCTATTATTTTCGTGTAGAATATAAAAGTTATTACAGTATAGAAGTTCCAGATTTGCTCTGTCCGCTTAGTGGAAAGATGGAACCTATGCGCTTGGTTTTATACCAAAAAGAAGTAGAAACTTTACTGAGTAAACAGTATGTAAAAAAGCCATCAGGAGTGTTTTTTAGAATATCTGATAATTAAAGATATTCCTGCATCTAAGTGGACTTCTGAAATGGAAGCTTTTTTTGAACAGCAAAAAGCAGCAAATCCTGTTCCTAAAAAAGGACTGAAGTAAGCTGGCCTGGGAAGTTCATCATAGGGTTTGCAATAATTCTTATATTGGCGTTTTTTGGTTGGTTGGGTTATACACTTTTTATAAAAAAGCCAATGCAAGAGAATGCAAAAGCAGAATTATTACAACTCCCTAAAAAAGGAGAGCAGTATAGAGTAGGTGTTCCTGTGACCAACTATGACTCAAACGGAAAAGCTACCTCCAAAGGCTCGGATATGAGATGGGTAGAGGTGCAGGAGGTAAATTCCGCTGACAGCACTTGTGTTATCAGATTGATGGAAGAGCTTTCTTATGGAGCGGTCATAGAACCGCATGTTCAGAAGGCGCAGAAGGATGAAAAAACATTTGTCACTAAATTTAAGATTCTTTCTGACAACGAAATAGAATTTGCAGTAAAAGATGGAGAAGGCTTTAATGCAAGGACTTATGGTAGTTTGGATAATGTAAAACGATAAATATTTAAAATTATATTTTTATGAGCAACGAGAACAAAAACGAAACAGATGAAAAATTCATCGAGAGAAGTATGTATGAGAACAAATCAAGTAAAAACCCTTTGCTCCCTCTTTTAGGTAGTTTGGTGCTTGCAGTTGGGGTTTTAGGTTTTGGGGTTTATTACTACTTAGAACTTGTGAAATGGGAAAAAGAAGGAGGAACTATCAAGATGAATAGACTTATCAATCTTCTGTATGATTTAGGTGGATCTATTACAGTTTTGCTATTCTTTATTGGAGCAGCACTTTATCTCGCTTATGCAGGGTATAACAGTTATAAGAATAAGAAAGGAGAATAAATAAAAAAGCCAGAATTTTTTTTCTGGCTTTTTTTATTTTTATAGATTATTTAGAATAAAATCTGTCATTTTTTGGTATAGATGTAGTCTAGTGTTTCCACCATAAATTCCATGGTTTTTGTCTGGATAGGTCATGAATTCAAATTCTTTGTTTTTCTGAATAAGAGCTTCCGCCATTTCTACTGCATTTTGGTAATGGACATTGTCATCCGCTGTTCCGTGAATTAGCAGGTATTTCCCTTTCATTAGGTCAGCGAAATTGATAGGCGAGTTTTCATCGTATCCTTGTGGGTTTTCTTGTGGAGTTTGTAGATATCTTTCAGTATAGATAGTATCATAATAACGCCAAGTGGTTACTGGTGCTACAGCGATTCCCACCTTGAAAATATCCGCTCCTTTGGTCATCGCCAGACTTGCCATATATCCTCCAAAACTCCATCCAAATATCCCGATTCGCCCAGCATCTACAAAGCTCTGTGAGCCAACCCATTGCGCAGCAGCGATTTGGTCTTCTATCTCGTATTTTCCTAAATTCTTGTAAGTTGCTTTTTTATACTTCGTTCCACGATAGCCCGTTCCACGCCCATCTACGCAGAGCACAATGTATCCTTTTTGAGCCAAAAGGTTAAACCAAATAGCGTTTCTGCCGTCCCAAGCATTGCTTACCTGTTGTGAGCCAGGGCCAGAGTATTGGTACATCAGCACAGGATATTTCTTGTTAGGCGAGAAGTCTTTTGGTTTTATCATCCAAGCATTCATCTGGTCGCCGTTTTTGTTTGGAATTTGGAAAAATTCTTTAGTTACGAAACCATCCGATTGCAGTTTTTTCAGCGCCGAATTATTATTCTGTAATTCTCGCAGAGTTTTCCCGTTAAAATCTCTCAAAGTGTAAGTATTCGGCTGTTCTGCGGAAGAATGCGTGTTGATAAAATATTGGAAAGATTTACTGAAATTAGCGTTATTGGTTCCGTTTGATTCAGAAACTATCTGCTTTTTTCCTGTTTTGATGTTTATTTTGCTCACCACTCTGTTGGTGCTGCCTTTTTCGGTAGTCTGCACCAAGATTTCAGAATTTTTTGGGCTAAAACCATAGTAGTCAGTGATTTCCCAGTTGCCTTTGGTAATTTGTTTTTTGAGTTTTCCATCAGGTGTGTACCAGTAAAAATGTCTGAAACCATCTCTTTCTGAAGCCCAAAGGAAGGAATTATCTTCCAAAAATTCCAAAGAAAGATTGTCCGTTTCTATCCAAGCAGCATCCGTTTCGGTTAGGATTTTCTTGGTAGAATAGTTTTTAGTATTTATCTTGATGATTTCCAGTTTGTTCTGATGCCTGTTGGAAGTCGCTATCGCTATTTCATTAGGCTGCGCAGTCTGGAAAACTTGTGGAATATAATAAGTTTCAAAGTTAGCAAGATTGATTTGCGTGGATTTATTTAGTTTTAAATCATAGGCGTATACCGAAACTTTTGAGTTTTCTTCTCCTGCTTTCGGATATTTGAAACGAAAATCCTGCGGATACAGATTTCCATTGAAAACCTGCATGTTCATTTCTTTTACTTGGCTTTCATCAAATTTCACGAAAACCAGACTTTCGCTGTTTTTTGTCCATTGGTACATATCTGCATGCCCGAATTCCTCCTCATAAACCCAGTCTGCAAGTCCGTTGATGATTTTATTTTTCTCTCCATCGAAAGTGATTTGCGTGATTTTTTCAGAGCTGAGGTCTTGGTAATAAAGATTATTCCCAGAGATAAAAGCAACAAATCTTCCATCAGGAGAGAATTTAGGCTCCTGAACCCAGTTTCCGTTGTTTAGGGCAGTTATTTTTCCGTTTTTACTGAGATTTACCACATGGTATTTTCCTAAGAAAGAATGGCGGTAGATGGGCTGCTGTTCGTTCAGAACCAGCACTTTACTCTCATCGTGAGAAAATGTATAGTCCTGTATCTTAGCCTCTAATATGGTTTCTATTTTTTTTCCTGTTTTGTAGGAATATTTTACGATTCCATCTTTTTCCAAAACGGTGTAGTGTTCTCCATCGTTCATGGAGTTTATCCCATAGATAAACTCGGTTCTGTAATACCCTGAGTGTATTTTATTTAAAGTGATTTCCTGAGCGGAGTTCAGCGTAAAGACACTAAAAACGACACAAGAGATTAGTTTTTGATATAAAATCTTCATTTTAGATAAATTTTAGAAAGTTGCCCAAAGATAATGATT
>CALAEK010000084.1 GCA_937890925.1 uncultured Riemerella sp.
TTGCAATTGTAGGAACAGGATATGTAGGGCTGGTTACAGGAACCACTCTAGCTGAGCTAGGAAACACAGTTTATTGTGTAGATATAGATGAAACAAAAGTAGAAAACATGAAAAAGGGAATTGTTCCCATCTACGAACCTGGCTTGGAAGAAATATTTTTAAGAAACATACAGGCGAACAGATTGTTTTTTACTACTCAACTAAAAGAAGCATTAGACCAGTGTGATGTAATCTACCTCGCTTTGCCGACGCCTCCTGGTGAGGATGGCAGCGCAGACCTTTCTTATGTTCTGAAGGTTTCTGAAAACATCGGTCAGCTGATGACTTCTTACAAAGTAATCGTCAATAAATCAACCGTTCCAGTAGGAACAGCGGACAGAGTGAGAGAGACCATTTCTACGAAAACAGACATTCCTTTCGATGTGGTTTCTAACCCAGAATTTCTCCGCGAAGGATTTGCTGTGGAAGACTCTATGAATCCTGCTAGAATCGTAGTGGGTTCTAGTTCGGACAAGGCTAAAAATATCATTGCCCAAATCTACCAACCATTCACAAACACAGGAGTTCCTATCATTTTCATGGATGAAAAATCTTCGGAACTGACTAAATATGCAGCCAATTCGTTCCTTGCTGTGAAAATCACTTTCATGAACGAAATCGCAAACTACTGCGAAAAAGTAGGCGCTGATGTGGATAAAGTAAGGCTCGGTATGGGAAGTGATGACAGAATAGGGCATCGTTTCCTTTTCCCAGGAATAGGCTACGGAGGAAGCTGTTTCCCGAAAGATGTGAAAGCCCTCATCAAGTCAGGGAAAGAAGAAAACTTTGATTTCCAAATCCTTAACGCTACTGAAAATGTAAATAAAGCTCAAAAAGTAATCCTCGTTTCTGAAATTGAAAAATATTTTGGCGGAAATATCAAGGACAAGAAAATCGCGATGTGGGGACTTGCTTTCAAAGCAAATACTGATGACATCAGAGAGGCTTCGTCTTTGGATAATATTTCTCTTTTATTAGAAAAAGGAGCGAAAATAACGGCTTATGATGCCATCGCGGAGGAAAATGTAAAGAAAATCTTTGGCGACAAAATAGAATATACCAAAGACATGTATTCTTGCCTAGAAGATGCTGACTGTCTGCTGATAGCGACAGAATGGAGCGAGTTCAAAAATCCTAACTTCCAGCTTATGGCAGAAAAGATGAAGAACAAAGCCATTTTCGATGGTAGAAATATGTTCTCTATTGACCAAATAGAAAACACAGGATTTTATTATAAATCAATCGGTAGAAAAACAATAAAATAAAAACACTGAAATTATGGGACTTTTTGATTTTTTCAAGAAAAAAGAGACAAAGGAAACTCCAAAACCTGAAAAAGAGAACAGCAGCATAGCGCTTTCTATGCCAATGTTTAAAGGAGAAAGCTATTCGCTGGATAAAGTTTTAGAAGATTTAAAATCCCACTGGGGACTAGAAGTTTCTGAAATCTCTGGTGATGATGAGGTGGCAACGCTCACTATCAACGGAATGATGGCTGCCATTGCAAAAATGCCAGCACCTATTCCAAGTGAAGATTTGGAATCAATATTCGGTTATTCCTATCTATGGAATAATGTAGAAAAAGAAGTTCCAGAGCATGACAGCCATGCGATTGTTTCTATTTTAGACAAAACTAAAAGTCAGGTTGAGAAATTCTCTCTGATGACGATGATTAACGCCTCTATCCTCAGAACTACTCCTGATGCGATAGGTATTTATCAAGGAAGCCAGACTCTGCTACTTCCAAAAGGTTTGTATATTGATTTTGCAGACTTTTTATTAGAAGGAAATCTGCCTGTGATTCTGTGGATTTACATCGGACTTATCGGCATAGAAGAAGGGAAAAACAGCCTTTATACTTTTGGAATGAAAGAATTCGGAAAAGAGGAAATAGAAATCATCGACAGCCAAATGTCACGAGGTGATTTACATGACTTTATTCTTCCTGTGCTCAACTATATTTTAGCTTATGATGTTACTTTAAAAAATGGAGAAACTATCGGTTTTTCTGAGGAACAAAAAATAAAAATCACGGAATCCAAAGCAGTTTATTTGGATGGAAATTCTTTAAAATTAGAACTATAAAATTATGAAATCTATCATTATCACTGGCGGAGCAGGATTTATCGGTTCTCATGTTGTTCGTGAGTTTGTGAAAAATCTCCCGCAAACGAAAATCATCAACCTAGATGCTCTTACCTACGCAGGAAACCTTGAAAACCTGAAAGATATAGAAAACGAACCAAACTATATCTTTGAAAAAGCAGACATCACAAAACCAGAAGAACTAAAAAAAGTTTTTGAAAAACATAATCCAGACGCGGTGATACATCTCGCTGCGGAAAGCCATGTGGATAGAAGTATCACTGACCCAAATGCTTTCATCAATACCAATGTAATTGGGACTGCTAACCTTCTTAACCTTTGTAAAGAGTTTTGGACACTGAATCCTGAACACACGCATGGAAGATTTCCTAACGAATCGAGAAAAAATCTTTTCTACCATGTTTCTACGGATGAGGTCTATGGTGCTTTGGGAGAGACTGGATTTTTCACTGAGGAAACGCCTTACGACCCAAAATCGCCGTATTCTGCGAGTAAAGCTGCCAGCGACCATTTGGTAAGAGCCTATGGAAACACTTATGGGCTTCCTTACATTGTTTCCAATTGTTCTAACAACTATGGCCCAAATCATTTCCCAGAGAAACTGATTCCGCTTTGTATTTCTAATATTCTCAACGAAAAACCGCTGCCAATATATGGTGATGGAAAATACACCCGTGATTGGCTGTTCGTGATAGACCACGCTCGTGCTATTTTCCAAATTTTCCATGAAGCGAAAACAGGAGAAACTTACAACATCGGTGGATTTAATGAATGGCAGAATATTGATTTAATCAAGGAATTGATTAAACAAATGGATGCAAAACTTGGAAATCCTGCTGGATATTCAGAAAAGCTAATTACTTTTGTGAAAGACCGCCCAGGGCATGACAAACGCTATGCTATAGATGCTACAAAGCTGAATAAAGATTTGGGATGGAAGCCTTCTGTGACTTTTGAAGAAGGTCTAGCTAAAACCATCGATTGGTTCCTGAGCAATAAAGATTGGCTGGAGCATGTAACCAGTGGAGAATACCAAAAATACTACGAAAAACAGTATAGCTAATGATTTCTATTGTAAGTCCTGTTTACCGAGCTGAAAAAATCCTTCCGATTCTCGTTTCTGAAATTAATTTAGTAATGGAGAGAATCGGCGAGGACTACGAAATCATATTGGTAGACGACCGAAGTCCTGACAACTCTTGGGAAGTAATGAAAGTGCTTTCTAGCCAAAATCCTAAGATAAAAAGCATTCGCCTGAGCAGAAATTTTGGTCAGCATAGCGCTATTTTTGCTGGACTTACAAAAACAAAAGGCGACTGGGTGGTAGTAATGGACTGTGATATGCAGGATCAGCCTAAAGAAATAGCCAAACTCTACAAAAAAGCTTTAGAAGGATACGATATCGTTTTAGGACAAAGAGAAAACCGAAAAGATAAATTCCTGAAAAAATTAACATCTAAACTTTTTTACAAGGTGTTTAATTACTTATCAGGAGCGAATTTTGATAATAATGTAGCGAATTTTGGGATTTATCACCAAAAGACCATTAAGTCCATTCTAGATATGAAAGACTATGTTAAATTCTTTTCGTTATTCATTAACTGGATTGGGTTTAAGAGTATTTCCATTCCGATAGAACATGGAGAACGCGAGGAAGGAAAATCTACATATAGTGTGGGAAGGCTTTTTAAACAGGCTTTCAATGTTATTATATCTTTTTCAGATAAGCCGCTTAGGTTGTTTATAAACTTTGGGTTGAGTATATCAGTTTTATCTTTTATCGTAGGAATATACTATTTATATCTGGCTCTTACAGGAAAAATAGCACAGCCAGGTTTTAGTTCACTGATATTATCTATTTGGTTTTTATCGGGAATTATCATCAGCGGTATAGGCATTGTAGGAGTATATTTAGGAAAAACTTTTGACCAAGCAAAAGGCCGACCTACATTTATCATTGATGAAGAAGTGTAATTGTGCTAAAAATCAATCATTATGAAAGTCTTAATCATTGGTGCAAACAGCATTTTATCGAAGGAGTTGATACAACTACATATATCTGATGAAGTAGATATATTGTATCATAGTGCAGCTCTAAACACTTCGCATCCGAAACATAGAAATATCGCTTTAGAAGATATTGGTTCATTAGAGGATAACTACGATATTGTATACATCGTCAGTGCTGTAATATCCAATGATATAGAGAAATTGGATGATATAATCAATGTCAATGCAAGGTTAGTCAATGATATTTGTAATCGTTTCAAAAGGTCAAAGATTATTTATTTTTCGAGTGTTGCTGTTTATGATGCGATTGATGGTCTAAATATTGATGAAAAAACGCTTCCTTGTCCAGAGTCAGTTTATGGAATTTCAAAGCTATTAGGAGAAAAAATTGTAGAAAAATCTAAAAACTACGCCATACTAAGAATTTCCTCTATGTATGGAATAGGGATGAAACAATCTACTTTTTTGCCTAAAATCATAGAAGATGCTTTGGTTTCCAAGAAAATCAAACTTCTTGGTCACGGACAAAGAATCCAGAACTACATTCATACAAGAGATGTAGCAGCTTTGGCAAAAACAGCCGCATTATCAAAACAAAATGGAATATTATTAGCCATTTCAAAAGAGAACTACACTAATAAACAAATTGCAGAAATCATACAAGCCATAACAGGCTGTAGCATAGAATATTCTGGCGATGACCACACAAGGTCTGTTTCTTACACACAAGAAATCATACCTTACAATGAGTACAATAACACTTCGATAGAAAACGGAATAAAAGAATTAATAGAATGGATAAAAAAACAGTCTTAGTAACAGGTATAGGAGGAAATGTAGGGCAGGGAATTTTGAGAAATATTCTAAAAACAAAGTTTCCTATCAGAATCGTGGGCTGTAATGTCGCAGACTTTTCGGCAGGAAATCATCTCTGTGATTCTTTCTACAAGGTTCCTTTTGCTAATGATGAAAACTATATTAACTCTATCAATGCCATTATTGAAAAAGAAAACATAGACCTCATTATCCCTTCTACTGATTATGAAATTTACTACTTAGCACTGAATAAAAACCAGCTAAAAACAAAAGTCGTTACCAGCGAGTTAGAAACTTCCAAAAGATATTTAGACAAATATCTTTCCTATGTATTTCATAAAGAAAATAATCTTCCTTTTGCAGAAGCTTATCTTCCTAAGGACTATATTGCTGGAACCTTTGAGAATTATATCGTAAAGCCAAGAGAAGGAAGAGGCTCTAGAGGACTACATATAAACCCAAAAAATATACAAGACTTTGATGATTCCTTCATGGTTCAAAAACTGATTAAAGGAAAAGAAATCACCACAGCTTTTTATGTGAATAAAAATAATGAACTCCATGGATTCATCAACTTAGAGAGAAAGCTGGAAAATGGAGCTACAAATGAATGTTTCGTAAACAGGCAGTATGATAAAGAACTAAAAAACATCCTTGAAAAAATGATACAGGTCAATCATTTCGTAGGAAGTGCCAATTTACAATCCATAGTAACAGAGACGGGAGAAATCATTCCTTTTGAGGTGAATTGTAGAATTTCAGGGACTAACTCCATACGGTCTAATTTCGGTTTTGAGGATGTGAAATACACATTAGAAGAACATTTGTACAGCATCTCTCCGAGTGAACCAAACATCATCGAAGGGACTGCTATAAGGGTTTTAATGGATGTCATCTATCCTCACCAAAAACCAGAAAATATTAAAGACAATAAATCTGAACACTATATTTTTTAACTATGAAATATCTTCTATTTGATGCTGCTAATACTCTCATATACAAGCCTAATCTTTGGGAAAGAATCTTAAAAGTTCTACAAGATAATGGGTATAAAATAAATGAAACTGAACTAAAACTAAGACATAAATTACTTTCTGAGATTATCAATTTTCCTGATACTACATCAAGAGGTTTTTATGAAGAGTTTAATTCAGAATTGTTAATGGCTTTGGGCATTATTCCCGATGAGAACCTGCTGAAAGAACTTTTCGAAGCGTGTTCCTATCTGCCATGGCAGGCTTTTGATGACTGTGAAGAAATCAAAAAATTAGATATAAAAAAAGCTGTCGTTTCTAATTTTAATAGCAGTTTACAAGAAAAGTTAGAAGGATTGATTGGAGAAAATATTTTTGATGAATACATTGTCTCTGAAAAAGAAAACCTAAGAAAACCTTCTTTGGAATTTTATGCAAAGGCTCTTGAAAAACTAAATGCCGAGGCTGGTGAAATCATCTACATTGGTGATTCATTAAAACTTGATATTATTCCTGCTAAAAAATTAGGAATCAAAGCATTACTGATTGACAGAGATAATATATATCCATCTGCTAAGGATAGAATAACGAATTTCAGCGAAATAAAAAATTATCTATGAAACGAATAGCAATAATAGGCTCTGCACACTTGGGACAGCAGATTGCTCACCATATACACACGGATACAGAGGATAAAGTAGTTGCTTTTTTTGATGATTTCCAACCAAAAGGGACTATTATCAACTCTATTTCGGTTATTGGCGGAACTAATGATATTTTAGAAGAATATTCGAAAAATAGTTTTGATGAACTGCTGATCAGCGTGGGATATAACCACATGAATACCAGAAAGATGCTGTTTGAAAAATATCATAATGATATTCCTTTCTATAAGTTCATTCATTCCTCCTGTTATGTAGATCCTTCCGCTGAAATAGGAGCTGGAACGGTCATCTATCCAAGATGTGTGATTGACCAAAATGTAAAAATTGGAAATAATGTTTTGATTAACATTTCCAGCAGCATTGCACACGATACCACAATAGGCACTCACTCCTTTATCTCTCCATGTGTGTCTATGGCGGGATTTGTGGACATAAAAGAACAATGTATAATAGGCATAAATTCTACAATCATAGACAATATATCCATCACTGAAGGGACAAGAACAGGAGGCGGGACTGTTGTAATAAAAAACATCGAAAAAAAAGGGCTATATGTAGGAAATCCTGCAAGATTTGTAAGATGATGAAAAACGACAATATCTTTTTAAAAGGGCTGAATGAACTTCGGGCTATTGCGGCATTGGGGGTTTTGGTTCATCATATTGAACTATTAAAATATGATGATAGAAATGCGGCATTAAACGACACATATTCCATTGCAAACAACACATATTTCCATCATTTTATTCAGTCTTTGGGGAAGCACTCTGTATATTTTTTCTTTGTATTGAGTGGTTTTCTAATCACACATCTAATCGTTCGAGAAAAGAAGAAATTTGGGGTTTTTCATTTTCAAAAATTCTATATGAGACGGGTTCTTAGAATCTGGCCTTTATACTATATTATCATAGGGCTTTCTTTGTTTGTTATTCCCTTCATTTCGGCTTATTTCGGCTTATTTGAAACTTTCCCAAACACCTATTACAAAACGGTTCTTGCTACAGATTATAGTTCGCCCAAAACTATTCTATATTATTTAGGGTTTTTATCTAATTATGGACTTTCCGAGGGCATTACATTAGTAGGCGGCTCTCAGACATGGTCTGTATCTATCGAGGAACAATTTTATTTATTTTGGCCTGTTTTATTATTATTTGTTTTTAGAAGTAGGCCTTATTTATGGCTGGTATGCAGCATTATTCTTCTTTTTATTTTAAATTTTTTCTTTAAAGTAAATTTTTTTGCTGTTTTTAGATATGAATATTTATTCATAGGCTGTATAGGCGGACTGTTTATTAATTCATCTTATTTCAATAAAATAAGTCATCTCATAGATAAAAAGATTTTCTACATTATCAATATACTTATTATACTTATCCTGTCATTTTTTTCTGTTTTTGATAAATATACGCAGTCTTTTGTTATCAGTATATTTTTCTTGTCTTTTATTATTTTGACTGTTAATAATCATTTTTATTTTCGTTCAAAGATTTTTGATGAAATGGGGAAAATATCTTACGGTATATATATGTATCACCCTTTTATTATGTTTTTAGTTTTTCCTGTTTTAGAATATTTAAAAACACTTATATTCCCTCTAAATAGTGGAGGTGCAATGATTTTTCTACTTGTTATGCAGTATATTTTAACTATCGGAATCACTCTTTTCATCAGTTATTTTTCATATAACTATATAGAGAAAAAATTTTTGCTGCTTAAAGAAAAAAAATATTCAAGGCTATAATTTTTATATAAACTAAGATGAAAACTATAAATTTCTATTTCATACTTATTCCTTTTCTATTACTAAAAATAGGAATCTGTGCTTTTCTCTTTTTAAATAAGGACTGGAGCGGCATCACAGATGGAGATCTATATATGGAACTATTTCAAAGATTTATTTCCAATGGAGCTTATTCTGAAATAGAAAAAGGAACTTCTGTAATGTATAATTTTGCTCTTTATCCTATCTATTTGCTAGTTGGAGATGTTAAGGAGACTTTTATCATATTCAATAGTTTGTGTATTATTTTGACCATTATTTTAGGTGTATATTTACTATATAAAATATCTATTAGGCTGGATATTAACATCTTTTTCACCTACTTCCTTTGTAGCATTTACATTTTTTATATCATCAGCCAAAAATTCATTAATATTTTAGCCAATGATGATTCGTTTATGGGATTACTATACCTTATCATCATATACTTTTCGATTAAAAATTTTGAGTCGCCTAAACATTATTATTTCTCTGTCATAGGTTTTATACTTGGGTTATGTCTTGGCACTCGTGAAATAGCCATTCTGTTTTTCCCTTTCGTTTTATACATGATATACTATTCTAATGCAAAAGCGAAAAACCTAATCTATTTCCTTATTCCTCTCGTTTTCACTATACTTATCATCCATTTCCCTTCTATCATAGCAGGAAATGGTCTTAGCTTTTACAACAAAAACCCTGAAGATGTCAACTGGATTCAGAAAAACCATTTAGCTATCACAGAAATAGAAAAAAGTACTGGTATTTTTAATATCAGACCATGGTCTATTTGGAGGGCTAATACCTTTGATGATGTAAGAGAATATTTAAAACAAAATGGAGAAAACAGCCTTCCGAAAGGCTTCCTCGATGTTGTCATAAATCATCCTGTACAGCTCATAAAAATGACTTTGTTTAATCTGCTTTTTCTTTTCAAATTCTATTTTAAGACAATAGGAGGTTTTATACTCATTCCTTTAATATTTTTGTTTAGAAAAAATTTCTTTTTGCTGCCTTTTTTATACTTTTGTTTTATATTTTGTTTTGTGGCTTATTCTCATGTAGAAACGCGCTGGCTTTCAGGAATAGAAATGATGCTTTTTATCTCTGTTTTGATAGGTTGCCAATATCTAAAACTTAGTAATAATAAATTGTTATTAATTATTATCATTGCAATAATTCCAATAATCTTTAATGATATAAAATTTTTATACTATACCCTATGATATCATTTAACAAACCTTACCTTACTGGTAAAGAAGTTCAATATATAGAAGATGCTGTAAAATCAGGGAAAATCTCTGGAAACGGGCTCTTCACCAAAAAATGTCAAGAATTCTTTGAAAAAGAATTTGGCTTCAAAAAAACGCTACTTACCACTTCCTGCACAGATGCATTGGAGATGGCTGCTATCTTAGCAGATATCAAGGAAGGCGATGAGGTCATTGTTCCTAGTTTTACTTTCGTGTCCACTGCGCTGGCATTTGTAAGACAAGGTGCTGATATCGTTTTTGCTGATTCTTATTCTGACAATCCTAATATAAATGCGGACCAAATAGAAGCTTTAATCACAGAAAAAACCAAGGCAATCGTGGTGGTTCATTACGCTGGTGTAGCCTGTGATATGGATAAAATAATGTCCATCGCTAACAAACACAAAATCATCGTAATAGAAGACGCTGCACAAGCCATCGACAGCTACTATATTTCCAAAGACGGAACAAAAAAAGCGCTGGGAAGCATTGGGCATCTTTCTGCTTTTTCATTTCATGAGACCAAAAATATTATTTCAGGCGAAGGCGGTATGCTCTGCATTAATGATGACCGCTTTATCCAAAGAGCCGAAATCATTTGGGAAAAAGGAACAAACCGTTCGCAGTTTTTCAGAGGCGAAGTGGATAAATACAGCTGGGTAGACACAGGGTCTTCTTTCCTACCGAGCGAGATTATCTCTGCTTTTCTTTGGGCTCAGATAGAAAATATGAAAGATATTCAAGATAAAAGAATCAAAATCTGGAATCGTTATTATGAAGGGCTTTCCAGCTTTGAACCTGTTTCTATTAAAAAACCAAAACTCCCTCTCGTTCCAGAATACGCAACTAACAACGCCCATATGTTTTATCTGGTTTGTGATAATGTAGATGACAGAACAAAATTCATCCAACACCTGAAAGACAAAGGAATTCTATCCGTTTTCCATTATCTTTCTCTGCACAAGAGTTCTTATTATGAAAAATATTCTACCCGAAAAAGTGAGCTGCCAAACTCAGATATGTTTTCTGACTGTCTCGTAAGGCTTCCTCTTTTCTACGAACTTACCAATGAACAGGTGGAATACATCATCAACACGATAAAAGAATTATGAGAATAGAAAAAACTATTTTTTTATTAACTGCGTTATTTTTTATCTTATTACAAGGGGCATTTGTCTTACTTGGGGATAATGCTGTACTATCTGATGACCTGAATCATTTAGAAATATTATACCAATATCAAGAAGGAAAATATAGTATATATCGTTTTAGCAAAAGGCAGAATAAAATTATAAGAATATATGAGGAAGGAGAATTTCATAATAATGAAAAAATATTAGTTACTCAATATTATTATAATAGGAAAGATGAGCTAGAAATTAAAACTATAGACTTCAAAAAATTTCAAGAAGTATTAACCTTTAGAGATGGAATAAAAATAATAAAAGAGATGTTTAGATATAGAACTGAAATGATTTCATTTAATTTACCTATTTCTTCAACAGATAGAGGAATTTTAAAAGCCTATCAATATAAAGATGATAAATTAAAATCAGAAGCTTTTTTTAGTGCAGGTATATTAAAAAAAATAATTTACACATTTGGTGTAGAAAAAAAGTGATATCCTTTGCCAATTATACTTTATTTTATATTTTTGCACCAAATTACATTATCTCATAATGTACCTATCTGCCAAAAAAGAGGTTATAACGTTATAGCAATAATTTGGTTTATAGGTGTTTAATTATTTCTTATAAGATGTCAGTAAAGCAACGTTTAACCTTATTTCTACTACTTTTAGCAGGATTCAGTGTTCAAGCACAAGTAACCCCTACGACCCAAACCGCTACGAGTACTCAAACTGAGACGACTGTGCGGAATGGCATTGGGCGTATAGGGTTAGAGCAACCTAAAAGCATTGTGCATCAGTATACCTATAACCCGACGCTTGACCGCTATGTATACACTGAGAAATTAGGGAATTACGACCTTTCTACCCCTATGTTTCTCACGGTACAACAATATGAAAACTTGGTGTTGCGTGAGCGTATGAAGGAATACTACCGAACTAAATTGGACGCCATAGGCGATACCCAAAGCAATACTGCCGATAAGAAAAAAACGCAACGCGACCTCTTGCCCGAATTATACGTAAATTCTGACTTTTTTGAAAGCGTGTTCGGGGGGCGCAATATAGAACTAGTTCCGCAGGGAAGTGTGGGGGTAGATTTAGGCGTACGCTATACGCGCAACGACAACCCCGTAGTGAGTCCGCGTTACCGCAGTTCGTGGGGCTTAGATTTTGAACAGCGCATCAGCTTAGGGCTTACCGGTAAGATAGGTACACGCCTAACACTTAACGCTCAGTACGACACACAAGCCTCTTTTGATTTCCAAAATGTATTTAAATTAGAATATACCCCTGATGAAGACGATATCGTACAAAAAATAGAATTGGGTAATATCTCAATGCCGATGTCTAACTCACTCATCACAGGTTCGCAGAGCCTTTTCGGGGTGAAGACAGAGCTTAAA
>CALAEK010000085.1 GCA_937890925.1 uncultured Riemerella sp.
ATATATATGAGTATATATATTGTGTGAATATATTATGAGTATATGGAGAGGAATAAAAATTTCTTTTTCTGCAATTCTTTTTTTTAAATAAAAAAATCCTTTTTTTAGAGCTTAAAATCTATTTTACAAAAAATAGACATTGAAAATCAAAGTTTTAAGTTGTTCTAATAAAATTCCTTTACCAAAAAATAAAATTTCCGATAACTAACCAAAATAAGAGGTGCAAGATGTGTCTTTGTATATACAACTTTTTCAAGTTTTAGACAAAGACCATCTTGCTTTTTTGAGAAAAAAGGATTAGAAAAATTTCGGAACTCATTTTTCTTTTCAAAGGATTTTAAATTTATCTGATTTGAGATGAAGAGATTTTTTAGTTTTTTTTCAGCAGATGGTACAAAATAGTTCAACCCTCCCTTAAATCCTTGTTTGTCATAAAATTAAGTTGAAACTTTGCCAAAAGACAAACCTCAAAATGCAGAAAGAAAACATAATTTTTAGGATAGAAAAATCTAAAAAAGAAGAATGGAAAAGATACTGCAAAGAAAAGGGAATAACATTAACAAGTCTCATCATCAATTCTGTGGAAGGCAGGGCGTGGGATAATGAGCGAAAAAAAGCATTAGAGTTCATTGAAAAACAAGGAAACCTATTTGCCAAAGTAGAGAATAATATCAATCAACAGGCAAAGTTCATTAATTCTCAAAAATTTATGACAAAGGAGCAGATGCTTCAGTTTGGGAATGATTTGACAGAAGTGATAAAATTGAAACAGGAGCAAAATCTGATTTTTAAGAAAATCTACCATTTTATAGCAAATGATAGTAAAGATTTTAAGTTCAGCGAGTAGTGATTTTCATGGTGTGAAATACAATGACAAGAAAAGGGAAAGTGGAGCTGGGGAACTCATGCTGATGCAAAACTTTCCAGATGGAATCGATGAAAAAAGCAAACAGGAAGAAGTGAGAAATTATTTCAAAGCTATTTCCAAAAGCGATAAGGTAAAAAAGCCTCAATTTCATGCTACTATTTCTACCAAGTTTCAAAATCATTCCAAAGAAGAGCTGACAGAGATTGGAAAACATTTTATGAAAGAAATGGGATATGAAAATCAACCTTATATCATTGTTTTTCATAACGACACGGAGAATAATCATATTCATTTAGTTTCTACAAGAGTCGATAAAACGACAGGAAAGAAAATGGATGATAGTTTTGAAAAACTAAAATCTCAAAGAGCTTTACAAAAAGTTTTAGCTGAGTTACAAGGGGTAGATTTGGATAAAGAGTTAGAAAAGCTTTTAAAATACAAATACAGTACAGCAAAACAGTTGGAACTTTTACTGGAAAGGAGTGGGTTTAAATTTATCAAAAATAGAGAAAATGATACTGCTTTTGATATTTTGAAAAATGGAGTAAAACAGAAAACTATTTTTGATAATCAGATAGTTTTTAATTCTAAATCAGATTCCAAAAGAGCAAATCAAATCAAAGCTTTTTTGAATAAATACAAAGAAGTTTACTCAAACAAGGTTTTTAAGGTAATAGATAACCGAGAAGCAGAAGGAATAGAAGATGACCAGACCAAGCGAAATGCCACACCTAAAATAGAGTTTGAAAGTGAACTGCAACACAAAATGAGAGAGATGTTTGGGATTGATATTGTTTTTCATCACAAAGATGGACAACAGCCTTTTGGATATTCTTTGATAGACCATAAAACACAGAAAGTATTCAAAGGAAGTGAAATAATGAAGATGAATGAAATATTTGATTTCACAAAGGAAAAATTAGATAAACGAATTTTTGAGCAAATTAAAGATTATAATGTTTTTAATCCTCAATATAAAAAAGAGTTATTGAATTATTTCCATCATCACTCTAAAAACGATGAAGCAAGGGAGATTAAGGAATTTATGATTTTTGAGAATAAAAACCGAAAAGATATGGAGGAATATAAAAAAGTCCGAGAAGAAACTTTCCAAGTGATAAGACACTCTAAACCAAACACAGACATTTCCATATTTGAAGGAGAAGATGGTAAGCATTATATCACTCATAAACAATATCATCATATACACGAATTGGAAAGCCTTGTCGGACAAACTCCGTATCAAAATTTTATAAACCCACAGAGCGAACAGGTTTCTACTAAAAATATTCAAGACGATAAATTGTCTAAAGTGATAAATGAATTCTTGTTTGAAATAATGAAAAGTTCAGGGAAAGGTCTTGACCCTGCTGAAGAAGAAAGAAAACGAAAACGAAAAAAACGAAGATAAGATGATAATAACTTTTGGAACACAAAAAGGAGGTGCAGGAAAAACTACTCTTGCTATAGCCTTTGCAAATTATCTTGCTCTGCAAGACAAAAAAATAAATGTTTTTGATTTTGATTTTCAAAAATCATTTTATCATAAATGGGAGGAAGATGAAGCATTGGACATTCCAAAATTGTATGAAGTAAAATCAATCGGTGAGAACGATAAACCAATAGATTTTGAAGCTATCATGGATATGAAAGAAAGTGAGGAAATCTATTTGTTTGACCTTGCAGGAACACTTGATGATAAATATACTTCTCTGCTGATAATGAGTGATTACATTGTAATTCCTTTTGAATATTCAGATGTTTCTGCAAAATCTACTTTGGTATTTATAGAACTTTTATCAATGATAGAGAGTGAAGCACAGATGATATTTATCCGCTCCAAATATGATAAGGGATATAATTATCTCAATCAAGAAGGAATGGATGAGGAGATTTCAAAGTATGGAAAGATTTTAGAAAAACCTGTGTATAAACGAAACTGCTTACAAAATATCAATACAAGAAAACTTACTTATGAGCAGAGACATTCTGTAAAACCAAGTTTTGATGAACTAATAAATTATATCAATGCCACAATATAAACTGCCATTTTCTATTCATCTGGAAAGAAAATATAACGACATCAATATAGATGATTTTATAAAAGATTGGGAGCAAGAAAAAAGCAACTGACAAGAGCGAACTGTCGCAATAGATAATGAGCTTCATATTGAGCTGGGGAAATTTAACACATTTAGTATAGATATGAATGAAATTATTGATTTGGGAATGAGGTATGCACTTGGCAAAAGAGAGTTTAGGAGATTGATAGCACAAGTAATAGAACTTAAAAATAAAAAAGAAGACTAATGAAATTTATACCTATCATTTTAGGATTGTATTTCCTGTATTATGTGGGAATGGTTATTTATGATTTATTCTTAAAAAAAGAAAAAGTTGTAGAGGCAGAAAACAGCGAACAGAACTATTCTATTTCTGATTTTGCACAACAGAACAAGGAAACACCTGTGGTTGTAGGAATAGAAGATGTAGAAAACATAAGGACGCCTAAATCCTATGAGGAAATTCAAGAACCTTTTCTTTCTGCAACTGATGAAAATCAAGACATAGAAAAACTAAAAAGCAAATATGAAGATGAAAATAAATTAGATGAGGAAGAAATGGAAATTGCAGAAAACAAGATAGAACCAGAGGTGCAAACTGAAAATAAAAATCCATCAATTGCAGATAAACCTATATCTAATTTAAAAATAAAAGATATACTAAACCACATTAATACAAAAGTAAAAATGGTTGCCAATTATGATGGACAAAAAGTTTATCACATTCATTCTTAGTAAATCCGAAACCAGATAATTTTTTAACATTTTTAAATTTTTTCAATTATGACTGGAAAATTCCAAAGATTGAAGGGGCTAAAATTAGCGAACTTCAAAGGTGTGAAAAGAGAGAGAGTTTTAATCTTAGCATTACTGCTACTTTCTACAAGTCCTGCTTTTGCACAAGCGGGAGGTGGTGGTGCAGGTGCTTTTACCACAGCTGGTAATGAGATTAAGAAGTACTGGACACCTCTAAAAACCTTTATTCAGTTTGTTGGTGGTATCGTTGGGCTTATTGGAGGTCTTAGAATCTACAATAAGTGGCAGAACGGAGACCAAGATGTGAATAAAGAAATCCTTGGTTGGGGTGGAGCTTGTTTATTTTTAACTATCGTGCCTACATTCGTGGGGTCTTTCTTCGGATTGAGTTAAAATGGGCTTCTACTTATACAAGGGGTTGAAAAAACCCCTTGTTTTATTCGGATTAAAGGATAAATACATTTACTATGCTATAGGCTGTGTAGCCTCAGGGCTTGTTTTATCAGGGATTTTAGGCTCTTTTATGGGGATTTGGGGAACGCTTTTAGGTCTTGGTATTGGAGCATTAGGATTTTGGGGAATGTTTAAAATACAAGACTCCAAAGGGCTTTACAATAAAACTAAAAACAATGATGAACTGCATATTTTTCCTAAAAGATTTAACATAAAGAAATTCAAATCTAAAAATAAAAATGAAAAATAAAATTTTTGATATTCCTTTCATAGGTTATGATTATGGCAAAGAACATAATTGGAATTTTGATGTTTTAATCGGTAAATACGGAAATCCTGTCATTGGGATTAAGATAAAGAATGCGGTAGAACAATATTCTGCTGACCCTAATTCCTATACTGATTTTCATACAATACTCAATCAAGTAATTTCTATTATTGGCGAAAACCATATTATTCAAAAATTAGATATTTTTAGAAAACAAAGATACTCTGCAGAAAAATCTACTCAATTTCTACAACAAAAGTACTCTGAACATTTTGAGGGAAGAATTTATAAAACGATTGATACCTTGCTTTTATTTACTGATGTTGTGGACAACTCAAAGAAAAAAAACAACTACAATTTTTCAGATAAAAGATATAAAGAACTACGAGACAAATGCCAAAAAGTGCATATGCTTCTCTCTCAATTCCATTGCGAACCACAATTTTTATTTGAAAAAGACTGGGAATATTATATTGGAGGGGTTTTATCAATGAATTTATCCGATATTCCTACCTTTGATAACATTAAATCTACCAATACTAATTTAAGATTTGGAAATAGACATGGAAAGGTTATTAGTTTTGTAGATGTGGAAAATATTGAACTTCCGAGCCAGATAGAGCCTTATTCTATTTTAGGTGGAAATGGTACAGCATCGGAAACAGCCGTTGATAATTTTTCTTTTATCAATGAATTGGAAGACTACCATATGGTTATCTATAATCAAATTATTTCTATTCCAGAACAAGCACCAAAACAAAGAGAACTTGATAAGAAAAAGAAAAAACATGAGGGTGTAGCAAAATCTGCACCTTCAAATATGATAGTGGCAGAAGAAATAGAAACTCTGCTTCACAATATTGCCGTAGATGGACAGCTGATTGTAGATGCTCATTTTTCCATTGTTTTTGCGACTGAAACACAGGAAGAAATGGAGAGAACCCAGTCTCTGATAGAAAGTAAATTATTTACCAAAGGAATTATCGTTTCAAAAAATGCTTATAACCAACTGGAATTGTTTAGGTGTGCGATACCTGGCAATGCAGTTGAGTTAAAAGGGTATGATTTGTTTACCACTACAAGTGAAGCTTCGCTTTGTTTTTTTTTTAAGGAGAGTTTCCCCATAAGTGAAGAATCCAATATTTATTTAAGATTTACTGACAGACAAGGAGTTCCCTTAAAAGTAGACCTATCTGATTTACCTATGAAAACTGGAAGAATGAATAACAGAAATAAATTTGTTCTCGGACCTTCAGGGTCTGGTAAATCATTCTTGATGAACAATATCGTTGAGCAGTATTTACTTTATAATTATGATGTTGTGATTGTAGATACAGGAGATTCCTATTCTGGAACTTGTAGCTATAAAGGTGGGAAATATATCAAATATACCGAAGAAAAACCTATTACCATGAATCCTTTTGTGATGAACGAAAAGGAATTTAATATTGAAAAAATAGAATTTTTGACCAATCTGATTTTTATGATTTGGCAGGGGGCAGATGCTACAATGAGCAAAGAGCAAAAATCTATTTTAGACAATACTCTGATGTCTTACTATCATCAATTTTTTAATAGAGGCAGAGCATGGTATAAACAGGTATCTGATGAAGAGCTTTTACTCCATTTGGAAAAATATAATATTAGCAGAGAGGATATTTTAGAGGATTTTGAAGAAGAACTGGAAAACAATAAAACCTATTATGAGATATTAGGGGTTTCGTTTGATGCTCCTACTGATGAGATTAAAAGAAAAGGAAGGAAATTAATCAACTTTTACCACCCTGATAAAAATATAAATAATCCTGATTATAACAAGGAGATGTTTCATAGAGTATATGAAGCCTATGAAACTTTAACAGATGAAGAAAGAAGAAAGGAATATAATGAAACAAAATTAGCCATTATAACTCCACAAGAAGTTCTCAAAAATCCTAAAACCACAGAGGAATGGAATGAGGCATTTAGATTTGCTTTGATAAAAAGAATAAAAGAGTTAGATGAAAAATTAGAAGTTTCGGAATTGTCTTTCAATAGTTTCTATGAATACTGTGATAGATTTTTGCCTATCTATTTGAAAAATAAAAAATACAATATTACAGAAAAAGAATTCAACTTGAGGACTTTTCTCTTTGTCTTAAAAGATTTCTATAAAGGGGGAAGATACGGAACAACACTCAACGAAAGTGCAGACAGCACCTTATTTGATGAGCCGTTTATTGTCTTTGAGATTGATAATGTTAAAGACAACCCTACTCTATTTCCTATTGTTACACTTATCATTATGGATACTTTTATCCAAAAGATGAGATTGAGAAACGATAGAAGAAAAGCTTTGATTATAGAAGAGGCATGGAAAGCTATCGCCTCTAAATTAATGGGAGGATACATTCTTTATCTATATAAAACTGTGCGTAAGTTCTGGGGGGAAACTATTGTAGTAACCCAAGAACTCAATGATATTATTGGTAATGCAGTAGTTAAGGATTCTATTATTTCTAATTCAGATACTTTCATTTTGCTTGACCAATCCAAATTCAAAGATAATTTTGGAGCAATTGCTGATATTCTTTCGCTAAATCAAGTGGAACAAAATAAAATTTGGACAATCAATAACCTAAACAATAAATATGGTAGGAGCCGATTTAAAGAATTTTATCTAAAACGAGGGGGAAGAGGCGAAGTCTATGGTAATGAAGTTTCTTTGGAGCAATATCTAACCTATACTACTGAGAAACCTGAAAAATCAGCCGTAGAGTATTATGCAAAAGCAGTTGGAAATTATGATTTGGCATTAGAACGCATCGTGGCTGATTTAAAGAAAATAGCTCCTTTGGATAATTTAGTACCTCTTGTCAATCTATACAAAAAGCCAATTGATGAAAAAGTTTTAAAATATTACAATCACATTAAGCGAAAACACAAAGGAGAAAATCCAATTAAAATTATCCAAGAAAAAGTAGCTCAAATCAATGAAGAATTGGAAGAAAAACATTTTGACAGGAAACAATTAGAATTAGAAAAAGAAAAAACTTTTGAGAACCTTGTAAATAGCATATAGTTATGAAAAAATATTATTTGAGTTTAGTGTTTTTGGGAGGTTTTTTATCAGCTCAAAACACTTATGTAGATGTAGTAACTACCGCTGCCTTAAAGCTGTATTCAGACAATCTAAAAGACAAACAAAACGAAACCATAGCACAACAAAATAAACTCCAAAAAGCACAGGCTTGGGTTGGAACTCAAATGGTAGTAGTTAATAATATTCAAGAAAAAATCTTAAAGGGATTGAGTGAAGTTTCAGGAACTCTCCAAAGCGGATTACAAGTCAAAGAAATTTATGAAGACCTAAAAGATTGTGCTATGTATTCCTCAGAGATTGGAAAATTTGTAAAACAAAATCCTGAATATGCTGTTTTCGGAGCAAAAACTACGGAATATACATACAAACAAATTCTCAAAATGTCCACCGAAGTGAGTGAGCTTCTAAAATCAGGGGAACTAAATCTTGCAACCGCTGGGGATAGATATAAGCTGATTTATGATATTTCTACAAAAGTAAAGATGTTAAAAGTCTGGCTGGCAACCATTAGTTTAGATTTAGAAAGAGCTAAAAGACTGGGATTTTGGAGAGCTATTAACCCTTTTCAAGGCTATATCAATACGGATAAAGATATTGTCAGAAATATAATGGATAGATATAAACATAATTTTTAAAACCGAATCATTATGAGAAAATTTCTTTTTTCAGCAGTATTTCTTGCAGGTTATTTAGTATTAACATCATCAGGAGGAAAACCAAAACCACCTTGGGAAGAAGAAAATGTGTCTTTCCCTATGATGAATCAAGAAATTCGCCATTCTATGCAGGAGAATGAGAGACAACAAGAAATGAAAAAAAAGCAGAATATCAATTTAGGTGCAGAAGTAGTCAATAAAAAACAATGGTCAAAATTTAAAGATACAACAAAGAAAATTCAAGACAGGTTAAGAATTATTGATTTTGCATTACAGGCTATTCCTGCTGGAATAGTAATTTCACAAGAGGCAAAAGAAATCAAAGAAAATCAAATAAAGATTATCCAAGAAATAAGAACTGCACCTTATACCTTGATTGTTGCTCTGCCGAAGCAGGTAGAATTTGTAGATGAGCTTCAAATGGTAGTAAGACTCATTACAGGAATTGTTGTTTCCTATGGAGCAATCAATCAAATGGAAAAAGCTGAAAGAAAAATCTTAATAGATTATGCACTCTCAGAAGTGGAAAGACTTAATAGCCAATCTTTTTACATGCTTATGATGATTAGAAATGCAAAAGAAAAATTTGAGAGAAATAAAGCTATGCTCAGTTATTATGTAAATGCAGACAGGCAAATTGTAGAAGAGATTATTGATAATATAAAAACTTTCTGATATGAAAAGGATTATATTTTTCTGTTTGATTTTAAATGTAATATCTGCAAGAGGTCAGACAGTAGTTGTAAATGATAAGCTGATTGCTCAACTTACTAAAAATCAAGCGGTGAGACTTACAAGTAATGAAGGTTTTCTTAAGTCCTATGAGAAACAAAAACAACTCTATGATGATATAAACAAGAAAATAACACAAGTAGTTGCTGTACAGGAGTTTATATATGATAAATTAAGTAAAGTAAACCAAACGATAAAACAAGGAAAACAGCTTAAATATCTCTACAAATATCTTGGGGAAGTAGGTGAAAACAGTGGGAAAATGTTAAAACTCACAGCAAAATACCCTCAATATGCTATACTTCTTACAGACCATTACCATCGTATCATGCAAGAAATCCTAATGATACAGAAGGAACTCAAAGAGGAAATATTAAGAGAAGATAGTGATTTACTTATAGACCCATATGATAGAGAAGTTTTAATCAGCAGGATATTTGACAGAGTTAGAATATTACACGCCAATGTGATGTATATCAATTTGATGTTAGAAAGAGGAAAGGATACACCATATATTTATCAAATTCCACATCTTGGATGGTATGTCAATATGGATAAATCTATTGTAGAAGACATTATGAGAAAATATCAATATCTTAAATATTAAAGTATATGAAATATCAAAAACTAATTTATGCTGTTTTTCTTTTCTGCATCAGTATAAATGCTCAAAATAGACTAAATGATAATGCCATTGTGTCTCAACACAAAAGAATGGTTTTTGAGAGATGGGGAGATTGGCGACCTTATGGAAAATGGTTTTTGGGTGTCCAGACTAACTTTGCTTATGCTACAGTTTGGGGAATGTGGTCACCGAAAAGGAATCAAGATTACAAAAATGGGCAGGATATACGCCCTTTGAAACCCACAGGTCTTGAAGTCCAAAGATTGTTAGAGCTGGAAGTTCAAAAACAAGAAGCTGAAAAAATAAAAGCAGAGTCAGACAGTATTTATAAAAGAAATGTACAGGATTTTGCTCATTGGACTTCCGCAACTGTAGATGCAGACCCATTATGGGTTTTATATTATAAAAGAATGCTGAATCCTCTTAAATCTTTCCCTGAACAACCACAGAATTTCAGAGAGTGGGGTTTTGATAACCAAGAAATTTACGAAACTCTGAAATTTTCAGGAGGAATAGATAGATTACAGGAAATTTTGGATTTACTGAAAGATAAATATCATAAATCAAGAACAATGGATATGCCCAGAGGAAAAAGATTCTTGATGTATCATGAAACTCTTATGGGGTGGAGAAAATTCAAAGCTGAACTATTCTCTTATAATACAAAAGGAGAATTGTATTTAGATTATAAAAATGCTCTTGATAAATTCAGAAAAGGAAGAAAAAAATACATTACAAGAACCGATGTAGAAATCGTACAAGAAATCATGAACCAATATAAAGACCAATACTAATGAAAACAAAATATCTTATATTTTTAGTTTGCCTTATATTATGCCTACTGCCAATAGTGACATTAGGACAAACAACACCCAGTGCAGATGATTCCAATAAACTTTTACAATTTTTAAAAGGAGATGGAGCTTTTGAACAATGGTTTTTTAAATCATTCAATAGATTGGACACAAGCATTAGTGCTGAAGCAAGTAAAGTATCCTTTTTAGGGAGACTTATAGGAGGAATAGGAGCTACATTTTATTTATCTTATATGGGAT
This sequence comes from uncultured Riemerella sp., assembly GCA_937890925.1. GTDB lineage: Bacteria > Bacteroidota > Bacteroidia > Flavobacteriales > Weeksellaceae > JABCPE02. The sequence goes on from CALAEK010000085.1 coordinate 10,559, forward strand.
GGCAGATGCAGTCAGGAGACCGAGAATGGGAAATAACCCCAATGTTAAAACCATTCTTTATAGGACTGATTTTATTACATTGGACAAGTTTTTATTCTTTTGTTCAAAGTCCATTCAGAGTAGTTTCTACACCTTCACAAACTATGTTTGAGAAAATAGAAAGAGAGGCTAACACACTCCGTGTTAAACGATTTCAAAAGCAAAATCAACTTTTGGATTATATGATTAAAAAAGAAGCCGAAGAAAAAGCAAAACAAAAGGAATTGGATAATTTGAAAGAGAAAGGTTTTATTGATAAGATAACTGATAGTATTAAAGAAGGTTGGGATAAAATACAAACTCCTGTAGAAGAATGGTTTATAAGAATGGATTTTAAATTCCAAAGATGGGGAGCAGACCTTTTAGAAGCTATTGGATTATCTATTCTCAGAGTCTGCACTTATCTTATTTTCTTTATTCAAAAAATTTGGAGTTATATTCTAATTGTTCTTGGACCGATAGCCATTGGCATGGCTCTTATTCCAGGCTTTGAAAGTTCACTTACAAGTTGGGTTTCAAAGTTTATCAATATTAACCTGTATACATTTGTCGCTTTTACCATTATCAACATTGGGCAACAGCTTATCATTTCTGCTTACACTATGGAAATAGACCGATATGAATTAATGATAAATAGCGCTGGGAATGTTGATTCTGCGACCATAGCTGCTTTTATCAATGGAAATGGAATGTTACATGTTACACTATTTACTGTGGTAGCTTACATCGTTACAGGGATTGGTGTTCTGATGACTCCAACTATTGCAGACAGCATTGTTTCAGCTGGCGGAGCAGGTGTAATGACTAAAATGAAACAAAGTGCAGGAAAGTATGTAGCTGGAGCGCAGGCTCTTTATAAGTTAGGAAAAGGAGAAGATAAAGATAAAAAATAGTAAATCACAATTCGAAACCATATAAATTATGTTAGTAAAAAGTATAGAACAAAAAATAAAGATAAACAAAGCAGTTTCTATTTCTGTCATTTTAGCATCGATAGTAATCGTTATTGCAGGATTGTTTTTCTCATATAAAATTGTAGAAGATTCCAGAAAATCTATTTACATCTTGGATAATGGAGTTCCGATTTTGGTAAAACAGACTGATGAACTTCTAAACCGCCCAGTAGAATACAAATCACAAGTGGAACTTTTTCATAGGCTGTTTTTTACTCTTGCACCTGATGATGAATATATTAAAAAAAATGTAGAAAAGTCTCTCTACCTTATTGATGATACAGGAAAAAAAGAATACACCAACTTAAAGGAAAAGGGATTTTATAATCAACTTGTTTCATCAAGTTCTATGATTACTGTAAATGCAGATTCTATCCGTTTAGATGTTGCTAATAAGAGATTTGTATTCTTTGGAAGACAAGTAATCAACAGAAGGTCTGCAATTATTATTAGGAAATTAATAACAGAAGGTAATTTTGATGATGTATTAAGGACTCCCAATAATCCACATGGAGTTATACTGAAAAACTGGAAAATTATAGACAATTCTGAAATATCAAGTGAATCAAAATACAATGGATTTTAAGCTATGAAAGAGAGAATAGACAGCCTTTTATCTTGGGCTAATGAACAAAACCGACCTAAAAAAATTCTGATTTGCTCTTTGGTACTCTTGGTTCTATCTGGAATTTTTGCCGTAGTAAGAGAAATTTATTTTCCTCCAAAGGTCACTCTTACAAGTATTCCTAATTTTTACACCCAAAGTGATAAAGAAAAAGAAAAATTTCATCTGAAAGAAGCACGATTGGAAAAAGTAATGAAAGAACTTCATTCCTTTCAAGAAAAAGAAAAAATGAAAAGTCTTACAAAAAATGACAGCATGAGAATAGAGTATTTATATAACGAATATAAAAAACTGAAAAATGAACCTTAAAAAAATAAATTTTAAACAGCCAAAATACATTATTCCACTTATTACTCTTCCTTTTGTTTTATTTGGAGCTTATCAGGTAGAAAGTCTAATGGCTGATGAAGAAGTTGCTGAACCACAGCAGGAGCTTAATCTTTCATTAGGGGAAACGAAAGATAGTATTTTAACCAAAAACGATGCTTATGATGAGTTTTTTGCCAATGGAGACAGCAGAACAATGCTTGATGGATTAGAGACCGAAGAGGACAGTCTTTTGAACTATTCTGATAACCTGAATTATAAACAAAAAAGATACATTGATTCCCTTGAAGATGCAAGGAAAAAAAACATGGCACAAGGAGGATTGGCTGGAAGAACATCTTACTATGAACCGAGAGATACGAGGGCAAGAGATGAAAGAGATTTTCAGCGTTCAGCAGAAATTATCCGTATGCTGAATGAGGGAGCAAGTGGTACAGGGAATGGTTATAATTCTTCGGCTTCAGCTTCAAATAATTATTCTTCTCCTCAACAAAAAGAAGAAGATGACCCAGTAAGGACTTTGCGAAAGCAGATGTTGTTTATGGATTCATTAGAAAAGTCTAAAGACCCAGAGTATCAAGCACAAGTAAAGGCTAAAGAAAAATTAAAACATGATAAAGCTAAAATGAAAGCTTTTCTTAATAGCACACTGAAAGTTTCAAAAAATGGACTGAACAAAAGTTTCAATTCTATTACCAAAGAAAGTGAAAGTAATTTTGTGAAAGCCGTAATAGATGAAAACTCAAAGGGTTACCTTGGTAGTAGAATTCGTTTCCGACTACTGGAAGACATCTATGTAGGAAAACATAAAATAAATAAAGGGACTATGATTTATGGGCAGATATCAGGATTTTCTATGCAGAGAGTTAATCTCAATGTGATTTCTATACTTAATAATGGGGAAATCCTGCCTATCAACCTCTCTGTTTATGATGTAGATGGAATGAAAGGACTCTATGTTCCTGAAAGTGCATTTAGAGATATGATGAGAGAACTTGGACAAAATTCGGTGCAGGGAACATCGTTGGATAATGCCAACCAAGGGTTTTTTACAAGCTTTTTATCCAAAGCTTTCTCTTCTGCATCACAAACAATAGCAAACCTTATCAGAAAGAATAAGGCAAAATTAAAATATAACTCTTATATCTATTTAATTAACGAAAAAGAATTTGAAAAATATGAAGACAATTAGTATTAAAGCAATTTTATTTGGGTGTGTTTTTTCTGCTTCTTCTCTTTTTGCTCAAACTGAAAAGAAAGAACAAACAGTTCGTGACCTTCCTGAACTTAATATGACCGAAGGAGTGAATATACATTTTATATCCCCTGAACCCATTCAGTTTGTAGATTTGTCTACCGATGAACTTATAGGAGATTTACCTTCTGAAAATATCGCAAGAATCAAGATTACCAATAAACAGGAACAAGATTCTATAAAAGTGATAAAACAGAAACGAAATAGTTTTTATAGTGGAGAACAGATAGGGATTATTACTATTGTAGGGCAGTCTTTTATGGCTCAGTATAAAGCCGTTTTTAGAAACCCTTTGGTATTTAATTCTCAAACCAATATCCAAATTCAGCCAGAAGATATGCAACCTTTGGAGTTTCCTAAAATGAGTTTTTCAAACCTTGAATTAAGAAATTTTTCATTAGATATTATTCAGCGAGATACTCAAAGACCTTTGAGAAAAGTAAATTCTCTAAAACTTACCATTGAGCTTAATAATGTTTATGTGATGGGAGATTACATATTTCTTGATGTTAATTTCAAAAATAAATCCAATCTTAATTATGATGTGGAAGGAATTAAATTTTCACTTGATGATAAAAAAATATATAAAGCCACCAATAACCAAAATATAGAAATGAAACCAATTTATCAATTCTATCATAATAAAGTCTTTAAAAAGAATTTTAGAAATATTTATGTCTTTAAGAAATTTACTTACCCTAATAGTAAAGTTATGAAAATAAGACTATTGGAAGAGCAACTATCAGGAAGAACCATTGAAATGGTCGTAAAATATTCAGATATACTAAATGCTGATACTTTTTAATTAGTCATTCATTGAAAATTAAAATCAATTAAAATGCAAGAACAACAGCACCAAATAAAAATCTATGGATTTATCCAAAAAATGGTCTATACAGTAGTTGTAATGGATTGCCTAACGCTATTTTTTCAAGATGCAAAGATTTTTGTGCTTTCTGATTTATTGCGGAATTTTGGCAAAATGGGAATATTCTTTCCTCCTATCAATGCAAAAATTTCTACCATTATCCTCATTACACTCGTTGCCATAGGAACAAAAGCCAAAAAGAAAAGAGACCTAAATGTTACCAAAGAGATTATTTTGCCTATCATCTTGGGATTACTGATGATTATCGGTTCATTAGCTTTTGTTAAGGAAGCCAGTATTCATACTTTGCCAAAAATAAATCCTTATCAAGTAGGATATGCATTGCTCTCTTTGGTCGGTGCTGTTATTACCCAAATGGGAGCTGACAGTATTTCAAAATATATGCAACAAAAAATGGGGCAAGACCGCTGGAATGTAGAGGAGGAATCTTTTGCCCAAAACCAAGAACTTGTAGAAACCCCCACTTCTGTAAATATTCCATATTTATTTCGACACAATAGGAAGACCAATAAAGGCTGGATAAATATCAATCCTTTTCGTGGGACTATGGTGCTGGGGACACCTGGGTCTGGTAAGTCATTCGGTATCATTAATCCTGCCATTCGGCAGATGATGAGCAAGGGTTTTTGTCTCTGCATCTATGATTTTAAATTTCCTGACCTTGCCCAAATTGCTTATTACCAATATCTTTTAAAAAAACAAAAAGACAAAGATTACAAACACGATTTTTTCGTTATCAATTTGAATGATGTAGAAAAATCCAAAAGGGTAAATCCATTTAAAAAAGAATACATTCAGACTCTTGCAGAAGCCCAAGAAATGGCTGAATCAATGGTTTCTGCATTACAAAAAGGAGGTTCAAGTGGTGGCGGTGGTTCAGAGCAGTTCTTTACCCAATCAGCAATCAACTTCCTCTCATCCTGTATTTATTACTTTGCAACTTATGAAAATGGGCGTTTTTCAACACTTCCACACCTTCTGTCTTTTATGAATAGAAGCTATGAAGAAATTTTTACTACTTTATTTCAACATGAGGAATTGACCTCATTACTATCGCCCTTTAAATCTGCTTATGATAATAAAGCCTTTGACCAGCTCGAAGGACAAGTCGGAACACTCAAAATATTCCTCTCTCGTCTTGCTACCAAAGAGAGTTTTTGGGTATTTTCTGGAGATGAAATTCAGTTGAAGATTTCAGATAAAGAAAACCCTTCAACTATCATTTTGGCATCTGACCCAGCCACGCAGGATATTAATTCAGCTCTTTATTCTTCTGTTTTAAATAGAACATTAAAACTTATTAACTCCAAAGGAAATTACCCAAGTGGTGTGATTGCAGATGAGTTTCCAACCATTTACATTCATAAAATTGATAATGTTATTGCCACTGCACGAAGTAACAAAGTTGCCGTAGTTCTTGGTCTGCAAGAAATTCCACAGCTTCGGCAGTTCTATAAAAAAGAAGTAGCAGACACTATTTCTGCAATTATTGGGAATATTCTCTCTGGTTCAGCCCGTGATAAAAACACTTTGGACTGGCTTGAAAAAATGTTTGGTAAAATAAAACAAAAAACTTACTCTCAATCCATTTCTAATCAAGGAACTACCACTTCTATCAATGAAAAAATGGATAATATGATTCCTGCTGGAAAAATCGCAGCACTCCGTACAGGAGAAATGGTAGGAATGATAGCAGGAAGTGAAGAAAATAATTCTGAAGAATACAAATCATCAGCAATAAGTGGGAAAATCAATTTAGATATGAAAGCCATTAAAGAAGAGGAAGAAAACTATGTAAAAATGCCAACTTATTATTCTTTCATTGATAAAACTGGAAAAGACCGAAAAGAAGAAACGCTAATGGCAAACTACCGTAGAATAACCAAAGAGGTAGAGCTTATTATCAAAGAAAATATAAAAGAATAAAATTTTTCATTATTTTTTATTTGTCATCATAGTTTTTTACATAAAATTCAGGTATGATTTCCCGTTTTCTATTGGAAAAAACATAATTTCTATTGGTTTTTCAATTATAGCCCCTCTTAATTAGGGAGATTTCTTTATTTTTGAAGAGAAATCTAATGCTAAATGATATAAAGTTATCTTTTCTCCTCTTTTGATTATATGATCTGATTTATATGAGTATTGAAAATCAGGAATAAATTGGTATTGAGTAAAGTTCTTGAAGAAAGAGATACTGTCATCAAAACTTTTTACAATAAATCCTATCATTCCATTTACTTTGTAATATGTAGGATATTTCTCATCAACAAATCTATTTACTCCCTCATTTATATATGCTTTATTCAGGACAGAACTATTGTCAAGTCTCTTACACTCAATAATGTAATTAGCATTTACAGATCCTGCTCTTTCTTTTAAATTAATTACCTTTATGTCTGCATAGCCTATTTCTTTATAGTTATCATCTACAATCCCTGATTCTATTTCAAATGCAAAGTTATTCAATTTTAATTCATCTACAATTATCTGATTGTTTAAATAATCTTTACATAGTCTATTTCTTATTTTATTTTCATTATTTTCAATGAAAGGATAATCTTTCAACATTCTTTGATAGCATTGATATATCTGAATCAAAATAAATTCAAAATTTCTATCAATATAGAAAGATGTATATGTAGGCTTATTAATTCTCATCATAATCTCCTCTTTCTATTTTGAAAAATGCTTCTATAAACTCTAATAAATCCAAGTATGCTAATGCAGAATGCCAAGATTTATATTGATTAGGTTTTGCTATATAAAAATAATCAGGTTCAAAACCTTTAATATCTTTCTGTAGATATAGATTATTACTTAAATTTTCAAACCCTAAATCTGTGATATTTTTTAAAAGTTCTTTGTTTCCTTTTTTATTCCATTCAATACTATTTTCGAATTTTGAAGGTTCGGAAACAACCTTAAACTTCATTAAAATAGTATGTTTTGAATGAATAATTTCTACTTCAAAAAAGTGTCCATCAGAATTGAACCTTTTTCTAAAATGGTCTATGAATATTTGAGCATAACTATTCAAAATATTCGATTGATAAGGCAATTTTTTTATAACTTTTTTAGGTTGTACATTATTACCTTTTAACAAAGGGATTGTTACAGAATTAGTATAATCTACCAAACTTTTTTCTTGATTGGATAAGTTGTATAGGTTTATAACCTCTTCATTTAAATTCTGTATTTCTTTTTGTAAAGCATGCTTATTATTTCTATTAAACACTTCATCTACTAAGCCATAATATTTTTTTGAATACTTTTCTATTTTAGTATATAATTTTACTAAACGATCACTAGAGTTATAAGGAATATCAAGTTTTTCCTTAATATGTATTTGTTCTCTCTCTATTCCAATAGAGGATGCTGTATGAGTTATAAAATAATTAGAAATCAATGATGACCATATAGCAGATATAGATTTTAGTGTTGAAATATCAGAATCATTATATCCCTTTATTCCTAATAAAGAATCGGTAAAAACAGCATCACAGTAACTAATAGCAGATTTTATGTTAAAAAATCTATCAACTCCTTTATTAGACAGTAATATAGGTGCTTTAAAAATATCTTTGGGAGGGCATATAGAAACATATTGTTCTGTCCATTTTTCTCTAAATAGAATAAAGGCATTTTGTAAATCTTTTTTCTGTGTATTTACAAAAGGTAATCCTACTAAATCAGATACTAACAACCTTTGTCTATTTAAACTATCTTTTTGTAATCCTCGTTTTAGTAGAAACTTATTATTTTCACAAATTTGCTTTATAGTATTATAATTCTCTTTCAGTCTCTTAATGAAATAATAATCTAAGACATTTCCATAGACAAACACTTTCCACGCCCAATCATTATCAATAAAATATTGTTGTAAAATTTCTTTTACATCATATTTTTCAATAATCATTAGTT
>CALAEK010000086.1 GCA_937890925.1 uncultured Riemerella sp.
GCACAAAGTTCCACCTCTGCGATACCTTCTTTGTGAAGTTTTCCCATCTCGATAGAGCATAATTTACCCAATTCTTCTTTGCGCTCACGCATGATTCTTGCAGCGTTATAGAGTACTTTTGCTCTTTCTGAAAAAGATTTTTTACGCCATTCTTTAAAGGTTGCATCAGCTTGTGCAATAATTTCTGAAACCTCACCAGATGTCATTTCTGGATATTCTTTTAATACCTCGCCTGTGGCAGGATTTGTAGTTTTAATGCTTGACATAATTTTAAAATTTTTAATTTGTGTAAATATAAAACTTTTTATTCACACAAAAATTGATCTATGTTATGATTAGCCTTTTATTAAAAAATCTTTAACAGAATTGTTAAAATCTTGCGAATTATCTACTTGGAGCCAATGCCCTGCATTTTTAATCTTAACAATCTGGCTGTCAGGGAATTTTTCACGAATTAGGATTTCATCTTCTGGAAGGATGTAATTAGATTTTTCGCCAGCGAGAAATAAAGTTTTCCCTCCGAAAACACCTTCTCTCTCTATATTTCCCACCAAATCAGCATATTTCTCGGAAAGAGTTTTTAGGTTAAATCTCCAGTTCAGTTTGTTTTCCTGCTCCCAATAGAGATTTTTAAGAAGAAATAAAAGCATGGCTCTGTCCGTAATGTATTTTTCCAACTGAAGTTCCACATCTTTACGAGCTGAAACAGCAGAAAAATCCACACTCTGCAAAGCTTCAAAAGCGGTCTGATGATGCGGTCTGTAAGCCCTTGGCGCTATGTCTGCTACGACAAGTTTATTTACCCTTTCTGGATAAGAAATCGCAAACTGCATCACTGCCTTACCGCCAAGCGAATGCCCCAGAAGATTGACCTTATCTAATTGATAATGATTGATATAATTTAAAATATCCTCCGCCATTATCTGATGAGACATTTCATCCGAATGAAAACTTTTTCCGTGGTTTCTCAAATCCACCAAATGGCAAGGCATCCACTGACCAAATTCCCTTCCGAAAGTCCCCCAATTATCTGATATTCCGAACAACCCATGAAAAACCAACAGAGGAGTTTCCTGAATTTCCTGTCCGTAAATTTTTGAATTTAAAATCATTTTTCTTCTTTTTCAAAAATTGATTACAAAGCAAAAACCTTGTAAATCAACCTTATTCGGCTGGTTCTATTTTATTTTTCTTGGAATAAATCATAATCGCCACACCTGCCAGCATAAATGGAATACTCAGAACCTGCCCAGTATTGAGCCCTGCAAATGTGATAACCTCATCTCCCTGCGGCTCTTTCAGAAATTCTACAAAGAAACGAATACTCCAAAGTATCACAAAAAACAGCCCAAACAGCCATCCCTGCTGATATTTTTTACGAGTAAATTTATACAAAACAGCCAATAAAATAAATAAACAAACATACCCAAAAGCCTCAAAAAGCTGAGTAGGATACCTCGGAACTATAGCTCCATATTCTATGCTTTGCTGTGGAAAAAGTATCGCAAATGGTGAAGTCTCACTCGCTGGTTTTCCGATAATTTCAGAATTGAAAAAATTCCCCATCCGCACAAAAGCCCCTCCTAATGCAATAACAATTCCTAATCTGTCATAAACCCAAAACGGATTTTTCTTAATAATTCTATAACTATAATATAAAGTCGTCAAAATCAATGCGATAGTAGCTCCATGGCTCGCCAGCCCAGAAAAACCCGTAAATTCCAGCGTAGGTTTTGTCCTAATAGGCAGGAAAACACTCCAAAAATCCGTTACAAACAAACTCGGTTCATAGAAAACCACATGCCCTATTCTCGCCCCAAAAATAGTTCCCAGCAATGTCCATGTAAAGAGCGGATCTATGAATTTTTCATCTATCTTATCTATTTTGAAAATTTGTCTCATTATCAAAATTCCAAATCCAAAAGCAAAAACAAACATCAGCCCGTAATATCTCAGTTTAAAACCAAAAATGTCTATGCCTTCATTAGGATTCCAAATGCTAAACTCGGTATTTAGCCATACCATTTTACTCATCTGTGAATCCAGCTTTGTCAGCTGATTGGACTTCAAAATATATTTGTAGCTTTTGAGGGATTCTGCGGACATTCCTTCCTCACCAACAGGCATAAAATTCTCATTAAGAATAAAATAGCCTTTCTTTTTAAACTCCTCATAATATGGAGCCAAATATTCATATTCTCTCTGACTAGACGGCTCTGTATTGTATTTATTAAGAATCACCAAAACATCTGCATTCTCTGAACCGAGAGCATCATAAACCTGCTTCATATCAGGGCTTACAAATATTTTTACGGGAGTGCTTCCCTTTTTAGTTACTATACTTCCGTCAGAAAAACCATTTTTGTATTCTTGTGAAAAGAACAACTGAAACGGCAATAATGCAAACAGAATAAAAAATCTTATTTTATCTTTCATTTTAAATTTACTTTCTTTTTTTAGGTGGAACTGGGTCATAGCCGCTGCCTCCCCATGGATGACAGCTCAAAATTCTCTTTGTTCCTAAAAATAATCCTTTCAGAAGACCGTGTGTTTTCAGGGCTTCCAGCATATACTGAGAACATGTGGGCTGATAACGGCAGTTGCTCCCCAGCCACGGCGAAATGGCCAGCTGATAAAAGCGGATGGGCAGCAACAAAAGCCACACTGCAACACGCCGCAACAGACCTAAAAGGGCACGAAGCGCATTCATAAGCTTTCTCCTATACGGCGTAACAGGTTCTGCACCTTGTCTTCAACCACGGCCGAAGTGTGGTGTTTGGCATCCAACCAAAGGAAACCCAGGGTTATTTTTTTGCCGTTTGGCAACTTGTTATAAAGCAAATGCTTATTCTTTCGATAGGCCTCGCGCA
>CALAEK010000087.1 GCA_937890925.1 uncultured Riemerella sp.
AGTCAATTGGAACTGAAAAAAAAGAACTGCTAATTGTTCCTAATGCACGTCACACTGATTTTTACGACAATCAAGCAGGAGTAATTCCCTTTGATAAGTTAGAGGCGTTTTTTAGTGAGAATCTTCCATAAAACGAAGTATAAGACTTAAAACTAATATTTTATAAAATAGGATGCATCGGAATTCTGATGCACCCTATTTTGTTTTTTATGATGATATTATTCTTCTATGTAAGATAGATCATACATATATACCAATGATTGTTGGGTAGGATCATTATGTGATTTGTCGAGTGCTATGACTTTATGAGGATAGTCCTTGTTGGTAAGCTCATAGTTTTCAGTTCTATATTCGTACATTATATAATCTCTATTAGGATAATCTATAGTTTTAACATTATCTATAAAACTAAGGTAATGTACATTCTCGATACCATTATAGAAAGGTAGTTCATAGGTAAATCTTCTGAGATAAAACTCTACAACTAAAGCAGGAAAACCTTTTATGTTTCTAAGAGCGTTTTTAGTGTTGTGGTATTCTATAGTTTCTGCAACTTGGTTTTGATCATTAAATCTTTTGGTAACTCTGCCGTTTTCTACAAGAAGAGTTATTGTTTTTTCTTTTCCTGCTTCAGCGGGAGAAGAACAGTTATCAGTACTTATTTCTATTTTGATAGTAACTTTGTTTCCTTGGTAAGTGTATGTGTGTTTTCTCTCAACAGAACAAGCAGGGTGAATTTTGGAACTTATTGCATGTGAGGAAGTTATTCTGCCTTGACCATCATATTGGTAAGTTATATTAGTTTCAAAATTTTGAGTATGATTATAAGAAAAACGGCGCTCTTTTATTATTCTTCCATATGTGTCATACTCATAATCAATGTTGGATTTTCCCATTCCATCTGTTCTTGCAGATTCAATTTCATTCCCATTTTTATACAAAAAATCTACAGAAGTGTTTCCTGATAATTTATTAATTAATACTAATTTTTCCTTTTGAGGTGCTGGGGTTTCATGGGTTTTGTTGTTTTCAATGTCTCTGTTACAGGACAAAAGCAAGCACCCAAGTGCTAAAGCAGATAAAAAATGTTTCATAATAGATAATTTTAGAATTTATATGACAAATTTAGTTTATTTTAATGATTTAGAGGAGTTTATTTGTGTGATTTTTATCATGTTTTAGGGATGGGAGAGAATGATTATTAGAAATAAAAAAGAAAATATTTTTCTCTATTTCAAAAATTATTCATACCTTTGCAAACCCTTTATGGGAAAAGTATGTTTAATCATAAATGATAAATTGTGAATACATTAAGTTACAAAACAGTATCAGCAAACAAGGCTACCACTAATAAAGAATGGGTTGTGGTAGATGCTGCTGGGCAGCCTTTGGGGCGAATGGCTTCCAAAGTTGCAAAGATTTTGAGAGGTAAGCACAAGACGAATTTCACTCCTCATGTAGATTGTGGAGATAATGTAATCGTTTTGAATGCAGGACAAGTTGCTTTATCAGGCAATAAGTGGGCAGACAAGGAGTATATCTGGCATACAGGATACCCAGGTGGACAGAAATCATTAACAGCTGAAGAATTGCAGAAAAAAGATAGTCTGAGATTGATAGAGCATGCGGTAAGAGGTATGCTTCCAAAAAATAGATTGGGAAGAGCTATTCTTAAAAATCTGCATGTTTATGAAGGAAGTGAGCACAAACATGAAGCTCAACAGCCAAAAGTAATTAACCTTAACGAAATAAAATAATTATGTCTATAGTTCACAAGATAGGAAGAAGAAAAACTTCTGTAGCAAGAGTTTATGTGAAACCAGGGACAGGAAATGTTACTGTTAATGGGAAAGATGCAAAAACTTATTTCTGCACAGATGTATTGGTTTACAAAGTAAATCAGCCGTTTTTATTGACTGAAACTGTTGGTCAGTACGATGTTACTATCAATGTAGTAGGAGGAGGAACAACAGGTCAGGCTGAAGCTATCAGACTTGGAGTATCTAGAGCATTGTGTGAGATTAACGAGGAGTTTAGAGCTGTTCTAAAACCTGCAGGACTTCTTACAAGAGATGCAAGAATGGTAGAAAGAAAGAAACCAGGTCAGAAAAAAGCGAGAAAGAGATTCCAGTTCTCTAAGCGTTAATATTTTGTATTCAATATTCAGTTTCATCTGTATATTGTTTCGCAAAAACTATTTTATACACAAGTATGCGAGGCGTTTCGCTTAGCAGAAAGTAAAAATTGCCCGTTTAGTTTAGCATCTAAACAGTTCTCCCATCAAAGAACATGTTGATTGCGTAACAGCGGAAAGTAAACTAACAAAAAACAAAAAAATGGCAAAAGTTCAAGTTAAAGACTTATTAGAAGCAGGAGTACATTTCGGTCACATGACTAGAAAGTGGAATCCTAATATGGCTCCATACATTTTTATGGAGAAAAATGGTATTCACATCATTGATTTACATAAAACAGCTGTGAAATTAGAGGAGGCTTGTTCTGCTCTTGAAAAAATCACTTCAGCTGGTAAAAAAGTTCTTTTCGTAGCTACTAAAAAACAAGCTAAAGAAGTAGTAGCAAAACACGCTCAAGAACTTAATATGCCTTACATCACAGAAAGATGGCCAGGTGGAATGCTTACTAACTTCGTTACTATCAGAAAAGCAGTTAAGAAAATGAACGCTATTGATAAAATGAAGAAAGATGGTACATTCGAAACTTTATCTAAAAAAGAAAGATTGCAAGTAGACAGACAAAGAGCTAATCTAGAGAAGAACTTAGGTTCTATCGCTGATATGGTTCGTCTTCCTTCTGCTATCTTCGTGGTAGATATCATGAGAGAGCACATCGCGGTTACAGAAGCTAAAAAATTAGGTATTCCTGTATTTGGTATCGTGGATACTAACTCAGATCCTAGAAAAGTAGACTTCGTAATTCCAGGAAACGATGATGCTTCTAAATCTATCGATATGATTCTTTCTATCGTTTCTGCTTCTGTAAAAGAAGGTTTGTCTCAAAAGAAATCTTCTGAAAAAGCAGCAAAAGAAGAATCTGCTGAATAATAAATTTAGAATATAGAAATATAAAAAGCGCACCTAATTTATTAGGTACGCTTTTTATATTATATCTAAATCTAATAATGTTTAATAAATGTTTTTTAATAATAAAATAAATAAAAAAGGAAAAGAGAATGACACTCTTTTCCTTAAATTTTTGTTGATTATAAGTTTTAAATAAATAATAAAATCAGCATCTGGGCAATGAAAATCCTTAGAATGGTTACCATCGGATATACTTGTGCATACGCCTGAACAGGAATATCTGAATCCAAATAAGAAGTACTGAAAGACAGCGCCGCAGTGTCTGTATAAGCCCCACTGATTAGCCCCGATAAGCTTAGAAAATCCAGTTTGAAGTAAAATCTTCCTACTAAAATAATGAAAATACAAGGGATAAGGGTGATGATAGAGCCGTAAAACAGCCACAGCCAACCATTATAATGAACGAAATTATCATAAAATTTGGCTCCAGCAGTTATTCCTAATGAAGCGAAGAATAAACAAATTCCCAGTTCTCGCATAAAATGAATCCCCCCATTATTGAAATAAGAATAAATAAAACTAATTCTTCCATAACGGCTGATGATAAGGGCTGCCAATAGAGGCCCTGCAGCAAAACCTAGCTTTATCGGCAACGGCATAGATGGGACAAAAATAGGTATAGAACCAATTAAAATCCCTAAAAGAATTCCCCCAAATAAAGACAAGAAATCTGGTTTTAGCAGGACTTTTTCCGAGTCGCCTATCAGTTCTTTTGCCTTTTGGATAGATTCTTCTTTTCCTACAACGCGGATTTTGTCTCCATAGAATAGAACAAGCGAAGGTCTTGCCAGAATTTCTTCCCCAGCGCGGAAAATACGGGTGATTTTCAAGTCATATTTTCCGAATAAATCTAGGTCGGATAATTTCTTATGCACTGCAGTTTTTTTGGTCACAAAGAGATTTTTGACCATGATTTCTCCTCCCTCGATGAAGGAATCTGATGAAATTCGCCCTATTTGGCTGATGAAAAAGTCCACATCAGGCTCAGTTCCTACAATCATTAGGACATCTCTGTCATTTAGAATTACACTGGATTCAGGAGTGATCACTTCTTTGGTGCCGCTTCTTTTTAGGTGTGTGACGATGATGTTCTTGTCAATTTCTTTAATTGCCTCACGAATGGTTTTACCCACGAAATGAGGATTTGTAATTCTACATTTCTTTGGAATAATGGGCTGGGAACGCTGTATAATACGCTCTCTGAATTTAACCAGTTCTTTCTGTGGATCTATTTTCAGCAGAACTCTTGCCAGAATAATAGAAAAAATAACTCCCAAAACTCCCATAGGATAGGTGATGGCGTAGCCTATGGCAGGACTGTTCAGGTGTCTGTCAGGGAACTGTGGGCGTAGTTCGTCAATCATATTTTTCGCGGCTCCTAGGGCAGGTGTGCTGGTTACCGAACCAGACAAAATCCCCACAGTGTTTTCTATTCCTAAATCTGTATTTAGAAATATGATGAAAGCCAATGAAGTACTCAGTAGAATACCACTCGCCGCTAAAATGTTATATTTCAGCCCCTGAGCTTTAAAGGCTGAAAAAAATGATGGACCGAGCTGTAATCCAATAGCATAGACAAAGAAAATAAGCCCCAAATCTTTGATAAAGTTAGAAATGGAAGCATCCATCCTATAGCCATAGTGTCCCAAAAAAAGTCCAGCAAACATCACTGCTGAAACTCCTAAAGAAGTGTTTTTAATCTTTAAATTTCCTAAAAATACTCCTAAGCCAATTGTTAAAATCATCACAATCAGAGATTGTATAGCTGTAGGGTTTTCGTTTGGTAATAAAAGTTGTGAAATCCAATCAAGCATCGATTATATATAGTTTTTATCCGTTGCAAATTTAAAGCAAATCTTGAAAAATAAAAAAGACTTAATAACAATAAATTGAACTTTTATTTATATTTGAACTAAAATTTATACATTTGGATAAAATTTAAAATATGAAAGTAAAAGTTTTAGCCTCAGGGTTACTATGTTCAGCAGTGTTTGTAGCTTGTGTTACGAACCCTATGACAGGGCGAAGCAGTCTGCAGTTTCAGAATGACAGCGAACTAGCGCAGATGGCACTCACCCAGTATAGAAATACTTTGTCTAAATCAAAAGTAATAAGTAATACCAATGAAGCAAAACAAGTAAAAAATGTAGGACAGAGAATAAAAAATGCAGCAGAAAGTTATTATAAAGCGATTGGGAGGGAAAAGGCTTTGTCAAGCTATAATTGGGAATTTAATTTGATTGAAGACAAACAAGTCAATGCATGGTGTATGCCAGGCGGGAAAGTAGCATTCTACACAGGAATTATGCCTATATGTAAGACAGAAACAGGTGTGGCTGTGGTTATGGGACACGAAGTAGCCCATGCACTGGCAGGACACGGAAATGAGAGAGTTTCTTCAGCAATGTTGGCTCAAGTGGGAGGAACATTGGTTAGTGGAGCGATTAAGAATAATGCAATGGCATCAGTTTTTAACCAGTTGTATCCAATAGGAGCGCAAGTGGGGCTTCTAGCATATGGAAGAAGGCAGGAGCTGGAAGCAGATGAAATGGGACTTTACCTAATGGCGATAGCAGGGTATGACCCTAGAGAAGCTCAGCCGTTCTGGCATAGAATGGAGGCGGCATCTAGTGGAGCAAGACAGCCGGAGTTCCTATCTACTCACCCAAGTCCAGAGAACAGAAGAAAAGATATGGATAAACACATGTCTAAAGCATTAGAATATTATAAAGCATCAGGAGGAAAATAAAATTTAACAAAAATTTTTATTTAAAAACTAAATATTATGAAACTTAAATTAATTTCTTATACAATTTTATTAGTTGGTCTATTGGGGTGCAGGAGTGAATCAGAATTGATAGAAACATCCGTGTCCAATCAAAAAAATACTATAAATATAGGAGGAAGAATTTCTTCTCGGTTAGTCCCTGCAAGTGAAGTAAAGAGAAATACTCTTGTTTGGGATCAGGGTTCTTAGTTCTATGAATTTAGTGGTAAATAAAATGTCTACTGAATCTAATCAATATCCTTTGAATGATATATTGTATAGAGAAATTTCGGATAGAAAAAATAATATTACGACTTATACCCTTCCAATAGCAGTATATAGTTCTAAAACACCATATTATTTGGTGCAGCAGATAGTTTTATCTCATGAGAAAAATGTCCAGAGAATGCAGTATTTAAAAATAATTCCAAAGAATAGACCAAAAGATGAACAGGATATTTTTAAAGATCTTACAGGAACCATTCAAATACTAAATGAAAAATTACAAGTAGTAGTTTCTTCAGATTATCAAAATGGAAAATTGATTACAGGAACTAAATTGGAAAATAAAAGTATTACAAAAGATATACAAGTAGAGGGAATAAAAGAGATGAACAGTGGAGCAAATTGTTTGTATATTTCTTTATATGAAGTTCCTTGTACTAATGGTGGACAACATGGGGTAGGAGAGTCTTGTAAGCCAGGTTATATGAATGATGCTCATTATGCAATAGATGTGATAGATGCATGTGGGAGTCGGGAGGAAACATATACAGGATGGGGAGGAAGTGGTAATCATAGTGCAAGTACGGGAGGAGTGGCTACAGACTGGCTACTAAATGAATTAAAAAATAGTTCTAATTTCACACACTGGAATTATCTTGTAGAGCCAAATAAAAATATTCTTCTAAACTCTGTGAGAAAATGGATGAGAGAAAAACCGATTAGTCAATCTACAATACAAGATTTGGATAGAAGGCTTAAGGTGTTTTCTGATAAGGAGAGAATGTTTAATGATTTGGATGTCTATAATCAAAATACTTCCAAAGTGGCAAACGCAGAGCTTGCAGAATATAGTGTACGAGTGAGTCAGATGTTTGACTATCTTTTGGAGAATCCTAGTGAAGCTAATAATCTGGCAGCGGAAAATAGTGTCTGGGTGCTTGATAAGAATAGGTTTATTAGTTGGGAGAGCTATTTGCCAGTATTTAGGGCTTTGGGGGATTTTATGAGGGCTAACCCAGGGGTGGAATGGGAAGAAATTAGAGAATTATTAGAGTTGCACAATATACGAGATATAGTTTTATTAAAGTCTGTATTGGAAGACTGGAAACGACCAGACTTAGTGAAGCCTACTATAGCTTTTAAAGAGCATAAAAAATTGAATTGTATTTATAATAAAATAAAAAAAACTGCTAATTTTAAACAGTATTTAAAAAATTTTGATAGTGATTTTTCTACAGAGCATTTAATTTTTGATGTAGGGATTCTAAAAGATGGTGTAAATGCGAGTACTAGATCTCCTCGCAATAGAGAAATAAAAATAACTTTTAATACCAATCAATTAGATAGACCAACTGCGGATATTGCAAGAACTTTCATGCACGAGATGATACATGCAGAAATCTATAGAAAATTGCTAACAGTAGCATCTACAAGTGGAGGACGGATAGACTGGAAAAATTTAGAGAAAATGTTAGAAAATTCTGATTTCCCAGGTTTGTTTGATTATTATGATAGATATTTAGATGAGTCTCCACAGCATGATATGATGGCAGCTCACTATAGAGGTATTATAAAGAATTTTGTGAGACAAGTAGATGCTTCTATTACTAATGAGCAAGCCGAAGCAATGGCTTGGATAGGTCTTGAAGAAACGATTACTTGGAAAAACCTTCCTCAAGCAGAAAAAGATAAAATAAAGAATACCTATCGGCATTGGTACAAAACAGCATCTAAAAATTGTCCTTAATCTAAAAAACATATATTATGAAAAATTTAATAAAAATAACATTATTCTTATTTCCTTTGTTCTTCTTTTCACAGATAAAAGAAGATACAATCTATATAATGTATAACCCAAAAATAGATAAACATTGTAGACAAAAGAATAAATTTCACTATTTCGATATTTATTTAACTTCAAATAAAAAAATAAAATTTTCGTATGGAAGAAGTATTCCAAGAAAAAGGGTTAAAAACATTTATTTCCCCATAATAAATAGAAATCAATTATCAAAAATCATAAAAAACGATTCAAGGTATCAGGTTAAAGTTTTTTATGTTATAAAAAAAGAAAAAGATATGTTTGTTTTATATCGATCGGATCATCTATTTAGAGCTCATATTCATGATGTTATAGAGGACTGATACTGTCTCTTATACACATCTCCGAGCCCACGAGACTAAGGCGAATCTCGTA
>CALAEK010000088.1 GCA_937890925.1 uncultured Riemerella sp.
AAGAAATGCCAAATCTAAAAAAAATAGATATAAGAAAATATACACACTACCATTAGAATAAAAATCTATGAGCCAAGAGAAGAATACATACGCCCATATAAATCATGTAAGGCTAACCACGAATACAAGGGACTTATCCGATGATGTGATTTTTTCCATTAAAAAAAATAAAAGCCTGTCCATATATGGCGGAATCCCAGAAAATATTTTACTTGACTTAGCCAAGATTATTAAAGATATAGATGGATTTAAACTAATCGTTATTTTGGAAGACAATTCATCAAACGATTCTATAAATGGCTTAGATGTTCTTACATTTTTACCCAGTATTCATCTTCTTGATATTTTAGTTCATCAGGCGGCACCTCTTTCTCATATTGATGCATTAGACCATATCAATGACCTTAGAACTTTTACAATAAGTGGAAATTTAAATAAAAATATTGATTTTTCTCCTCTAAGAAAATTTGACAAAATATCCAGTTTATATGTGAATGATTTGGTTTTTCGAGATAAATACTATGATATTATAAATAATAATCCCATCGAGAATTTGTCATTAAGAAAAGTTGCTTTAGCTAATTTGGATGAGAAAATCAGCATGAAAAACTTAGAAGTGCTGAACGAACTCATAGACGAGCAGACACTAGCATCTAAATTCCCGAATATCACCCATTTATCATTGACTAATTGCAGAAAACTATCTAATTTTTCATTTCTTAGTTGCTTGAATTTAGAGAGATTGGATATCAATACTGTCAAAGGGCTGATTTCTATTCCCAAATTGAAATCAGATACTCTGCATACACTACAAATTCTAAATTGCAAAAACTTAGAAGATATCAGTGATATATACGCTCTAAAAAATTTAAAAAATTTGGCTATAACTTTCTCAAAGGTAGATTTTCAAAGCATCAGCGATGTTTTTTCTAAACTATCTCTGCAGAATTTTTATTTTCTTTCGAATAAAAACAAAGAAAATGAAATGTTTGAAAACTTAGCCATAAAACACAAAGTCAATAATTCTGCAATGTAACAGGAAAAACCACTCCACAAAACTTATGCAGGCTAAATAAATTTAAATTCTTTTAATAAAAATTAAAAAACATGAAAATATACGGAACGGACATCTATGAGAATGACAGGGCTGATTTAGTATTTATTGCATATATCGATTTTTCAATCAAAAAAATTCAGGAACATATCGATTGGCTCAAAGATACTAATGAAATATGTCAAGCTGTATTAGGCTATATCGACATTTTATTACTAATTTCAGAAAAATCCCCAAGTGATTTAACATCAAGATTAAAAGAATCTCAAGTTATTCAATGGAGGGAGACTTTTGATAATTGGTTTAATAGGGTTGAAAAAAAAATTCCTAATGAATACAGAAACTCCATTAGAGAAAATGCTAATATTCTATTCAATAAATTGATTGACAATGCAAACACATTAGAATGGTTATAATTTTTGAGATGATGTCAATTTGAAAATAAAAACTCTACAAGTTACAAATAAAATGATCCCTACAAAAGAACAATTAATAAAATTCGCAGAAGAACTAAACCAAACCGCAGAGCGTGAAGTCATCCGTATTTCCATTACACTTGCTGAGCAGCTATCACTGACTGACAGCAAGTTCGGCGGGCTTCCCTATATCCCAGCAGGAGGCGCTATTCCCACTACACCAAAGGGCGACCTGCTCTTTATGCTCGCACAGATCAACTGCGAGCAGCTGCCAGAAAACAGCATTTATCCTAAAAAAGGACTTTTGCAGTTTTGGATAGCTCAGAGTATTTATGACGATTATTCTGATTTCAGCCATGTAGTGTATCATCCTACATTTTCGGATGGGATGCAGGAAAAAGACATTAGAGAAATCTATGTTTTAGAAGACTGTGAGCTTCCCTTTGAGCCAGAGCATCAGTTTGCTTTGTCCTTTACAAAAACTAAAGAAGGAGTTTCCACAGCTGATAATTTTTTTGATGAAGTATATGCAGATAAATGGAAAAAAGATTTTCCTGATGATGAAATCATGAATATTTTTAAAATGCCAGACAATATCCACAAAATCCTAAATTATGGGTCAGGACACAAAATAGGCGGCTACCCTGCTTTCGCACAAGATGACCCTCGTGAGGCAGGAACCTACACAGAACTCCTTCTACAAATAGACTCTGACTGGAATGAGGAAGAGGAATACTATCCTATAATGTGGGGAGATGTAGGAGTTGGTAATTTCTTTATCAGCAAAGAAAACTTGGAGAAACTCAATTTTGAAGATGTTCTCTACAACTGGGATTGCGGATAGATAAAAGCTATTTTTCACCAAAAATCCTTCCTCGGATATGGTTTAGAAATTTATCAATATATTTGCTTTTTCAATCAAAATCATTACGAACAATATTTGACAAACATATTAGTAAAACAGCACAAGTTACTACTGACGAATGGAAAGGATATAATCCTATAAAAGACTTTGATATAACTCAAAAACCGAGTAATGACGGAAAGAATTTTTCTACATTACACAAAGTAATACACCAAGTAAAATCTTGGATAAGAGGTATATATTCTTGGGTATCAGAATTTAACATAGACCGCTATTTAGCTGTGTATAGTTTTAGAATCAATCGCTCACAGAGCAAAGAGACTATCTTTAACAGTTTAATAAAAAGAATGCTTGAAAGAGAACCTATTTTCCAACCTCAGTTGGTATGCCCTTAACTTGACACCTCAATTAAAGAATATTATTCTGTAAAAATATGAAAAAAACTTACTATATATTAATATTATTTCTTTTTATATCTTGTAATTCAACGGCATATTTATCTTCATCTTTTACAGGGTAAAAGGGGTCTCCTTTGTAAGGTTCTATAAAGCGAGAAGCCGTTTCACGGGCGGGGTATTGGGTATGAAATTCTTCCAATTTTTCATCTGGTACGATATCGTCTAACATCCAATACCATTGGTTGCGGTATTTAAAATAATAGCCAGACCATTTTAAATATACATACTCAGCTTTATTGTAATATTCTTTGAATATTTTTAGCCAATTGTCATAATCTTGACTTACATATTTTTTATAAGCCTCAGTATAGTAACGAGTATCAAACTCAAAAGGCAACTGAATAAAAGGATGCCAAGTCATATCATCATTAATAATAGATTTACAATACCCTTTATCTTCATCTATTATAGTGCCGTCATTCAATAAATCCCCTCCTCCTTCAGGGTGTCCTATGATGTTGCCCTCGAAATCAACTTTTAAAAAACAACGTTCTTTTCTCCATTCTTCAAAAGAGACACCTGTAACTAACATAAATTTCCCTATAGTATCTATTTTAAAGAATTTAATCTCTTGTGTTCTAGGAATAATTTCCACTACTTCGTAGTCTTTACTACCTAAGTTTTCGTGTAGGTATTTGTATTTTTCAATTGCTGCATTCATATTGTTTGAACTTTTAAAGATAGAACAGCTCACCATCATACCAACGGC
>CALAEK010000089.1 GCA_937890925.1 uncultured Riemerella sp.
AATATATTTTTTATTAGAGAATTAATTTCATTTATAAACTCTATTTTTCATCAAAAATTCATCTTTCATAAGATTACAAAAAGCCTCCCAAAAAGGAAGGCTTCAAAATTATCTTGCTATATTTACTGCTCTCGTTTCACGGATTACGGTTACTTTTACTTGTCCTGGGTAAGTCAGTTCGTTTTGTATTTTCTCTGAAATATCATACGAAAGCTGATGAGCTCTCTCATCATTCACTTTACTGCTCTCTACCATTACTCTCAGTTCTCTACCTGCTTGTATCGCAAACGCATTAGAAACTCCATCAAAGCTTAATGCTGCCGCTTCTAAATCTTTCAATCTCTGGATATATGATTCTAAAACTTGTCTTCTTGCTCCAGGTCTTGCTCCTGATATTGCATCGGCTACCTGAACGATTGGAGATAATAAAGATGTCATTTCTATCTCATCGTGGTGTGCACCGATAGCATTGACAACCTCTGGGTTTTCACCAAATTTCTCTGCCCACTGCATTCCTAAAAGCGCGTGTGGCAACTCAGATTCTTCCTCTGGAACTTTTCCTATATCGTGCAATAGACCTGCTCTTTTAGCTAATTTTACATTTAATCCCAGCTCCGCAGCCATAGTAGCAGCTATATTTGCCACCTCTCTAGAGTGCTGTAACAGGTTTTGCCCATAGGAAGAACGATATTTCATTCTACCCACTATTTTCACAAGCTCTGGATGAAGTCCGTGGATACCCAAATCTATTATTGTTCTCTTACCTACTTCTATGATTTCCTCTTCTATCTGTTTGCGGGTTTTTTCTACGACCTCTTCTATCCTTGCAGGGTGAATTCTACCATCGGTAACGAGTCTATGAAGCGAAAGGCGTGCAATCTCCCTTCTTACAGGGTCAAAACACGAAAGCAAAATAGCTTCTGGCGTATCATCCACTATAATTTCCACGCCTGTAGCAGATTCCAAAGCACGGATATTTCGCCCTTCTCTACCGATAATTCTCCCTTTAACCTCATCAGATTCTATATTAAATACTGAAACTGAATTCTCAATCGCCTGCTCTGTCCCGATTCTCTGAATGGTCTGAATAACGATTTTTCTTGCTTCGTTTTTCGCATTCATCTGAGCCTCTTCCATTATGTTCTGTACATAGGCTTGGGCTCTAGTTTTTGCTTCTGCTTTTAGAGATTCTACCAATTCTTTTTTGGCTTCTTCGGCAGAATAGTTAGAAATTTTTTCCAGCATTTCTACTTTTTGAGAAATGGCTTCATTAAGCTCGGCTTGTTTTTTATCAATGATTTCTGATTTTCTTTGATATTCAGTCTGTTGTTTTTCTAAATCTTTTTCAAGTCTAGAAACTTTACTGAGTTCATCATTCAGTTTACTTTCTTTATCCTTGGCTCTTTTCTCTATTTCCTGCATTTTTTTCTCACGAGCTTGGATATTGGCATCATGTTCTGTCTTTAATTCTAAAAACTTTTCTTTTGCTTGAACTATTCTCTCTTTCTTTATAGATTCTGCTTGTACATTGGCATTTTGAATGATATTCTCTGCGTTTTGTTTAGCATCTTTTATAATGAAATTAGCTTTGGAATTTGTGGCTTTCCTTGAATAAAGAATTCCTCCCAAAGCTCCCACTACAAGACCTATTATGATATAAATTATCTCCATTATCTATTAACTATTTTATTATTTTTTCTTTCCAATATTTTTACAAAAAACCCACAATAATCCATTTGTGATGTTAGAGTAAACTCCCTATCAACACGATTTGAGCTTATTTCTACTCTCTGTAATCCGACAAGATGACGGCACGCCATTGAGCAGACCTTTACTCGGTAATAGTTTAGCGTTGAGTTTACCTAAATAAAGTTAGAATTATTGCAGGCTTCATTTATTATTCTTTGTTATCCTCTTCCAGTTCCTCCAAAAAATTTATTACTTCTTTCAGCTTTTCATCAGCTTCTTTCAGCTCTCTATCTTTTTTCTGTAAATTAAACTCTGCATTTATCATAAGCCTAAGGGCAGTCATCGCTAGAGCATCCTGTTTGTCTTTGGTAGCATAGTTATTCTCCATCTCCTTTATCGTGATCTCTATATTTTTCCCTATTCTACGCACCACTTCCTCCTGCTCTGGGGTAATATACATTGCATAATATCGCCCTGCGATATTTATTCTTATTTCCTGCTGAGCCATTACATTCCTGTATTTCTAAGATAAGCTATACATGCATCAATTTCCTTAATCAGTCTATTGATATGATTTTTCATCAATCTATTATGGTCTGGATTACCAGAAATTGCTGAAATCAATTTTATCTTTTTTTGTTCCTCCTTCAACTTCTGATTTTCTCTCTGCTCCTCTTCATATTTTCCTTTCAGCAAATCATACTTTTTCTGCAAATCCTCATATTCTCTTGATAATTCTTTATAATCCTTATTGATTTTTAGAATTTTATCCCTTAATACAGAAAAATTTTTATCTAAATCTACTGACATCTCCAGAAGTTTGTTCTAACCTTAATACGCAAAATTACAATTTTTTTTGGATTTTTACTAAATTTTAAATTAAAAAACCATAAACTTTCATCTATGGCTCTCTTTTTATTCAAATTTTAGGACAAACATCAGTGCATTTGTTTTTAAGGAAGACATTGTCCCTGCCCAGTAGTTAGGCGTTGTCGCATTATCCTGAACTAGTTCGTTGTTTATTAAGAATGTTCCTCGTATCGCGGGAGTAAGTTTAAATTTAGAAAAATAAAACTGTATTCCTATCTCCGCAGACCACGCGAAATTATTCGTTCTCGTCCTAAAAGTCCCTTGTAAATTGTCATTCACACTTTTTTCATTTGACTGTAAATTCACCAGCCAATTCACCCCTCCCGCTGCGTAAGGACGAGAGTTAAACCATCTATTACCATGAAGTTCCAGCATCACAGGAACATCTACATAAGTGGATTTCACCTTTCTCAAAGTATATAAATCTCTATCTGCAGGATTTACTGCTAAAACTGTAGCATTTTTAAAAGTAAGCTCCCGCTCCACGAACTGAATCCCTGGTTCCAGCCTAATATCTAGATAATCATTGAGTTTCATTCTTCCTATAAGTCCAGCCCCAAATCCCACAGAATTTCTCACTATCACAGGGCTGTTTTGCTCTGAAAATCCGTTTGCTAGCTTCACTTTATAGTCAAAACTATTGGCATTCAGATAAAAACCATAGCTGTATTTATCCACATCTATCCACTCCAGCCTATCTGGTCTGTCTCTGATATTAAACAGCGACTGCGCGTCTGACATTGAAAAAAATCCAAACAATGATAATATTCCAAACAATTTTTTCATCTTATTTTTTTGCTTTATAAATTGTTACAATTCCTAAACTTAATTTTTTGTACTCCACTTTTGAAAACCCCAAATCTAATAAAATATTTTTCATTCTCTCCCCACAAGGAAAATTCTGCACAGAGTCTGGCAGATAGGCATACGCCTCCTTTTCACCAGAAATCATCTTTGCTAAAAATGGAAGCACTTTCCTAAAATAAAAATTATACAAAGGCGACAAAATTCCCTCCATCTTTGAAAATTCTAAAATATAGACATTTCCGTTTTCCTTGACCACTCGCCTCAGCTCATTTAGGCCTTTTTCTAAGTTTTCAAAATTCCTTACACCAAATCCAACGCTCACAGCATCGAATTTATTACTTTCAAAAGGTAAATTTTCGGCATTTGCTTTCTGAATGGTTATGTCAGCTCCCAACTCTTTGATTTTTTTATCGGCCAAATTGAGCATTTCTTGAGACAAATCCACAGCAGTTATTTTCACTCTAAATTTTTTCCAAAGCGCTATTGCCAGTTCGCCCGTTCCTGTGGCAACATCCAGAATTTGTTTCGGGTCATCGCTCTGCATCCAGTTCACCAAGTTTTTTCGCCACAAAAGGTCTATTCTAAGCGAAAACAAGCGATTAAAAAAATCATATTTTGGAGCTATTCTATCGAACATATTTTCCACTCTCAAAGTTTTATTTGAGGCAGAATCATCTACTTTCGGATTTAAGTTCGATTGATTTTCAGACATTTAAAAACAATATACTTTTCAAAATATATTCAGCGGCAAATATATCACAAAAAAATCAAATCATCATCAAAAGGACATTTTCCCCACTATTTCCCTGTTCTATTTAGCAAGTCATCTATGCTGGTGTCTCTTATGTCATTATCAAATTTCTTCCCTGTTTGGAATTGATAAGAGAATTTTATTGAAATTCCGCGAGAATTATTTTTGGTGTAATTATATGTATAAATTCCGTTAATATCCGAATATCCTTTCACTCTGTTGGTATTGAAAACATCGGAAATATTCAGTGTTAAATTCGCTTTATTTTCAAACAATGGAATTCTCAGATTCAGGTCTGTATAAAAATTGGAATAATTATAATTAAACTTCTGTCTGCTGGGCGTAGAGTAATTCACAGAAACATCTAATTTCACTTTTTTGAACAAATCAAAACTATGAATGCTCTCCAAAGTTGCATAATAAGACTGAGTTGAAAGATTATACCGCCCTGCTTTGAAACTGCTGTGAGAAAGGTTTATTTTATTGGTCGTATTCCAAAAATCAGCAATTTTTACAGGAATATTAATATTAAAAAGAAAAGTATTCTGATATCCAGCATTTTCAAGTTTTGAAAATAAAACTCCGCTGTTCAATAGATTAGAAACATTGATAATGTTATTTTCTGAATAAAGATAACGAAACACAAAAGAATATTTTTTCATCAAAACATATCCTGCCTGTGAGATAAAATAATCCATTGGTTTCAGATGCTGATTTCCAGAACTCCACACATCAGTCTGCTCCACCATGATGGTAGGGTCATAGCTGAAAAAAGAAGGTCTGGTAAATCGTTTGGAAGCGTGAAGATAAAAAGTATGGTTTTTATTATGAGTGTATGTAACCGTTGCCGAAGGCAAAAATTTATTGTAATTCACCCTGCCGTCTAATCCTTTATTCGTTTGAAAATCAGCATCAGTATATTCATTTCTCAATCCCAAATTATACTTTAATTTTCCTTTGGACAAAGAATAATTGAGATAAGCAGAATATATATTTTCATTGAAATAAAAATTCTGTGAGCGGCTGTCTATAAAAGTATTAAAACTATAATAATCAGCAGTATTTCTATTGTCACTGTTGGAATATTTCACTCCAAATGAGAGTTTGTTCTGCTCGTTGATTTTTTTAGTATAATCTGCTGAAGCTGTAAAGATTTTATAATCTAATCTGCCGTTTTGGGTATAATTTTCTGAATTTAAAAATATACCATTTGTATAAAAATCATTATAACTCCTGAACGGATTATAAAAATTTTCCAAAGCATAGTCGGCATTGATAGTCAGCTCATCATCTTTATCCGATGAAAAGTCATACTGCAAGGAAAAAGTATGCGTTTTATCCTTGGTTTCAGAAAAATTATTAATAAAAGAAGTCCCTGAACTGGATAAAGTCTGAGTTTTGTAGTGATAAACATAGTTTTTATCCAAATCCATATCAGCAGTATAGTTGTAAAGAAAACTCAGTTTATGTTTATCATTAAAATCATAATCCAAATTAAAGGTTGCATTATTCCCAAAACGCTTGGTTTTACCTCCATATTCGCTCTCTCTGGTCAGCTGGTTAGTCCATTTTTGAAGGGAGTTTCCTTTCGCTTCAGAATATTTTATGAAAAAATCTCCAGATGCATAAGCTCTGAGCTTCCCGAAGGTTGCCATATAGTTGGCATTGCTGTTATGCCCAAATTTATCATTATAATAAACACCTGTTCCCAGCCCAAGAACCTGCCCTTCCACTTTTTTAGTTGTAATGATAATCTGGGCTGTGTAGCGGCTGTCCATAGAAGCATCTGGAGTATCGTTTATCTCTATATTCTTTATGGTTTTGGCATCTAAAGAAGACAGAAAAGTGTCAAACTGGTCAGGGCTTATTTTGACTTCTTTTTTGTTAAGAATGATTTGTATTTTATCACTTCCTAAAATTTTCAGCCCGTTGGAATAGCTGACATTTGGAGAAAATTTTATAATCTCAGAAACATTTTCTTTCTGCTCCAGCATTGTCCCTGAAACATTCAGTTGGTACCCTTTTAAAGTCTGTGCTATAAGCTGTTTCTTTATTATAGAAACTTCTTTTATCTCTGTAACTTTCACAGAATCTTTTTTCTCCTGTGCTAAAAACACAGCAGGAATCAACCCAATGAAATAAAATGTTTTCTTCATTCTTTTTTGTCCAAATTTAAATAAAAAAATCAGGAATCTCATTCTGAAATTCCTGACTTTATTCTTTTGTAATCTTAAAAATTAAGATTATCTGCAGAAAGGAAGGGATTCGAACCCTCGATACGGTTACCCGTATACCACCTTTCCAGGGTGGCCTCTTCAACCACTCGAGCACCTTTCTATTAATTTTGCAAATGTATAAAATAATTTTTAATTACAAGACATCTCCCCTCTCAAATTTTTAGAAAACTGCAGGGAAAAACTTCCTGCATACTTAGGATTATCTATCAGATGCATCGCCTTTGTCAAAGCACTTTCTATGGTAATATCTCCTCCGCTGATGGCATTGATTTTAGAAAAAACATTGCTGTTTTCATACTTCCCTAAACTCACGCCGCCCGATGGACATTGGCTTATGACCACGATATCTATATTCTTGCTGCGTATTTTCTGCAAAATTTCCAGCGTTCCAGTATCTCCGAAAATCGTTCCCGAACCAAAAACTTGGATAATCAAAACCTTTACAGCATCTATTTTTAGTAAATATTCCAAATCCATCCCTGGGAAAATCCTGCACAAATGCACGCTGGTACTCAGATGATAGTCCACAGAAAACTTTTCATCCTGCTGAGGGCGGAAGAGATAACTTTCTTTAATGTTTAAAAATACGCCTGATTTACCTAAAATAGGATAATTAGGGCTTTGGAAGGCATCAAAGTTTTCCGAACTATACTTTATACTTCTGTTTCCGCGTAGGAGCTGATGCTCAAAATACAAAGCCACTTCCTGAATAACTGCCTCATTTTCTTTATACAAACTCGCATAGTAAAGGCTCGTCAGCAGGTTTTCTTTGGCATCTGTACGCAGGTCGCCTATTGGCAACTGAGATCCTGTCAAAATCACTGGTTTACGCAGTCCTTTCAGCATAAAACTCAGCGCCGAAGAGGTGTAAGCCATCGTATCTGTGCCGTGCAGAATAAGAAATCCATCGTATTTTTCATAATTCACCTCTATCACTTCTGCTATCGCTCTCCATTTTTCAGGGCCTATATCCGAGCTGTCCAATGGCGGCGAAAACGAATGAATGTAAGTATCGCAGTCCAGCAATTTAATTTCGGGTAATTTATCAAAAATCAAATCAAAATCAAAGGGTTTAAGACTTCCTGTGTTGTAGTCTTTTTCCATCCCAATGGTGCCGCCTGTGTAGATAATCAGAACTTTTCTTTTCATGGGTTAAATTTTGTCAAAAATAACGGAATTTAAATTCAAAACAAACTCCTCCAAATTCTTTTTCCATATTTTAGGGTTATTTTTAGAAAAATATAGTGATATAGAGGGATTTTCAGACACAAAACAAGCATAACTCTTTTCCATTGGTAAAACTTTCAAATCATCCATTCCTTCAAAACCCAAAGTAAGCGATTTATTGGGCTCATAAAGCTGATTGATCACCCAATATCCCGATATATCCAGCTCGTTTCCTTCCAGCTCCTCTGAAACCTCCCAATGATGCTCGTTTAGTTTCTTTCTTAAATCTTCTATATGGCTGTTCATTATCTTTTTAGCAAACTGATTATCTCTTTGGACTTATTCTTATCGTGGTATTCTTCTGTAGCATAGTGTTTTGCATCATACCCAAAGTCATTTTTCATACTTATTTTAGCGCCATTTTTTAAAAGAATTTCAATAATATCAAGATTCCCATTAATACAGGCGTTTTGGATAGGAGTAAAATTCAGTTCTCCCTGCTGATTTACATTTGCTCCGTTTTTTATCAGCAAAATAACATCTTCCTTAGACTGAGAATTAACCGCCAAGTTTAACAGCGTTTCCCCCATCGTGTCTAAATCATGAACGGAAGTAATAGGACTACAATCCAAAAAACTAGGAAAATCCTGATATTTCGAAAAAAGTTTTGTCAAAAATTCATCCATTTGCTCCAAATATCTTTACTTATAAAAACAGCTTTGATTTCATGAGTTTTTAGCCTAATTTAAAAGCAGACCATTTATATTCTCTGGTTTTCTCGCCCACTCCACATTATACACAAAATCAACATCTTCCATAGTTTCTACTACTTCCAAAGATTGGGCTTTTGCTTTTATTTTTAATATTTCTCCTACGGAAATTTTTGCTGAAAGTTTTTTGAGTAAAGTCTCTACATCCTCGAAACAAAGACTCCATATCGTCTGCCCTACAAATGGCTGTTCCAGCCAGATAATTTTCTGCTCCGATATATCCAAAACCCCGAAAACCAAGCCTTTTTGTAAAGGTTGAGAAATGCGTATCTGGTGAATCACACACGATGGGTCATAGGCCACTCCGCTTCGTTCAGAGACTTTCATTTTATGTTTTGAATCCATCCAGCCCACTACCAAATTAGGCGTGATACTCCCCAAACTATATGCATTACAAGTGAACACCACATATTTCCCGCCTGCTTTTTGTAAGGCACTGATATCCACATCTATATATTCCGCCGTTCCTATTTTATTAGGAATAGAGCGAATATCACCACTGTGTTTACAGCCTAATAGACTGAGATTAGAATAGTTACACACTTCTCGCTCATTCTGATAAATGATACTGCATGACAAATCCATATCCATATGCTGGGCTGGCAGATCCTTCCCCCACTGCATAAAAAGCCTTATTTTATCGCCTTCTAATGGAAATGTTTCTCCCATCAAAGTCGGATTAAAATCCTGCAAATTTTGGCTTCTGTCTCCTATGGGAAGCGGAATTTCGTAGAGTTTTGGGTCAATGTATATATTTTTAAATCCTGCTTTGGACTGAGAAAATCTCCTCTCTATCTCTTTCAAAGTAAAATCCTTTATATAAGATTGAAAACCAGCAAGTTCACTATCCGAATACAAACTCAAAAATTTATTCGCTGGAATACTTTTTCTCGTCCCTATCGCTGTTTTTACACTTCGCTGCGCTTCCCTGTCAAAATAAATTTCCACAAAAGAATTCAGGGTAAGTAAAAACTTAATAGGAACTTCCGAGGAAACCTTCTCAAAGGCCTGCAAAGTTTCTTCCGCGCCGAACCAAAGCATATTGGAAAACAATGACCTCGCAAACAAACTCGGTTTCTGCTGTAAAAGCGCAAAAGTCCTTTCTGCATCGGTTTTTGAGCGGAAATAATCTACTTTTCCCTGCCATACTTCATAAGTTTGATTATAAAAAACATCAAGAATGGCTTTCAGCTTATCAAAGCCTTTCTTTCTGCTGTATTCAGCCAAACGAAGCGCTCGGATAAAACGAACCCACATCTGGCGGTTAGGATGCATCTGTTCGGCTATTTTTTCCACTGAAAGAGACAATTGGTTCAACCAAACAGCCACCATTTTTGCTTCTTTACGGGAATATTTCAGTTTTAGTTGTTC
>CALAEK010000090.1 GCA_937890925.1 uncultured Riemerella sp.
CGGCAAAGACTACTTCAGAAAGCAGTTTTTGACCTATGTGCCACAGAAAAAACTGCAGTATTCGCATTCATTATTTGCGGGAGATGGTTCGGGGACAATAAACTACCGATACTATAACAGCAAAGGAGAACTAAAAACCATGAAGCTGTATGTGATGCTGATTTCTGATGTGGCCAGTAGAAAAATAGTAGGCTGGTCTGTAGCAGAGAAAGGCTCACACAAGGAAACCCCCGAAATGGTAAGAGAGGCGGTAAAAATGGCAGTGAAAAACTGTAACTATCAAACGATGTTTGAGTTCATCAGTGATAACCACGGAGCCTTTACTGACAGCAGCAGTGAAGCCTTTTTGGGAATGGTCTTTAACAAAGTAAGAACGATAGAAGCAGGTAACTCACAAGCCAACCCAGCAGAAACAGAATTTAGATTATTTAAACAGTCTTTAAAGGGACTTTCTAACTATGGTTCCACCTCTTGGGACGCAGGAATAGAGGGACGGTCTAATCCGGACTATTTCAATGTAAAAGATTTGCCCACTTATGAAGAAGCCATAGAGCAGTTTTCAGAAATCGTAGAGAGATGGAATGCGGGAAAACTACGAGACGGAAGTACACCTAATGAACGCTTCGAGCATAAAAACCCGAAGTGTGCAGATATAGACAGCCGAATAATCAGAAGGATATACGGCAACCATACTCAAGCAGATATAAGCTATATGCGGGGATTTGTGAAAGTAGAAAAGACCAAGGGCTATGAATACAGGGAATCCTACCTGTTTGAAATTCCAGATTACTGGGGAGACGGCGGGGAAATGATAGCCAAAGCTACTGGATACAAGAAAAACGCCCCTGTAAAAATAGTATGGACAGAAGAAATGGCAGACCTCTATACACTGGATGACAAATTCATTATGAGCTGTC
The DNA here is from genome assembly GCA_937890925.1 of uncultured Riemerella sp. GTDB lineage: Bacteria > Bacteroidota > Bacteroidia > Flavobacteriales > Weeksellaceae > JABCPE02. Next base: position 918 of record CALAEK010000090.1, read on the forward strand.
CACCTGCTGTTTTAGCGTCTTCTTCTCATGCGGAGGCGGATGAAGAAAGCCTAAAAGCTCTGGGACACCATAAAAAACGAAAAGAGCAGATGGAATATGCAACAGATGAGTTCCTAAGCAATTTAACAGATATATGGAGTGAGCTTCCGTATGAACACCAGATGAAAGCTGGGGGAAGCAAGGAAAGCTACAATGAAAAAATGATAGAGGCGGAAAACAGCCAGCAGAAAGCTAAAAGTAAGAAAAGCCTCAAAAAGATAAAAGCAGATAGAGATTTTGAATTTTAACTAAACAATTATAGATATGATACTAAACGAATACCAAAAAACTACGGAAATCCCTGAAGCTCTCCGAAGATATATGGAGGAAACAGGGCATACACAGGCGGATATCAGCCGTGTAAGCGGTGTGGGCGCTTCTTATCTGAATCACATAGCACAAGGAAAAATGATAGTTTCCAATAAAAACGGAGGTTCTGAAATCAAGGACAAATACTATCTAATGCTGTGTGAGGCTATCCAATACCCTCTAAAACAAGAAGTATGGAGACATTTTAATACTTACAATTTCAAGCAGAGCATCAACAGGATAAAATCTGCAAGAACTGAGAAGCTGAGATTTACCATAGATGGTGATACAGGAGCAGGAAAAACCCATGCATGCAGGGAATACCAAAAGAAATACCCCAAAGAAACCTACATAGTGACCTGCTCTGCAATAGAGAACTCTAAGGAATTTGCCAAAAACATCGCAGAAGCAGTAGATGTATCTACCATCGGTACAGCAGGAACAATCATCAAAGAAGTGATAAAAAAACTGACAAAACAATGTGACAATGCCCTGCTTATCATAGATGAAGCCGAGCATATTGAGAAAAAAAGCGGATATATCAACATTATAAAAGCCCTTGCTGATGGGCTGGAAAACAAAGTGGCATTCGGGCTGGTGGGAATGGATATTAACAAAATTCTTCAAAATGGCTACGAAAGAAACAAACAGAATTTCAGACAGACTGCCCGCCGTTTCAATCTTCGGGAAAAGTTTGACAATGATATTACAGAGGATATAGAAAACATTTGTGAAGATTTGGGAATAACCTCTAAAAACGCTCAAAACTGGCTTAAAAACAGAATTAAAAACTTTGGGGATTTAGAAATTATTATCAAAGAAGCCTTTAAAGAAGCTGAAAAAACCAATGAACCGATAACAGATAAACTACTTAAAACATTAGAACTATGATAGATATAGATTTCATTAACATTTTAAGATTGGACAGCTGTTTTAAATTCCTTTCCCTACAAGAAAGAATACACCTACATCAAGGAGGAATGAGTGAAAGGTATTTCAGTGAGCTTCCAAAGAATATAAGGGATAAGATAACCAAGATGGATGCTGTTTTGAAAATGTTAGATTGGGAAGTACCAGGGTTCTCCCTTTTGAGAGAAGATGAAGACGCACACAGATACTGGGTTTTCAAAAGTAAAAAAGGAGAACTTTCCACTGCGGAATATGCTAAGATGTATCAAGAAAAATTTAACCAATTTAAACAGATGATATGAGAGGTTTTACCAAGAAACAGAACAACCAGCGGTACTATCTGCACAGAAAAGTAAGACAGAAAAAAGTTGCAAAACTGGATTTGAAACAAAGAACACTATTCGTACCGATGGATTTTCAGCCAGAAGACCACAAACACGAATATAAACTCGCCAAAGTATTTGGATATGCACTACAAACGGAATTTAATTAAAAACAAAAAGATATGACAGAACTATTTGAGCCGAATTTAGAAGAAATAGAGGCAATGATAAAAGAGACCGAGGCACGGATGGAAGATGCCGAAAGCCTTGCAGAATGGAAAGAATTACAGCACCAGCTGGATAAACTATTAGAAAAACAAAAAGAACTACTAAAAAATAAAGAGATATGAAAAAACAGAATGAGGATTTTGCAATAATCCACAACACACCGAAAGGACAAGTATTGATAACTAGAGAACCTGAGGATGAACACGAAATTATTACTATTTGGGTAAGATTGGAGGATATAGGAATGGCAAAATTCAAAATGACCATAAAAGATGAAGATTTAGCTGACAGAGCCTTTGAAAAGTATAAAGACTACGAAGTGACTAAAACAGCAATCAATAGTGTATTAAACCAAGAATATTTATAAAAATAAAAGAGATGACAACATTTATGATTTTATTATTAGCCCACGCTGTTTATATCTTGAAATTGTTTGATATATTCAGAAAGGAAAGCACTCTTTTAATCGCTTTAATAGGGTTTTTGTTAAGTGCTGTTTGCTGGCGACAAGATATAATGTGGGGAATAGTTACCCTTACTTATACTTCATTCATATCTATTCTATTGATAACCCTTTATTATGATGATATCGATGATTTATAAAATATTAGCGGTCGTAGTGCTGGCAATTTTACTCCAGAACTGCAAGACATCAGACCCATACAAGAATTTTAAAAAAGAAA
>CALAEK010000091.1 GCA_937890925.1 uncultured Riemerella sp.
AAATTTGAATATCAGCTTTTTGAAAAAATAAAACGGCTTTCAGATTCTACACTTGTTATTATTTCCCACGAAATGGAGAAGATATATAACTATATTGATACTATATTTATTGTGGAAAATAATATAAAAATTTTTAAAAATAAGGAAGAATACTATTCAAAACATACACATAGACATTAAAAGGGGGAAAAATGAGCTTTTTAGAAATTTTTAAATATTCCTTCATGCAGAACGCATTGATTGTTGGATTACTTTCCAGTATATGCTGTGGAATAATCGGTACATATATTGTGAATAAAAAAATGGTTTTTATATCATCAAGTATAAGTCATGCTTCCTATGGAGGAATTGGAATCGGAATATTTTTAATTTATTCTTTCAAACTGGAAATAAAGGATCCTCTGATTTTTGGACTGATATTTTCAATTTTTTCAGGTATACTTATACTCGTTTTAAAGGATTTTTTTAATGTAGACAGCGATCTTGGTATCGGTATCATGATGTCTCTTGGAATGGCAGTTGGAATTATTTTCTCCTTCATGACTCCCGGATATCAGGCTGACATGTCCACCTATCTTTTCGGAAATATACTTTTATCAAATAAATTGAATATAGTTTCACTGCTTGTCCTGAACAGTGTGACAATAGTTTTTTTTATTGTATTTTATAAAGGTATAGTTTATTCCAGCTTTGATGAAAATTTTTATAAGATATATGGCATACCTGTTACTTTCATAAATTATTTCATGATTATACTTGTTTCTTCTGCCATAATCATAAATATAAAGACGATAGGAATCATACTGATAATCTCAATTCTTACAATACCTCAGGCTACTGCTTCAATTATTGCGAAGAAATATTCTGTAATTCTCTTTTTATCTGTATTTTTTTCCTTCCTTGGAATTCTGTTTGGACTATATTTTTCATATATCTTCAATATTCCATCAGGACCTTCGATTATTGTTTCATTAACTATTTTACTGGTCATAGTAAAAGTTTTTTCGTTTTTTAGAAAAAGTTGTTGACATTTTCCATTTTTTGTTTTATAATAAATTTGTAATCAATACAAATATAAAACAATTTTATTTAGGAGGTAATTAAAATGAGCAAAACAGTAGAAAAATTAAACTTATACTTAGTAAATCTAAACGTGTTATACAGAAAGGTTCAAAACTATCACTGGAATGTTGTAGGTAAAGGATTCTTCACTATTCACAGTAAATTAGAAGAATTTTACGATGACCTTAACGGACAGATAGATGATGTTGCTGAAAGAATACTTTCAATCGGGGGAAGACCATACGGTACATTAAAAGATTATTTAGCATTAACTACAATTAAGGAAGCTGAAAACAAAGAAATTGGGGTACATGATGTTTTAGTTTCTGTAAAGGCTGAATTTGAAGGAATGTTAAATCTTGTAAAAGAAATTAAAGTAGCTGCAGATGAAGAAAATGATTATGGAACTTCAGCATTAGTGGATGAATACATATCTAACTATGAAAAAAATCTTTGTATTGGTTCTTTTTCTGGCGTTATTTTCTTGTAATAATTCGACAGAAAAACCCAAAAACCTCATCAGTAAGGAAAAACTATCAGAAGTTATAGCAGATTTTGCCATCTATGAGCAGGCCTATGTGATTCAGCCCAAAATGGACTTGGAAGATGCCAATCTTTTTGTTTTGAAAAAGCATCACATTTCGGCTCGTGATTTTAAAGATAGTTATAATTATTATATCCACGACTCCAAAAGTCTGAATGAAATATACGACAATGCTAAAAAAATAATTTTGGAGAAAGATCCGAAAATGAAAGAATATTTAAAGAAAAATAAATTCGAAAATAAACCTGAACAATAAAATATTCCTCTATGAAGAATTTTTTTGAAGTTGAAAAAACTACCACTGGAAAAGCCCGTGCAGGGAAAATCACCACAGACCACGGAGAAATACAAACTCCTATTTTCATGCCTGTGGGAACTGTGGCAAGCGTAAAAACTGTACATCAGCGCGAACTAAAAGAAGATATAAAAGCTCAAATCATCTTAGGAAACACCTACCATCTGTATCTGCGCCCAGGGATGGAGATTATGCAGAAGGCAGGTGGACTGCATCAGTTTATGAACTGGGATAGACCTATTCTTACCGACAGTGGTGGCTATCAGGTTTTTTCTCTGGCTGCAAGCAGAAAAATGACCGAAGAAGGAGTAAAATTTAAGTCCCATATAGATGGAAGCTATCATTTTATTTCTCCTGAAAAATCAATGGAAATCCAGCGACAAATAGGAGCAGATATTTTCATGGCTTTTGATGAGTGTACTCCTTACCCATGCGAGTACAACCAAGCCAAAGAATCCATGGAGCTTACACACCGATGGCTGAAAAGATGTATTGACTGGACATCAGCAAATAAAGAACTCTACGGACATCAACAGAATTTATTCCCAATTGTCCAAGGTTCTGTTTATCATGACCTTAGAAAAATCTCTGCGGAAGTTATCTCAGAAGCAGGAGCCGCAGGAAATGCCATCGGCGGGCTTTCTGTAGGAGAACCTGAGGAAATAATGTACGAAATCACAGACATCGTTACAGACATTCTCCCAAAAGAAAAACCACGATACCTAATGGGCGTTGGGACGCCTTGGAATATCCTAGAAAGCATCGGGCTGGGAATCGATATGATGGACTGTGTAATGCCGACACGAAATGCCAGAAACGCTATGCTTTTCACTTGGAATGGCGTGATGAACATGAAAAATCAAAAATGGAAAGATGATTTTTCGCCGCTGGATGAATTTGGGACAAGTTTCGTGGATAGAGAATACAGCAAGGCCTATGTAAGGCATCTTTTCGTAGCGAAAGAATATTTAGCGAAACAGATTGCTTCTATTCACAACTTGGCGTTTTATTTAGATTTGGTTAGAACCGCCAGAGAACATATTCTTGCTGGAGACTTCTATGAATGGAAAGACCAGATAATGCCTCAACTGAAACAAAGATTGTAATTTTAAATTTCAATTAAACAAAACTCCTTTATTTTAGCTATTTATTCACTATTAGGGAGGTCTTTTTTAAACTATAATTAAATAAATTTAGCTGTTAAAAAAAAATGTTATATTTGCTGACAAATATCATATAATTATGCTGATAGAACATCACATTGAGATCGAACATAATTTTCAGAATATTTTCTGTGAAAAGTCTTTTGAGGAATGTCTTTCAGAGGAGGATTTCCAGAGATATTTAGATGAAAAGAAAGTTATCTCTATTCCAAAAGGCAAGTTAGTTTTCGCTGAAGGTGAGATGCCAAAGGGCGTTTTTTTCATACAAAAAGGCGCGATAAAACTCTATAAAATGGGGTTTAATAAAAAACAGCAGATTCTACGCTTCGCGAAGGAAGGCGACCTCATCGGTTATCGTTCACTACTTTCAGAGGAGGAATTTGGTGCATCAGCAGAAGCGATGTCTCCTGTGCAGGTGACTTTCATTTCTGGAGAAATTTTCCATAAGCTACTTATGTCTAATCCGAAGTTGTCCTACGCTATGCTTCAGAAGATTTCTTGTGAACTAGGAGAGTATTCTAACACCATCACGCTCCTTGCACAAAAAACCGTAAGAGAAAGACTTGCTGAGATTCTTCTTTTATTAGAACTTAAGTTAGGAACTGATCCAGAAGGTTTTATAAAAATTTCTTTGACAAGAGAAGAAATATCTAACCTGATAGGAACCGCTACAGAAAGTGCCATCAGACTTATCTCTGAGTTTAAAACTGACCAACTGATAGAGGTGGAGGGAAGAAATATAAAAATACTAGACCATAACAGATTAAGAAAACTGGGTCATGTAGATTACAATTAAAATTTTCATAAAATAGGCATTAGCCTATTTTTTTATGTATTTTTGTCTTTTACATTTAAAAATAAAAACTATGTCTGTACATTCTGAAATAAAAAAGATAACCACAGAAACCATCCGAAAAATGAAACAGGATGGTGAGAAAATATCTATGC
>CALAEK010000092.1 GCA_937890925.1 uncultured Riemerella sp.
AAAAATTAACTAACATGGCAAAGAAAATTGCCACTATGTAAAAAATAGCATCCACTTTTGTGGATGCTATTTTTCTATATTACTTTACTTTTTGTCCATTTTTAAATATTACTTGTTCTATTACTTTTCCATTTTCATCATAAGCTTTAGCTGTTCCATCTACTTGCCCATTTTTATATGGAACTTCTGCTTTTAATTTACCATTTTCATAGTAATCTTTTTGTACTCCTACTTGTACATCATTTTTAAATGTTGCTTCACTTCCTAATTTACCATTTGGGTAGTATATTTTTGAAACTCCATCTATTTTTCCATTTTTTATAGTTTTTTCAGATTGTAAAGCTCCTGTATCATAGTAACTTTTTTCATATCCATTTTTTATTCCATTTTGATAAGTAGCTTCTACAAAAAGTTTTCCATTAGGATAAAATTCTTTTGCAGTACCTTCTGGTTTGCCATTTTTATATGGAAGTTCTAATTTTACTTTACCGTCTTCAAAGTAATCTTTTTGTACTCCATCTTGTACATTATCTTTAAATGTTGCTTCACTTTGTAATTTTCCACTTGGATAATATAATTTTGAAGAACCATTCATCTTACCATCTTTATAGCTAGCTTTTCCTTCTAATTTACCTTGTTCATTATATCCTTCAATTACACCAGTATAAGGAGTTTTTTCTCCTTCAACATATACTATACCCTTATCATCAGCATAAGCCTTATCACCTTTTACTACTCTTTCTGAGAATGCTAATACTGAACTTACTAAAAACAAACCTATTAATAATTTTTTCATCTACTTTACTTCCTTTCCATCTTTATATGTTACTTGTTCAACAACTTTTCCTGTTTCATCATATCTTTTAACTGTTCCATGTATTAATCCATTTTTATATGGTATTTCACCTTGTGGTTTTCCACTTTCATAATAAGCTTTTAAAATTCCTTCTTCTTTATCTTTTTTGAAAATTACTTCACTTAATAATTTTCCACTTGGATAATATTTTTTAGATAGACCTTCTCTCATATTATCAACATAAACAGTTTCATATTCTAATTTACCTGTTTGTTCATTATAGAATTTTGCAAGTCCATTTACTTGATTATATTTAAAAGGTAATTCTCTAAGTAATTTTCCATCTACTGTATAATCCTTTTGTACTCCATCTAATACACCATTTTTAAATATAGCTTCACTTTGTAATTTCCCATTTTCATAGTACATTTTAGAGATTCCATGTTTTGCACCAAGTAGATAGTTTCCTTCTGATCTTAAAATTCCATTTGGATAATATTCTTTTGTAATTCCTTCTGGTTGCCCATCTTTAAAATAAGCTTCTCCTTCAAGTTTACCATTTGCTCCATAAATTTTTGATAAACCTTCTAATTTACCATCTTTATATATCATTTCTGTCTGTAATTGTCCTGTTGAAGAATAAGATCTTTCTAAACCATCTCTTTTTTGATTCTTATAATTTGTTTCATATTCTACTTGTCCATTTTCATAAAATGTTTTAGATATTCCTTGGGCAATTCCATCTATAAAATTTTCATCTGATTTCATGTTACCATTTTGATAATAAGTTACTGTTTTTCCATGTAACTTTCCATTTTTAAAATTCATTGTAGCTTCAACTTTTCCATTTGGAAATTTCTTTTCAACTACTCCTGTAAAAGGTGTTTCTTGTCCTTCAATATATACAATATTTGAATCTCCACGAGTTATCATTTTTTCATAAGGGATTGTTTGTACATTTGAAAATGCAACTATTGAACTTATTAAAAATAATCCTGCTAATAATTTTTTCATTCTATCGCCTCTATTTTACTTTTTGTCCATTTTTAAATAAAATTTCTTCTTGTAATTTCCCATTTTCATCATAAAGTTTTGATACTCCATCTATTACACCTTTTCTAGTTGGAATTTCAGCTTGTAATTTCCCATTTTCATGATAATATTTTTGCATACCTTCAAATTTATCATTCTTATAATTTAATTCAGCTGATAAAACTCCTGATTCATAATAAGTTTTACTAGGTCCTTCTTTTAGTCCTTTTTTATATGTTGTCTCTTCTATTACTTTTCCACTTTCAGCATAACCATAAGATATTCCATGTAATTCACCATTTTTAACAGAGGCTACCAAATTAATTTTTCCTGTTCTTGGACTTTTTCTTTCAAATTCTCCAGTATATTTTTCATTATTATAATATATGTATCCATCTGGAAATGTTAATTTTTCATAAGGAACTCTTTGTGCTCCAAAAGATAATACTGAACTTGCTACTAATAACAAAGATAATAATGTTTTTTTCATTCTATTTCCCCATTCTATATTCTATTTATTTTACTTGTTGCCCATTTTTAAATGTTGCTTGTTCTATTACTTTTCCATTTTCATCATACATTTTAACTACTCCATCTATTTGACCATTTTTGTATGGAGCTTCTCCTTGTAGTTTTCCATTTTCATAGTAAGCTTTCATAATTCCTTCTTCTTTATCATTTTTGAAAACTACTTCACTTAATAATTTCCCACTTGGATAGTATTTTTTAGATAGACCATTTCTTACACCATTAACTATATTAGTTTCATACTCTAATTTTCCTGTTTGTTCGTTGTATAATTTTACAAGACCAGTTGCATTATCATCTTTAAATGGAACTTCTGATAATAAAATTCCTGTTTTTGAATAAGCTTTTTCTATTCCTTCTCTTTTACTATTTTTAAAATTTGTTTCATATTCTACTTTTCCATTTTCATAAAATGATTTTGCTGGTCCATTAGCTTTTCCATCTACATAAGTTTCTTCCCTTTTTACTTTTCCATTTTCATAGTATTCATAAGCTTTTCCTTCTAATTTTCCATTTTTCATTGTAGCAACTCCAAGAAGTTTTCCATTTGGATATTTTCTTTCAACTTCTCCTGAGTAAGGTTTATTTTCTCCTTCAAGGTACAATAATTGTCCATCTCCATTACCTACTAATTTTTCTATTGGCACTCTTTGTGTTGCTCCAAAAGACAATACTGAACTTACTAATAATAATCCTGCTAATAATTTTTTCATTTATTCCTCCTAATAATTTTATTTATTTTTTATAGTAATCATATAAATTCTAATATCTTTATAAAATTTGTCAAGAAATTATTTGAAATTTTTCCCCTTTTATTATATATAACCTAATATATAATTTCTGTAACATTTGTTACAAAAATAGATTACTTATAAAAGTATATATTGATTATAAAAATTAATTATTAAAATTTGGTTAAAATTTTATTGTTTTAATTAAAATAACGAGCATATTTAAAAGAAAAAATATATTTTTGTCATCAAACAAATATTAAAATATTATATTTTATGAAAAAGGTAGTGTTAAAATCAGCTCTAGTATTAGGAGTAATTTTGAGTGTGGCCTCTTGTAAGAAAGAAGAAAAAAAAGATGTACATGCTGACCACAAAAAAGAAAGAAAACACAAATCTGAGTATGAAAAGACAAAAGAAGTAAATGGTATTGAAATTACAGAATACCATGTTTTGTCTGAAGAAGAACAGAAAAAACTAACTCCTGATATGGTGCTTAAGCAATTAGCTGCTGGTAATGAGCGTTTTAGAACAGGAGCAATCACAGCCAGAGACCACTCTACTGCAGTATTACAAGCTGTAGAAGGACAATATCCAAAAGCATATGTTTTAAGCTGTATAGATAGTAGAGTTCCTGTAGAGGATGTTTTAGACCAAGGTATCGGTGACCTATTCGTAGGAAGAGTAGCTGGTAACTTCGTAAATATAGACCAATTAGGAAGTATGGAGTATGCGGTAAAATCTGGTTCTAAAGTAATTATGGTGCTAGGACACGAGAGCTGTGGTGCTGTAAAAAGTACAATCGATGATGTGAAATTGGGTAACATCACTGAAATGCTTACTAAAATAAAACCAGCTGTCGCTATGACAAATAAAACTTTCACAGGTGAAAAATCTACTAAAAACAAGCAATATGTGCATGATGTAGCTGTAAACAATGTGAAAAATACAATCGATGAAATCCGTAAGAGAAGTCCATACATCAAAGAAAAAGAGGACAAAGGAGAAATCAAAATCGTTGGTGCTTACTACTCTCTTAAAGATGCTAAAATCGAGCGTATAAACTACCAAGTAGATGGATTAAGCGAAAACTAATAATCTTTTTTATATACAATCAAAAAGGAGTGCTTTTTTCAAGTGCTCTTTTTTGTTTTTTGATTTCGCGCCACGCCCACGGAGCTACAGGGTTTTTATCCTGCCAAAGTCCTCGCTTATTTTCCCTCGCTTCAGTTTCTATCTTGTCATATTCCTTATCTGAAGAATATTTTTTAAAATGCCACGCATACCCTGCTCTTACCATTTCTTTATTGACATTTGTATGCCCTACAAAGACTTCCGCGATGATTCTCTGATATCTGTCCTTCTTCTTTTGTCTAACGATTTTCGCTTCTTTTCCGAAACATAAATCTGATGCGAATTTCTTCGCACTTTTCCCAAAAGGCTGTCCCTTTTCTGGTGCGTCTATATGATTGAGCCGAACTTTAACTTCTTGATTTTCTTGATATAAAACCTTAAAGGTATCTCCATCCAAAATCCCTACGACTTTGGCATAAAATTCATTCGGTAAATCCTGTGCTGATGCAGAACAGCAGCAAAAAACGGTTACGATTAAAAATATTATTCTTTTCATTTTTAAATAAAAAAAGAGAAGTAAAAACTTCTCTAAATTTTAAATTTATATTTCTACTGCTTTTATCAATCTATTTTTATCACTGAAATATTCCTCGATAGAAATCATACTTTCCGTACGCATTACATCATCTATATCATTGATTCCGTAGATTATTCTCTTGGCATCATCAGTATCTTTTGCTCTGATTTTACAGAAGATATTGTATTTCCCTGCGATAACGCTTAATTCCGTCACATTTGGGATTTTTTCTAACTCTTTTAGGACATCCATTGTCTTATTTGATTTACTCAAGAAAATACCAACATATGTGATAAATCTGTAGTCTAGTTTCGTGTAATCTATCACGAGAGATGAACCACGGATGATTCCTACATCCTCCATTTTTTTCACTCTCACATGGATAGTTCCTGCGGAAACTCCCATTTTCTGGGCAATTTCTGTAAAAGGCATCCTCGTATTTTCTACTAAGTAGTCTAAAATTTTTTTATCAATTTCATCAAGTTGTGAATTATGCATATCTTATCCTTTTTATCAATGTTTAATACAAGTTTTCAATCGTTGGACAAAAATACTTGTTTTTATTCAATTATAAAAGGATTTTTTAATAAAAATTTTAATTTGACTTCATTGTATCTTGTTTGATACTGTCCTTCTTAGTTTCTTGAGTTTCTTTTTTAGACTTTTTCTTTGGTAAAAACCTATTAAATCCATATGAAAGCACTATACCACCACCATATGTCTGGTTGGCTCCCGCAGAACTTCCCAGAACCAGCCCCACATTAGAAGGTTTAGAATATACCCTTCCTAAGAGGCTTCCGTTGTTATTTTTGGACATATCATACTCTATGATTCCTTCCCCTGAAAGATAGTTATTCTGCGTCCTTGTGCTTCCTGACAAAGGAACTCCTGTTCCTGCTTTTATGGTAAGCCTTGGCGAAATGGTGTAGCTCACTTTTGCACTCGCTCTGTCGCTGGTATTTAGGCTTTCAGAACCTTTGATATAGTCTATATCAACTTGTAAATCATTACTAATCGAGTTAAACGCCGAGCTCAGCTGCTGGAAGAAGACATTTACCCCAGAAGCTATCGCCGAAGAAGCATTCGTATTAGACACATTGAAGTTTCCTAACGCCAAAATAGATGCAAACTGCAAGACACGCTCCTCTTCCGTAGCCAATTTAGTATTCAGCACCTCACGAACTTGGCTGGACACCTCTGGAGCTTGGATTACAGGTCGTATATTTGGAGCTGTAAGTCTGTTGGTTATTCTGGTCTGCAGCTCTACATTCACTGGCGGAAGAGACCCCGTATTTAGATACTCTCCCATATTAGAAACTATGGCATCATAGCTGGCTGTAATGTTCAGGTCTGGATTCATAACATCTCCATTCCAGTGCAGATTACTTCCTTTTTTAATATCAAATTTTTTCTCTAAAATAGCCTTTGAAATGTATGTTCCAGACTCTACAGAATAACCACCAAACATACGCATATTACCAGTCTTATCCATACTGAATTTCATATTTTGGGTATTCCCCTGAACACTGATATCCCCTACTTCATCTCCTACTAAAACATTGACCGTAGAGTTTTTGTCAGCTGAAATGTTCAGGTTGATATCCATAGCCAAACCTGTTCGTTTTTTCTCTGCTACCACTACATTTCCTTCCTTGTTTTCTTTCAAAAATCTTAGCATCTTAAATTCATCTCCTGAACTCGCCGAAGCACTATTAAGAGTGAAAATACTATTTTTCAATACATCAGCTGTGGCATCTATTTTCAAAGTCTGATTTTCAAAGCCCACGAAGATATCGCCTTTAGCAAAAATCATTCCCCAGAAAGTATCAAAATCTTTCTGCTCTGTATTTAGAAGCATAAGGTCATCTGCACGAATAAGGAGGTCGGCACCAATATTAGACAAATCTGATAAACTCAAACGCCCGATGGAAATCATCCCTTTTGAGTTGGTTCTATGGTCTTTAACGCCAACAAGGTTAAAGAGCAAGTTCCCATTAGAAACCGTAACAACTGTATCATCAAAGGTATAATCCACCCCTGAAAATTTCAACTTCAGAGCAAAGCCTTTCATGGCGATATCTCCGCCATAGTTCAGGTCTTTGGGCGTTCCATCTATCTTTAGTTCTCCTGTAGCTTTTCCTTTAAAATTAGAAAAAATATCCTTCACAAACGCCTGAACAAAGCCTAAATCAAAATCATCCAATTTAGCCACAAGGTCTAATTTAGGCGATCTCATGTTGTTATCTATCGTCCCCTCCAGAGCTAATTTATCATTCCCAAACCATTCGCCAGATTCTATATTAGCTTTTACATTATAAACATTGACATACTCACTTGCCTCAGCATTGATGATTAGATTTCCTAAATAGTTATCACTTAGACTAATATTCTCTATTTTAAGGTCTATCAACGGAGCTAAAGCTCTCTGGTTCATTTTTACCTTCAAACTACCATTGGCTACCCCTTTCAGGTCTATTTTACTGTCTTGATGCACCACTGCAAGGATTTTAGAGATGTCCATATTTTTAACATCTCCTGACAGGTCAAAATCCTTTCCGTTTTTAAAAATTCCATTGACAAGAATTTCGCTGTCATCAGAATATAATCTCAGATTTTTGATTTGAAAATCTTGAGTTTTTTTCCTGTAAACTATGGAATGGTCAAGCTCTGGAGAGGTATCCACCATCCAGATAAAATTACTCAGCTTAAGCTCTGTAGGCGAAAATTTCACTACATAATCCCCATTAGCGCTCATAGACTGCTCTATATCAGCTGCATAAGGTGTCCATTGGTTCTTTTTTTCTTTTTCCAATGTCCCTACTTTTAGACTTGCTAAGATGTTTAGTTTTTGATTATCTTTATTCTGAGCCTTTATGTTGATATCCTTTAATACACTTCCTTGGTATTCAGTCCTTTCCACATTGGCTGACCAATAGTCATCAGGGTTAGAAGTATCTATTCTAAGGGCTATATTTCGCGCCATGACACTGTCTCTTTCTACTCCTTCACGAACTTCATAATCTGGATTTACTTTTGCTAAAAGCCTTTCCGCTTCAGAGATTTCCACCTCTTTTTCCATAATATATTTAAAGGAAGGAGCGTTCAGATTTAGCTTCAAATTATCGGTATTTCCATCAAAACTACCCGTGATTTTTGCTCCATCTGCGATAGAAATATTAGGCTCAAAATAGTCTATCAATTTTTGATGAACATCGATATCCATCGTAAAACTTTGACCCTTGTAGTATTTTTTTACCTTATTTCCTGCCAAAAGCCTATTTGCTCCCTCTTGGAGCATTCCTCCGATATCTTCTAGGTTAAATTTACCCGAAATTTTACCCTTCACTGCATCTGGCATATCCACCTCTATCACTCTATTTCCGCCTTCCATAGCCACTTTCACGGCTCCATTCGGGATAGAAATGGATTTATTTCCACCCAAAACTACATTATTTATCGTTGCATCAAGGTCTAAATCGTTAATATTGGTCATCGAAACTTTACCCTTCACATTTCCTCTAAATGTATTCGTTCCCGAACCTGAAGCCCCGAAATAAGCCAAATTCAGATGGTCTATCTTTGCATCTACATCAGCAGAAAGTCTCGGTTTACTGAAATCTATTTTGCCATCTACCACGCCTCTAGCCTGCGTGTCATTGATGCTGATTATCCCTTTAAACTGCTTTTGCGCCAGTTCTCCATCTAGAGAAATATTGTTCAATGTTTTTCCCATGAGTTCTATTTTTGAAATCTGGGATTTTGTATTTAGAGATAAAGTATTGATATCAAAGCCTTTACCCTGAACATTGAATTTTCCAGAAACCAGCCCGACCTGCTTATTTTTCGTTAAAATCGTTGTATTTAGGTCTTTCAAAGTCAGATTTCCGCTATATTCAGGCGTTTTAGAAGAGTAATTTCTAAGAACAAAATTATCAATCTGCGCCTGCCCTATTCCTGTAATCAAATTCCCTTTTGCAGCCACTCGGTCTTTATTGAGGTCTGCAAATCCATTATATTTTATACGCCCAAAATCATCAGCCACACCGCCCATTTTTTTCGCAATGAAAGTCGGCAAAGATGCTTTTAGCCCTTTGTAAGTGAAAGCTGCAGAAATTTGATTACTTTTAATATTGAAATTCCCCTCCATCAGTTTAGCCAACCTGATTTCTGAAGTTTGGATTTCATTATCTTTTACTTTTATCAAAAAGTTTTTAAGGACAAAATCATTCAGCGTTCCATCCATCTTCCCAAAAAGCTGGTATTTTTGGTAATTATCCCAGTTTTTCACGAAATAGCTGATATCATATCCATGGAGATAGCTGCCTCTTTTGAGGTTCATATCCCACACCACTTTATTGTTAAAATCTTTCCAACCTGTCTTTTTATCAAGGTTAAAAACCAAATCACCCTGTAAGAGCGAATGGTCTGTATGGAAAATCAAATCTTTCAGTTCCAGTTTTTCATTTGTCACCGTAACATCTCCAGAAAGTGCTTCCAGCTTATGTTTTTTGCCCCATCTTTCAGTAACAAAAGAAAATTTATTGAGCTTCAAAGTGACATTTGGGCCATTTGTTTTTAAATCAGAAACATAGGCATTAAATTTCTCTGCTTTCAGCCAGTTGCCGTCCTCTCCTAGATTTTTATTGACAATAGAAACTTTTCCATTAATAATTTCTATTCTGGTCGTAAATTTAGCTGGTGGTTTAGTAGGGTCTTTCGGAGTGTCAAATTTTTCAATATATTTGGTAAAATTATCCTGCTCCTCGCCTTTATAGGTAACTACCTTTAAGTCAGGTTCTTCTAGACTTATTTTTTGAAATTTTAAATCTCTGGAATTAAAAGCTATAGCAAACCAGTCCGAATGTGCTGTAAGTTTTTTTGCCTTCAAAAATTCAAAATCATGATGGTCTTTTGCAGAAACGCCATTGATAACCACATCTCCTAAAAAGTTAATCTCCACATTTTCAGCACTAAATGTGGTTTTAAATTCCTTATTTAGAAAACCGATAGCTTCCTTTGCGAGTTTATCCTTTACCGAAGGGATATTGATAGCTATCAGCAGTGAAACAACTAAGAAAATAAAACTAAAAAAGCAGAACAAAAACAACTTTGCCCACCATGAAAGTTTTTTTACCTTTTCCTTAGCATTTTTTATCGAGGATTTGTTGTTTTCTTCTCCGATTTCGTTGTTATCTATATTTTTATCTATATTTGCCATTATGAATACACCTATTATTTTAGGGATAGAATCCTCCTGTGATGACACCTCCGCTGCGGTAATTAGGGAACGAAAAATCCTCTCTAATATTGCTAATACGCAGACTATTCATAATGAATATGGCGGTGTAGTTCCTGAGCTGGCTTCCCGTGCTCATCAGCAGAACATCATCCCTGTAGTTCAAAAATCACTTGCAGAAGCAAAGATACAACAAAATGAGATTTCTGCAATAGGTTTTACACGAGGACCTGGGCTTTTGGGTTCACTTTTGGTGGGAACCTCCTTTGCGAAGTCTTTGGCAATGTCCTTGGATGTTCCATTGATAGAGGTCAATCATCTCCAAGCGCATATTTTGGCTCATTTTATAAACGATGCCAATCCCACTCCTCCACAGTTTCCGTTTCTGTGTCTTACAGTAAGCGGCGGACATACAATGATCGTTTTGGTGAGAGATTATTTTGATATGGAAATCATCGGAAAAACCATAGATGATGCGGCTGGAGAAGCTTTTGATAAAATTGGAAAAATATTCGGGCTGGACTATCCTGCGGGAGCGATTATTGATAAACTTGCCCAAAACGGAAATCCTAATGCTTTCACTTTTGGAAAACCCAAACTGGAAGGATATGATTATTCTTTCAGTGGTATCAAAACTTCTGTTCTGTATTTTATCCAAAAAGAATTGCAGAAAAATCCTAATTTCATTAGAGAAAATCTATCCGATTTGTGTGCTTCTGTTCAGAAAACTATCGTTGATAGCTTGATGAACAAACTACAAAAAGCCGTGAAAGATTTAGGAATCAAAGAAGTGGCGATTGCGGGTGGAGTTTCTGCAAATTCAGAATTAAGAAAAGCGATGCAGAACAATGCTGAAAAACAAGGCTGGAATATTTTCATCCCAAAATTCGAATACACTACGGACAACGCCGCTATGATTGCTATGGTAGCACAGCTGAAATATGAACGAGGCGAATTTACCGACCTAAGAACCACAGCCACATCTAGATATGATTTCTAAAAAATAAATTTTCTAAAAATAAAAAGAGCTTTATTATGAAATAAAGCTCTTAGTTTTTTAACAAAAATGCTAAATTATTGTGCTTGAGCAGCAGCAGCTACTTCAGTAGCGATTTTTTGAGCCCACTCACCCCATACTTTTGCATCTTCTGGAGTCATTTTTGTCATTTTTTCTTGTGCAGATTTAGCTAAATCTTGAGCTTTTTGTGCAAGCTCAGCACTTTTAGCAGCATCTTTAGCTTTAGCAGCTTCTAATACTTCTTTGTAGTAAGCAGCGTACTCTTCAGCAAATTTTTGAGTTTCTTCGTTGCTGAATTTTGGAACTTCAGACAAAGCACCTGCTACACCTTCTGCAGCTTTTTCTTCTGCAGCTGGTTCAGAAGTTTCTTGAGCAGTTGAATCTGCTGCTGCTTCTGTTGCTGGTTTTTCAGCTGGAGTTTCTTTTTTACCACAAGAAACCATTGATAACATTGCTACTGCTCCTAGAGCGAATACTAGTTTTTTCATTTTAAAAACGATTTTTAGTTAAACAATTATTAAATTTTTCTGCGACAAAGGTATACTTTTTTTTCGTTTTAACAAATTTTTTGATATTTTTTTTACTTTTATTTTTTGTTATAATTTAATATTTTTGCTTCTAATAACAATAGAAAGCATGAAATTATTCCATGGTGAAATCACAGGAAACGCTGTAACAATACATGAAGAGGAACAGCAGCACATCTCTAAAGTCCTAAGGATGAAGGCGGGAGAAGAGATTTTTGTAACTGATGGCAAGGGAAATTTAGCTAAAGGAAAACTCTTTTTTGAAGGAAAAAAAACACTTCTGCAACCCACTGAAATCCAAACCAATCTGCCCAATTTCCCATTACAAGCACACATCGCCATAGCGCCTACTAAAAACATAGACCGAATAGAATTTTTCGTAGAAAAAGCCACTGAACTGGGCGTTTCGGAGATTACTTTTCTTTTGACAGAAAAGTCCGAAAGAAAGAACATTAACATAGAAAAAATCCGAAAACAGGCCATTTCTGCCTCCAAACAAAGTCTGAGATTCCACTTCCCTATCGTGAATGAACTGACCAAGTTTTCTGATTTTGTGAAAGAAATTTCAGCTGAAAACACCTTTGTGGCTCATTGTGACAAGGCTTTTGAAAGAGCAAACCTCAGCCAAATCCAGCCCAAAGAAAAAATCACTTTCCTCATTGGCCCAGAAGGAGATTTCAGCCCAAAGGAAATCCAGCTTTTAGCTGAAAAAGGAATAAAAGCCATCGCCCTCGGACAGCAGAGACTGAGAACCGAAACAGCAGGAATTTTCGTAGCGGCATGGGCGTATAATCAGTATCTTTAAAGCTAATTTATACTACATTTTTGATAAAATAACCTATTATGTATTTTGCAAACAGCTGGCATAAATTTAATTTTGTAATCACTCCTAAGGAATTTGAAATGATATTTAACCGAGAAGATTTTGAGTTTGTAACCAATAACACTCGGGTAAATATAGACTATTCCCATACCGAAAAGCAGGAAATCTTTGAAGCTTATCAGCAATATTATGAAAAAGTGCTTACCAGTGGAGAAAAGTATGAACATGAGGCTCTATGGAAAATTGTAAATGAGATGCGACAAGGCATGATTGACCAAACGAAAAAACTGATTTTTCCCGAAGTGGTGCTTAGTGGCAAGGTATCAGATGAGTATAAATTAGTGCGCTCAAAAGAGCCTTTTATGAATATTGATCCATTTTGTCTTCTTTACAAAAAGGAAAAAAACTTACTCTCCACCATTTATCACGAGCCTGAAAATGTTTTTGGATTACAAATAAGTTATCCTAAAACCATCAGTCTTGCAGATAAGAACGATAACCTAAGAGGCAATTACTCGACAGAGAAATACGCTATGTGTATGATTTTCAAAGACATTATAAAGCAAATTAAGAAAATCAACCATAAAGCAAAAATGATGAAAGAAGAAACGCTCCTAAAACCAGATTTTTGGATTTCTGATAAAGCAAAGGAGCAAGTAGGACAAAATTATTACTTGCAGAAAAATGGATTGGTTTTTATTTAATTTTAATAATACTATTTAAGTATAAAAAAGAATTATAATTAAAAGCTTATCTTTGTAAATGAGCATAATACGAACAAAGAACTTATGAAAAACCTTAGTTTTGAGAAATATGGACTGAGTCCTGAGAAAGTGGAACAACTCAGAGCTTATAAGATTTTGCCCGATAAACAAACCCTAAAAAACCTCATCAAAGCCTACGAAACGGACAAGGCGGAAGAAACAGAAATTGCTGATTTTCAGAGAGAGCTGAGACAGCCTATCGATGAGGAATATATTCGTTTTCTGTTGGAGCACAACGGAGGCATTCCTTCTAAAAACAGGGTGAAAGGCAGTAAGGTGGTAATAGACCGCTTTTTGGCTTTTCGGTCGGCTTATAAGTTTCATTCGCTGATAGACTTGTATACTGACTTTCAGAAACAGGGAATACCGATTGCGTGCACTCCTGCGGGCGATACGCTTCTATTAGCAGAAGACCAGCAGATTTATCTTTTTAATCATAATATACAAGACATAGAGCCCTCTCCTATTGCTACTTCTTTTGCCGATTTACTAATGAAACTTTATTAATTTGCAATGATTGATTACACTCCCAAAGAACATGGCTGGTTAGAAGTCATAATTAGCAATGGCACTGCCGAAATAGCCTTTGTAGCCTCCCACTTGCACGATAGTAGGCAGGATTTGGTACGCTCAGTAACAACCTTAGAAAAGTACAAAGAAGCAACTGTTGTTTTTCAAGACGAACCCGATGGATATGTACTTCACTTAGAGCGTGAGGACAAGCATTGCCATTATACCCTTCATTCCTTTAAAGGTTATGACCCAGCAGCCCTCTGCGAGTTGGTTTTAGAAGGAAACATCAGTTTTGCGAGTTATAAAAACGATATAGCAAAGATTAAATAATACTATATGGAAATCACACAAGCCCTTAAAACAGAAATTTACCACACCCTTACCGACTTTTTAGAAGCCTATAAAGCCGAAGATACCCAAGTATTAGCTGAAAAGTTTGATATTTCGGGAGAATTTTTAGAAGAAATCTATGAAATGCTTGACTTTGTAGAAGATAAAAGCGTGTTGCACCTCTTTCCTATAGAAGAAATGGATAAAGAAGAGGGAGGAGGGGTGAATTTAGAGGTGTATAACTTCAACAATGATGATACCGCTGTGGGAATAGAAGCCCACTTGTGGGATGATCAAGAATATTTTGCCATCATCAAAGGATATTACAACCTTAGAGACCAATTTCCTAAGTTTGTATTTCACTACTTTAGTTGTTAATACACCCGTTGAGGCTATCTGAAAAGTCTCAAAATTGCTTTTGCGTCGCTATACTTTTGCAAGTTATAAAAACGATATAGCAAAGATTAAATAACACTATATGGAAATTACACAAGCCCTTAAAACAGAAATTTACTACGCCCTTACCGATTTTTTAAATGCTTATAAATCGCAAAATACCCAAGTATTAGCTGAAAAGTTTGGTGTTTCGGGAGCGTTTTTAGAAGAAATCAATGAGACTCTTGATTTTGTAGAAGACAAAAGCGTGTTACACCTCTTTCCTATAGAAGATATAGATAAGGAAGTGAATAAACTACGCGAACTGACCTTGTATAAAGATAAAAAGATGAATAAACTTGTGGTAGAGGCTTGTGTATATAATGATAAAAATGAATGTATAGGGCTGATGGTAGGCGATTATCTTTTGTATGAGTTACCCCCTAAGTTTGTGTTCACTTATTTTGATGTATAAATAAAAGAACAATTTACTCAGCTTGCTCAAACTCTCTCTAAACAAGGCAAGAAATGAAATCAATAAAAATATTTAAAATGACACATAACAAAACACTTATTTACTTTTTCTTTCTACTTATATTATCTGCTTGTAACAAACAATCAGGAGAAGAAGAACAGCAGAAAGAGTATTATTATACGGGAAGTCTCTTTGAACCTTATATAGCTCAGGGGTCTATTTTCACAAGAGAAGTTAAAAATATGCCTTTAGCAACGAACTCGGCTGCCATAGCAGCTTATATGCCTAAAATGCCCGCTGAATATCTGCCTGAAAGATTTAAAAAAACGGTACTAACAACACTGAGTACAACATCTTATAACATCCCTATTTATGTGGTAGATTCTAATAACCCTCATCAGGAATATGCTTATTTTGAATCTAAAGATAATAGAGTTATTTACAAACAAGATCTTATTAAGTATACTACGGGGCGTATACCCTTGCCTAAATATGCACAACCAGCAGGCGGAGGAGATAGAGCTTTTGCTGTTTATGACAGAGCAACAGGAATAATGCGAGAATATTTTTACGCTGTTAAAGATGAGAAAGGTACTTGGCATTTTGCTGCTTCGGGATATTTTAAAGCAAAACCAAATTTCAAAGATTTGGGTAAGGATAACTTTGCGATGCAACACACTACAGGAGGGTCGGCAGTAGTGTGTATGCTCAATCCACTCTCTCAAATAGGCATTGCAGAGGTACGAAAAGGTGAGATATGCCATGCGCTATCCTTTACTATTGCCAATGCAGGGAAAGGTTTTTCTTATCCAGCGAAGCAAGGAGATGGCACTTCAACAAACCCTAATGCCCCGTTGGAAGGACAATGGTTCCGCATAGATCCTAAAATAGACCTTAACAAGTTAAACCTTCGTCCTTTTACCCTTTTGGTAGCCAAAGCAGTACAGAAATATGGAGGTTATGCAGCCGATAAGAATCTTTTTTGCCACGCCTTTACTGCTGAGCACCCTATAAATGAAATGGTACAAGGCAAACCTAATCCTTGGGAAAAAGGTGGGGATATCTATGAAAAATACAACGGAATAGACCTTAATGATTTTCCTTGGCATCTTACCCAATGGGCACCCGTTGATTGGGGGAAATAGAACATCAAAAAGCATTCTAAACAACATAAAGTATGGTAGATATAACGCCTTTCTTAAGTGAAAATGTAAAAAATCACTTCATTTCTTTACCTGTTTCTCATCAAAAAGAGTGGGTGAACTATATTAATGAGGCTAAAAAGGAAGAAACACGCCTTAAAAGAGTGCTGAAAATGCAAAAATCGTTCTGTGAGAAGTATACATTGGAGGGAGAACCCCAAGTTATTAATCTGTTAGAGGAAATTATTAATATTAATTCGCAAGAAGGAAACACTCTTGCAGAGGCTTTTATAAGTGCTATAGGTAATAACCATAGTGGCGTGTATTGTGTGGCATATAAGTGGGCAATTGCTTTTTTGGTGCAATTGTACCAAAACTCTGAACCCAGCAGTCTGCGGGCTATAGCTATATATGGGATTCTAAACGACCTTTATTACTTTGAGCCTATAGAAGAACAAGCTGTTAATGCAGATAACACAACCATAAAGGAAGAGATAAAACAACTGTTAGCGCCTTTTGCGGATAAGAATTAAATATCAACAAATGACAACTATAGAAATTCCTAAGTTTATAGAAAAGTATAAAGCCTACGAGCGGGAAGGTGGGGTGATAGACTTTCGTATCTTTCAGTTGGATACGGAGCAGGAGGATACACCTTATCAGAAGCATTTGGCAGTAGCCCAGCAAACCCTTATTTCGGTAGCGGAAGAAATAAATACGCATCTTGACCGTATGGCAGCCAAACTGAAAAAGAATCGCAGGGAATTTTTTACGATGGACTATGATTTGGCTGTCCTTAAAGATTCGGGTAAGGAGATTTCTGTCCAAGACTTTATGGGCTGGCAATATGAAGAAGTAAGCGGGAGGATAATTCTTAGTGGTGGAAAACTGCACAATCGGTATTTTTACTATGATGATAAAGAAGTGCCTGAAAAAGCAGTGGCGATGACTGAGGAAGACCTGAAAAAGGAAGCCTTTGCTTACGTTTTCTTTCAGCCCCCGTACTCTTTTATGATTACAAAAAGCAATTTTGAAAAGGGCAACTTCTTTTTAGATTTTTGTAGGGTGCTTTTTACTGATATTTCGCAAATAGAAGTCTATAAGTGGAGTACGGATAGCTCTAATTACTTTGATGAGGGCAAAGACTGGTGGGGAAGTTTCTTTTGGACGGTATACAACCCTTGTAGGGATTGGTATATAGGTATTATAGCTTCAGAAACTGATTAAAAAAAGGAGATAACTAATAGTAAACAATAATATATAAAAAGATGAAAAATATAACAGAAATATTAGAATTGTTCGTTTCAAATTTGGAAAAGTATAATCAACTTGTGGAAAAAGACATTATAGAACTCCTACAGAACAAAGGGGCGTATTACCTATTAGAATATGATTACGAATGGTTTATAATTTCCGCTTGGGCAATGAGTGCAAAAGGCGAATATATAAGTAAGTGTACCGATATTCCCTCACAAAAAATGGAAAAATACTTTCCTTCCGATGCTTTTGTTGATGAGGATATCCATTTTGAAGATAATTTGTATGAAGAAGGCTTGGAAGAAGATGAAATAGATAGCTGTTTAGAAAAATATGACCAAGAAAAAAATGCTATTTTCTCTAAATGGTTTCAACAAAGGTGGGAAAATGCACTAAAAAATGCCCATATACAAGCCGATGGCTACTTTTCGCCTCATGATTCTTATTTTTATACCGATTTGAACACAGGAAAGACAATCAATGAGGATCAAATAAAAGCAAAATATCAATAAAGTACCCAACAGATGAAAACAGATACACAAATTAAATTCGATACGATTATAAAAGAAGGTTTTACACCTTTGTTAAAGCCGCTTTCCTTTAAAAAGAAAGCACTGAACTATTATCGAAGGCTTGCTGAGGTAGGGCATATCATCAATATACAGAAAAGCAGTTATGGGGATAGAGATCACATTAAGTTTCGCATCAATATAGGGATTTTTGAACCTAAATTTTGGTTGGGCTATTATGACTTTAAACATACGGGACAAGTGCCTGATTACCCTACAGAACCTGTTTGTCTTATCCGTAAAACTATTAACGATTTTACGAGGGAGAAAAGACCTATGGTACGAGATTCACAACTATACTGATGAACAA
>CALAEK010000093.1 GCA_937890925.1 uncultured Riemerella sp.
CCTATAATGTGCTCAATGAGAAAGGGATTCTTTTGGATAATGATAGACTTTTGGTGGCTTGCGGCTACGAGGTATTCTGTATTCTCTTACCCTCCTTAGAACTCCTTTGGTATACGCAGGTGGATATGGCGACTTGCTTTGAGATAGCTCCTTACCAAGATGATTACATTACCCACGGCGAGATGGAGATATCACGCCTTAATAGGCAGGGCGAAATCCTCTGGCAGTTCAGCGGGAAGGATATTTTTGTCTCGCCCATAGAGCGCACGCCCTCTTTTACTCTTACACCAGAGGGAATAGAGTTGGTGGATTTCAATTATGAAAGTTATTTCATTGATTATGATGGGAAACTTTTACGGTAGATAGAGGTCAGTTTTTGTGAATCGTTTTTATTTACATTTTTTGACTTTTAATCATAAAAACACTACTTTTGGGACACGCTTAAAAAGAACAATTATGAACATTATTTTAGCATCCACTTCTACACTTTTTGGTGGAAAATATTTAGAATATTTACGAGAAGAACTTGTGAAACTTTATCACGGAATAGATGAGGTTTTGTTTATTCCTTACGCCAGACCCAGCGGAATTTCTCACGAAGAATACACGGACAAGGCGCGTGAGTTTTTCGGAACTATTGGCATAAAAATAAAAGGAATCCACGAATTTGAAAACCCACAAGAAGCCATTGCTGCTGCAAAGGCGTATTTTACAGGCGGTGGGAATACTTTTCTTTTGGTCAAAACTCTTCATGAAAAAAATCTGATGAAAGCTCTGAAAGAAAATGTAGAAAAAGGAAAACCATATTTAGGCTGCAGTGCAGGGAGCAATATAGGCGGTCTTAACATACAGACAACCAATGATATGCCGATAGTCTATCCACCGAGTTTTGAGGCTATGGGACTGGTGCCGTTTAATATCAATCCTCATTATCTCGACCCAAATCCAGATTTGAAGCATAATGGCGAAACGCGAGAGACTAGAATCAAAGAATTTTTGACACAGAATAATATCAAAGTGGTAGGGCTTCGCGAAGGAAACTGGATTAGAAGAATTGGCGATGAAATCATAGTGCAGGGCAGCCAGCTCACACGGATTTTTGAGCAGGGAAAAGAGCCTTACGAAATAGAAACAGGAAGTAAAATAGACTAAAAAAACAGAAAATGTCTGTAAAAGAAAAAATAGAAAACCTCCGAAAAGAGCTTCATCAGCACAATTATAATTATTATGTTCTTGATAATCCTACGATTTCAGATTTTGAGTTTGATGAAAAACTGAGAGAATTGCAGTCTTTGGAGGCGGCAAATCCAGAATTCTATGACCCAAATTCTCCCACGGTGCGTGTGGGCGGAGAGGTGACCAAGGTTTTTCCTACGGTTTCTCATGAGTTTAGAATGTACTCGCTGGATAATTCTTATAATTTTGAGGATTTGGAGGAGTGGTATAACCGAACCAAAAAAATATTAGAAACGGATGAAATAGAATTTGTGACCGAACTGAAATACGACGGCGCTTCTATTTCGATACTTTATGAACAGGGAAAATTCGTTCAGGCGGTTACTCGTGGTGATGGGTTTCAGGGTGATGAAATCACTTCCAATGTGAAAACGATAAAGGACATCCCGTTGCAGTTATATGGCGATTTTCCAGAAAAATTTTACATGCGCGGTGAGATATATCTGACACGAAAAGCCTTTGATAAAATCAATCAGGAAAGGGAGCAGGAAGGGTTGGATATCTTCATGAACCCTAGGAACACAGCCTCTGGAAGTCTGAAAATGCAGGACAGCACGGAGGTGAGCAGGAGAGGACTTTCGGCGGTGCTGTATCAGTTTGTAGCACAAGATGTTACAGAAAAAACACACTGGGAACTGCTCCAAAAGATGAGTTCTGTGGGCTTCAAGGTTTCGCAGTATAGCAAACTCTGCAAATCATTGCAGGAAGTGAAAGATTTTATCAATTTTTGGGATAAGGAACGGCAGAATTTAGGTTTTGATATTGATGGTATTGTAATCAAAGTCAATGACCTAAAACAACAGCAGATTTTGGGATATACAGCCAAATCACCACGCTGGGCAACAGCTCATAAATTCAAGGCAGAAAAGGTGGAAACTCAGCTTTTGTCTATTGATTATCAGGTGGGTAGAACGGGAGTAATCACGCCAGTTGCTAATCTGTCACCAGTGCTTTTGGCGGGAACTATTGTGAAACGGGCATCTCTTCATAATGAGGACATTATCAAGAAATTGGATTTGCATGAAAATGATTTTGTATATGTAGAAAAAGGCGGCGAAATCATCCCTAAAATAGTAGGCGTAAATACCGAAAAAAGGGAAGCGATGTCTTCGCAGATTAGCTATATCACCCGCTGTCCAGAGTGCGATACGGAGCTGATAAAGGAAGAAAGCCAAGCGCTTCATTTCTGTCCGAATGAAATCCACTGCCCTCCGCAGGTGGTCGGTAAAATGATACATTTCGTTTCCAGAAAGGCTTTGAATATAGAAAATTTGGGTTCGGAGACTATAGAGCAGCTCTATCGTGAAGGTTTGATAAAAACGGTGGCTGATTTTTATACCTTGAAAAAAGAACAACTTTTGCCACTGGAAAGAATGGCGGAAAAATCTGCGCAGAACATCATCGATGGGATAGAAAAATCAAAGCAAATTCCTTTTGAAAGGGTGCTTTACGGCATTGGGATAAAACACATCGGCGAAACCATCGCTAAGAAATTGGTTAAGAATTTTGGTTCGATAGAAGAACTCAGCAGGGCAACTGTGGAGGAACTCATCCAAGTGGAAGATATAGGCGATAAAATAGCCGAAAGCATCGCGGCATTCTTTTCTAATGAAGAAAACAGAAAGCTGATAGAAAGGCTAAAAGAGTATGGAATCCAGTTGGAAAGAGACGAAGTATCCACGCAGGTATTGTCAGATAATCTAGCAGGGAAAACATTTTTGTTTACAGGGAAATTATCTCTTTTTACCCGTGAACAAGCCGAAGAAATGGTAGAAAAACATGGTGGAAGAAATATCTCTGCGGTGTCTAAAAACTTGAATTATTTAGTGGTGGGAGAGAAGGCAGGAAGTAAACTTAAAAAGGCGCAGGAGCTAGGCACGATTACCATTCTGGATGAACAGGAATTTTTAAAAATGATGGAATAAAAAAAGGAACTCTATTTTAGAGTTCCTTTTTTATAGAAATATTTAGATTATTTCTTCTTTTTAGCAACTGGCTTTCTGTGGACAGTTTTTCCTTTAGCTCCTACAGATTTTTTTGCAGTAGCTTTTTTAGGAGTTGCAACATGCACATCAGATTTTGTCAATGCATCCCATTCGCTTCCTGTTACATATTTCACTTCTACTTTTCTGTCTTTTTCTCTTTCTGCATCAGAAGCAGTCACAGGCACTTCAGCGAATTCAAAGCCTACACCTTTTGATTTTAACTGGCTGTGGTCTACACCTCTTTCTTCAAGGGCTTTAACTACTGCAGCAGCTCTTTCTCTAGAAAGTCTAAGGTTAAGCGCAGCATTTCCTTTTCTATCTGTATGTCCGATTACTAAGAATGTTCCTCCGTTAGAAGATTTGATAATCTTAGCAGCGTCATCTAGTTTAGGAGCAGCCTCTGGTCTTAGAGTAGCTTTACCTAGGTTGAATAGAATGTTTTTAAGAGCCGAAGTAACTTCACCTGCGATGTCAGCATGAGTTTTAGGGCATCCTTGTTTTTCTGGTAATCCAGCCTCAGTAGGACATTTGTCATCTTTATCTGGAACTCCGTCTCCATCTGTATCTTTCCAAGGACATCCTTCATTTTCTACTGGTCCAGGAACTTCAGGACACTTGTCATCTTTGTCTAGAACTCCGTCATTATCAGTATCTCCCCAAGGGCATCCTCTGTTTTCTATTGGTCCAGGAACTGTAGGACATTCATCATGTCTGTCTAGAACTCCGTCTCCGTCTGTGTCTTTGTCAGTTTCAGCAACTACGGCTTCAGCTTTTTTACCTTTGTATAGTATGAAGCCAAGTCCAGCGTAGATATTAGCACCTTTTGACTCAGTGAATAAGATTTTCAAATCATCAGATCCTATTGACAATGGTCCTAATCTAAGAGCAAGTCCTGGTTTGAAATCTTGGCTCATAAAGTTGTAAGTCAAAGGAACAGATACATCTACCCACTTGCTTTCGAATCTAGGAACAAGCCCTACGAAACTATGGTAATAAGGGTTCGTAGAGTTAGTATTTGCTAAATTGATTAAACCATTAGCACTAACGAAAAATCTTTTTGTGATAGCATAGTCTGCGTATAGATTTAGGTTAGTAGGAAGACCTTGGCTTACAGACGATGTAGTCAAAGCAGTGTTGTAACCTCTAGATCTAAGGTAGTCAGCAGTAGCATTAAGGTCAAAAATATCTATTTTGGCAGGGTCTATAGCAGAACCAGCACCTCTGATGCTCAGTTTACGAATATCATTGTATTTGATAGCACCGATATCATTAACAGATGCTCCGAATTTTAAGAAGTAAGGTTTGTCTCCAGATGCTTCTTTCAGGGTCAATTCAGCACCGAAATCTCCACCAAATCCTGTCGCTCCACCAAAGAAGTCCCCAAAACCATAGTCGTTTAATGATTTTTCAGGATTTAAGTTAGTATAAAGATCCCAGTTAATGTTAGCAGCTGAGATAGTCGGGTTAGAAGGGTTATTGTTATAGATTAAGTTGTGCCCATTACTTTCGAATCTGTTTAGTCCAGATCCTTTGTATAGTTTTACACTCGCACCTAATGATAGTTTTAGGTCGTTGTTATCAATCACAGCATAAGCACCTTTTACACCTAAATCAGTAAGTGCAGTGGTATTGATACCAAATCCTGTATTATCAACCAATGGAATATTAGCAAGACCAGGGTTGTCAGTTCCTAAATTCCCGTTTAGTGCATTGATGAAATTAGAATTTACATTTTTCCCTTGGCTGAAAATTCTCGCTCTTGAAGAAAATCCGAAGCCTAATCTGTTATTCACTGTAAATTGGAAAGATGGTCCTAAAACCTCACCTACGATGCCCATGTTTATCAAAGTACCATTTCCAGCGTTGTGAGAAGCTCCTTTCCCTAGCTCTTCTAATGAAAAATTTCCAAAAGAATCTAAATTTTTAAATTTGTAATAGTCGTTGTTAACCAGTCCATTAAAAGACGCAAGATTAACAGCCACTTTTACTTTTTCATCAGTAAGTTTAGCTGGGTTGTACTGTGACCCATAAACTCCCGAATAGTTACTGTTGCTCAGTCCCAGATACTTCTGGGCTGATAGATTACTGGCAGCTACTCCTCCAAGAAATAGTCCCGCGATAAGAATTTTTCTCTTCATTTCTTATAGTTTTAGTTAATATTTAAATCATTGTAGGATAGATTTTTTACAAAATTTTCAAAATTTCCTCTCCATAAAAACTGCCAAGCAAATATAATGTATTTTCTTGATTTATACTCAATTTCACTAGAAAATTAAGAAAGACTTTCATTATGAAAATTCCTTATTTTAAAAAACCAAACAAATATTT
>CALAEK010000094.1 GCA_937890925.1 uncultured Riemerella sp.
TCCCCAAAAAACATAGCCCTATCAAAGGTATCCGAGAGTTCTGTCTCTACCTTTGGGTAAAGACTCTCATAGATAGCCAAAGCCTCCTCATATTGGCAGGCTCTTTTAAGGGATTTAGCAGTGTCCCATTGTTTGATTATTGGATTCATAAATCAGATTTATTAGTCTGCTAATTTACAGATTTACTTTTTTAAAACCTGAACTCCCCATTTCGGAATGAAATAAACGCCCATCAGACAGGTAACCATTACAGGAGAATAGGAATGGGTAAAATAACTTATCAAAATGTGCCATACCAAGAAGAAACTCAGTCCTGCAAGATATAAAATGAGTGCAATTTTCGTGGCTTTTTCACTTTTTCGAAATAAAAAAGCAATGACCGCTACCAAAGTAAGTTGTCCTATGGAAGCCCACACAAAATATTCAGGGTGGGCATTGACTAAATGGGCATTCTCGGAAATTCTCGGAAGCTGGAGCCAAGAAGGTATTTTATCTACAAAATCAATATACCATTGCCAAAAGGAAATACTCTCTTCTACTTGATGAAGAGCGTGTAGTCCCATTATAGGCAACCACAAATGCAAGTATTTATTGGTTTTCATAGATTTTCTTTTTTAATGCTGTGATATACTTCTGCTGTATGCGTTTCAAATTCCAAAAGAGAGGTGCCACAAGCCTTAAAAAGAAGTTTTTGATATGTATTTTCTCTTGAAAACAAATTTTAGTTCCTCCGTTATACGATTCAAATTTTCCTTCCCATTCTCCATAGAATAGTTTGTGCTGCATTGTAAAGGCATAATATTCATTTTCTTTCTTTTGAATATTGCTAAAAAGCGTTTTTCCACCGCCTTTGTAATATTCAATAAAACCATTTTCCAATAGTTCAATGTTTTCCACTTCCTCTCGCCACTGAAAGTTCTTATTATCGGTAACAATTTTATATACCAGCGCAACAGGTGCATCAATCACATCGGTTATCTTTGAAATGAGAAATCATTTCATACTACATCGCATCTATGCTAAAAGTAAGGGATTCCAGCACTTTTAGGATAGCTTCTACGGTATCCATAGAGGTAAGGCATGGGACTCCGTTTTCTACCGACATACGGCGGATTTGGAAGCCGTCCCGCTCAGATTGTTTCCCTTTGGTGGTGGTATTTACCACATATTGCACTTTTCCTTTGTGGATGAGGTCTATCAGGTTTACATCTTCTTCGCCTATTTTGTAGCCTATTTTGGTTTTTACGCCATGTTGTTCGAAGAATTTCGCTGTTCCTTCCGTAGCCCATATTCTAAAACCTATATCACTAAATCTTTTCGCAAGTCCCACGGCTTCGGCTTTGTCTTTGTCAGAAACCGTGAATAGAATCGCTCCATGGGTAGGGACTTTTCTTCCAGCGCCGATAAGTCCTTTGTATAAAGCTTTTTCTAGGGTTTGGTCTTTGCCCATCACTTCTCCTGTGGATTTCATTTCAGGGCCGAGGGAAATATCCACTTTGGACAATTTACTAAAACTAAAAACAGGAACTTTCACATAAACGCCCTCTTTATTAGGAATAAGTCCATTTTGATAGCCCAAATCTTTTAGTTTCGCTCCGAGAATGGCTTTTGTGGCTAATTTTGCCATCGGAACGCCAGTGATTTTGGACAAAAAAGGAACGGTTCTGGATGAGCGAGGATTGACCTCTATGACAAACACTTCTCCATCAGAGATTACATATTGAATGTTCATTAAGCCAATGATATTCAGCCCTTTGGCAAGTCTCTGTGTGTAGTCAGAGAGTGTATCCATCTGCTTTTGTGTCAGATTTTGAGGAGGATACACCGCGATAGAGTCTCCCGAATGCACGCCCGCCCGCTCGATATGTTCCATAATTCCAGGGATTATGGTGGTTTCGCCATCAGAAATAGCATCTACTTCCACTTCTTTCCCTGTCAAATATCGGTCAATCAGCACAGGATGTTCAGGGCTTGCCTCCACTGCATTTTCCATGTAATGAGCGAGTTCTTCCTCTGTATAAACGATTTCCATCGCCCTTCCTCCCAAAACATAGCTTGGGCGGACAAGCACAGGATAACCGATTTCATTGGCAATTTTTATGGCCTCTTCTTTTGAAGTGGAAGTTTTTCCTTTCGGCTGAGGAATGCCCAAATCTTGCAGGGCTTTCTCGAATTTATCTCGGTTTTCGGCTCTGTCCAGATCTTCTAACGAAGTTCCTAAAATCCTTACTCCATGCGAAGCCAGTTTATCAGCCAAATTGATAGCGGTCTGTCCGCCGAACTGCACCACTACGCCTTTTGGTTTTTCAAGTTCGATGATATTCATCACATCTTCCTCGGTCAGCGGCTCGAAATATAATTTATCCGAAATGGAGAAATCCGTAGAAACGGTCTCAGGATTATTATTGATGATAATCGCCTCACAGCCCATTTCCTTAATCGCCCATACAGAATGCACCGTTGCGTAGTCAAACTCCACGCCCTGCCCGATACGGATAGGTCCTGAACCCAGCACGATGATTTTTTCCTTGTCGCTGGCAATGGATTCGTTTTCTTCCTCGTAAGTTCCGTAGAAATAAGGAGTTTCGGACTCGAACTCGGCTGCACAGGTATCTACCATTTTATAGACAGGCATGATGCCGTTTTCTTTTCTAAAATTAAAAATTTCCCTCTGTGTGCAGTTCCAAAGATGAGCCAAATTAAGGTCAGAAAAACCTAACTTTTTAGCCTTGATTAAAATATCTTTGTTAAATGGATTGTTTTTTATTTCAGCCTCAAAATCAATGAGTTTCTTGATTTTCCAAATGAAGAATTTGTCTATTTTGCTCCATTCCACTATTTTCTCCCAGTCGTAGCCTTTGCGCAGTGCTTCTCCAATGATGAAAAGCCTCTCGTCATCGCAGATTTTTATTCTTCTTTCTATTTCTTCATCGGTTAGGGCAAGGGCTTGTTTTTCCTTTAATCCCAAATGCTGAATGCCTGTTTCCAGTGAGCGGATGGCTTTTTGGAGAGATTCTTCAAAGTTTCTTCCGATGGCCATGATTTCGCCCGTTGCTTTCATCTGTGTGGATAATCTTCTGTCCGCCGTTTCGAATTTATCAAACGGAAAACGAGGGAATTTGGTAACTACATAGTCCAAAGCAGGTTCGAAACAAGCATAAGTTTTGCCCGTTACAGGATTTATGATTTCATCCAAAGTCAGTCCCACAGCGATTTTAGCAGCGATTTTAGCAATTGGGTAGCCTGTAGCTTTACTCGCCAAAGCCGATGAACGAGACACTCTCGGATTAACTTCGATGACATAATAATTAAACGAATGCGGATCCAGAGCCAGCTGTACATTACAGCCACCTTCAATTCCCAAAGCACGGATGATTTTCAGTGAAGTATTTCGCAACATCTGATATTCCCTGTCAGAAAGGGTCTGCGAGGGAGCAACCACTATAGAGTCGCCAGTGTGTACGCCCACAGGGTCTATATTTTCCATGTTGCAGACCACTATGGCATTGTCGTTAGAATCTCGCATTACTTCGTATTCTATCTCTTTGAATCCGGCGATGGATTTTTCTATAAGGCACTGATTTACAGGACTGTGTTTTAGTCCAAGTTCTACAATTTCGGTGAGTTCCTGCTCATTAGAAGCGATACCGCCGCCTGTTCCTCCAAGGGTGAAGGCAGGACGGACAATCACAGGATAGCCGATTCTGTCAGCGAAATTCAGAGCGCTTTCTAATGTATTCACAATGTCCGATTCTGGCACAGGTTCGCCCAGTTCGTTCATCAGTTCTCGGAATAAATCTCGGTCTTCGGCGCGATTGATAGCAGAAAGTTTAGTCCCTAAAACTTCCACTTTACATTCATCTAAAATCCCTGATTTTTTTAGTTCTATCGCCATATTCAGCCCTGTCTGTCCTCCCAAAGTAGGCAAAAGAGCATCTGGGCGTTCCTTTCGGATAATCTGGCTCACGAACTCCAAAGAAATCGGTTCTATATAGACCTTGTCGGCGATTTCTGCATCGGTCATGATGGTGGCAGGATTTGAGTTGATGAGGATGACTCTGTATCCTACCTCTTTTAGGGATAGACAGGCCTGTGTCCCTGCGTAGTCAAATTCCGCTGCCTGCCCTATAATGATAGGGCCGGAGCCTATGACCAATATAGTTTTGATGTCTGTTCGTTTCATATTTGTTATTAGTTAAAAATTAGCGTATTCTTCTTTTTAAATTTTTAGATTCTCCTTCGCATTCGGCGTGAAAGAGTGTTGTTTTTAAAGGTTTGAAATCTTGTAGAGGAGAGCGTTTAAGAGGGATTTTTTTGTATTTACCATTCTTCTTCTCATCGAGTTGGCGCTCGTTTTGTGAGTAAGAGAATTCTTTTGGGAATAGTATTTCATCGATGAGCTCTATTCTAAAGTTTTCATTTAAATAGAAATTTCGTGTGGGGGCTTGTTCTAGAAATTCAAGGTCATCTTTGGAGAATGTCTCTTGTTTTCTTAATACCTCTCCTTCAATATTTTCAATACCTTTTGCTCCAATTGGAAATCGGAAAATCCCAGAGTTTTTATCATCTGCCGGCATATAGTCTATTATAAAATCATTATAACCATCCGTTTGAAATGAAAACAGGTCAGTGTATTTTACCTTGCTTTGTTCAGAGCGTCTTAATTCGTGAGTATTTAAGTCAGCCAAGATGAATTCTTTCGGAAGCTTTTTGCCTTTATAAATATCAACACCGCTAAAACAATTGGGAGAAGGATTGAAAAACGCTTGCATCTTGTCTAAAGAACCGCCAATATAAACACTATCTGAAATATCCTCTTTGTCGGTAGTACTGTATTTAATTTGATAGCCTGTTTTTATGCTGGGATTTTTTCGTCCAAAAACAGAAAATGGAAGTTCTGGGCGATAAGGGGTAAGCTCTACAAATTTATTATATTTTTTTTCATTATAGGTGAATATTTCACCTTCCATAAGCTCCCAAGTACCAGTAATGAAAGTCCCAAAGCCTATGATTAAAAAAGTTTTATCTTCTTTGAGACAAAAATTAGCTCCATTATCATGCCTATAACATCCTATAAAATCTGGTATCTTTTTCTGTGAAAATGCTTTACCGAATAGTAAAATTAATATTAATAATATATTTTTCATATAAATTATTTATTTAATAGTAATTTTTGACTTTTTTCTACGCTTTCATTTTAGTAAAGTGTAAAGCAATATATTAAAAAGCCTTCCTCTAATAAACTCCAAAGGAGAATATAGAGAAACTAACACAACAAAACTTTCTATTTCTTAGTTCCTTTTTTAGGTTTTTCAAGTGTTTTTATTTCATTACCTAAAACGGTAATTACTTGATTGTTGGAAATAGGTCGCAAATCTATTCTCTGTGAATAGTCATTTACTACTTTTTGAGAAGATTCCTTAAAAGGAAAGTTCAGATAATGAGGCAATAAGTAAAAATCTACCAAATGTAAGCCTGAATAATCAGTAAGTTCAGGAGCTTTTTTGGGTTCGTCCATATCGCTAACAAATTCAATATTAGGTGAAGCAATAA
>CALAEK010000095.1 GCA_937890925.1 uncultured Riemerella sp.
CTATAAAAGACACTACACTCTTAGTGTTCAAAATAATTATGAGAACACATTTGAAAACTACTCTAATGAAAAAGTTATAGAAATAGTAAAAGAATTAGGATATACTGCTAAATATAGAAAAAAAGAAAACTTTTTTCAAATAATAGAGACAACCAGCAAAATAAAATTTTACTTTCATTTTTCATTAAAATACGGTTTAGTAGAGATTATTATATATTGGGAATATAAAAAGAATAAAGATATATGGGGTGGAGGGGACTTTGCTGGATTGTGTAAACTGATAGAAATAAGCAGAGGAGAAGAAATGGAGGGGTACATAAGGAAACCTTGTTTTAGAAATTATGAAGATTTAAAAAATATTCTTAGAGAATATTTCCTAATCTATGAAGATTTGAAAACGGAAGTCTTAAAAGTAGATTGGGATGAAGAAGATATGAAAGATTCTGAGTAAATAACAAAAAAACAGCCGCCCACACAGAACGGCTGTTTTTATTTGTAATTATTTTTTGTTTTGATATAAAATTTTATTCAATCGGATGATGAAATCCACATTCCTTACTCCTGGGGTCACATCTTCCAGATCTATTTTATATACCTGATTATTCCTCACTGCATTGGTATTTTTCAAGACAGGATCGGTTTTGAAGAAGTTGATTTTCTCCTCTATCGGCTCTGGGCGGGACTGAATGTCTATGATGAAAATAGCATCTGGATTTCGCTCTAAAACACTCTCAGGCGTCACGAACTCAAATCTTTTATCCAAATCTGCATAGATATTTATCCCATGAGCTTTATTGACAAGGTCTGTCGCCAAAGCACTAAAAGCCGCCACACCTCCTTTATACGAAAGTATCAGAACCTTCTTCTTTTCGCCATCTTTTGGAACTACTAAATCCTTTTGGGCTTCATTATATTTGTTTTTCAGCTTAGTGACCAGCGCTTCGGCTCTGTCTGGAACATTAAAAATCTTACCCAGTAGAATAATATCATCATAGACATCATCCAGTGTAGGATTTTGGATATCATCCAAACTTCTAAGGTTATAAGGCGCTATTCCCAATTTCATCAAATCTTCTGGTGAGCCCGCCGTTTCTTCATTAATATTCCCAGCCGCAAAATCTGGCTTTGCAAGTAAGAAAGCCTCTTTATTCATTCTGAAACCGTGACCTTTCAGTTTCTGAGGCACCTTTTCATAGGCTTCTCTATACTCAGGAAGAAGCTCTCCCTCTGTACTTCCTATGATAATTCTGTCCTCCAATCCCAATGCGAGAAGAATCTCCGTAGTATATGGATTAAACAGCGCTGCTCTCTGAGGCGGTGTCGTGATGACTACGGGAACATCCCTGTCAGCATCTTTATAAATGTATTCTACTCTATTTTCTTGTTTGGTATCAGCCTTTGCTGCGGCATCTTTTTTTTCTGAACAAGACAGCACCGCTACGGCAGTCAAAGCCAAAAACAATTGTTTTTTCATGAAACTATATTTTAAAATTATTAGAAACTGTATTTTACATTAAACATCACATTTCTAGGCGTTCCAGGGAATAGTCTTGTGTAGTCAAACGCCCCGCCCCAGTATGTTTTGTTAAATAAATTTCCTACATTCACAGCCAGCTGCATTTTGTTTAATTTATAATAAACTGCTGCATCTACCACTACATAAGAAGGAATAGATAGAGTCCTGTCTGCCCATGCTATTCTATCTCCTACATAGTTTCCTCCTAATCCTATTCCGAAATTTTTCAGCGCTCCTTCCTCGAAATTATATCTTGTCCATAAGTTGAAGCTGTGTTTAGGCGTGTTTCCACTTCTGTATCTTTCTCCGTTTTCTGTTGTCTTAGCATCGATGAAAGAGTATCCAGCATTAACCTGCCAGTTTGGTAAAATTCTACCGATAACCTCCATCTCTATCCCTTGAGAACGCTGGTCACCTCCTTCTATTTTCAGCGCATCATTATCATTAGGATCATCCATCAGTACATTTTGCTGATGAATATTAAAATAAGCTATGTTTGCATTCAGTTTTCCATCCAGCCACTCTGTTTTCAGTCCTCCTTCCAGCATTTTAGATGTCATCGGCGAGAATGGACCACCATAAGCTGTAGTTCCTAAATAAGCATTGGTCTGCACTTCAAATCCTTCTATATATGATGCATATACATTCATGTTTTTAGTCGCCTCATAGATAACGCCTAATCTCTTCAGCAGTTTGTGCTGTTTTGTGGCAGCTTCATTTTTAAGTTTATAATTCGTTTTATCTAAATACCATTCTTGTCTGATACCGAAATTAACGATGAATTTCCCGTAACTCATTTGATTCATTAAATAAGCTCCATTGGTCATAAAATATAAAGGAGTTATTTCTAATCTTTGGAAAACATAATCATTCAGATTCGCTACATAATATTTAGGATTTTGTAAATCAAAATGAGGTACATTTGGCACTGGGTTCCCATTAGCATCGGTTACATAATCACTAGCCTTAGTTTTGTCAAACTTATTGGTAACTTTTCCGTTTGTCAATCTGTATCCTCTCGCTCTATTCCATCCTCCATTTCTACTCACTTCAAAAGCGCTCAGGTCATACCCTACAACCATTTTATTTTTCAGGTTTCCGATATTAAAATCAAAATTAAAATACGCACTGAAGTTATCTGAGTATGTCTTTTGTCTTCTTTGAGAAACCTGCATTTCTACCAAGGTAGGTATAGCCTTCCCTGTAATATCTTGCGCAAATTTATTAGCAGTTCTATGCTCTAGTAAATCTTCATCCCAGATATGTTTCATATAGGACATATTGAGACCTATTTTGTCTGTAAACTTATGCGAAAGGCTACTCATCACCGTGAAATTCAGGTTTTTATTGTAGTCATTAGAAGCTCCTATGGCAAAGCTTATAGGTGTGGTATGCAGATTGGCGCTTTGTCCTTTCTTTACCCCAAAAATAGGCTGTCCTCGGTCTAATTTAGTATCAGTATTAGTCAATACCAATTCTAAATTTACTCTTGTTTTTTCATTAGGGATATAGCTGATAGTAGGCGCTATCATATAAGACTTACTTCCTTGTAAATCCCTGAAACTTCGTGAGTTTTCATACCCTAAATTCAAACGATATAGTAAAGTTTTTGATTTTTCTAACGGCCCCGTAAAATCCAAAGTACTTCTTACCGTTCCGTAACTTCCTATCGTAAGGTCTACTTCTTTTCTAGCAATACTCAAAGGTTTTTTGGTCACCATGTTGATAGTTCCCCCTGCATTGGCACTCGCAAAAGTGATACTCGCAGGCCCTTTGATAACTTCTATCCTTTCCAAATTGATAGTCATCGGCGGCGAAATGTAGCTCACAAAAGCTGTCATACCATTGATCAGCCTGTTATTATCTCTGTTTCCCCATCCTTGGGTAACCCCTCTAATTGCATAGTGGCTGTAATAACTGGTGGCATTCACCCCTGTCACATTCTTCAGCGCATCTCCTATCATAAATACCTGTCTATCAGACAAAAGCTCCTTGGTCACGGTAGAGATTGACTGCGCCACTTCCATATTTTTAAGGGCAATTTTAGAAGAAGAGAAAGAGTAATCACTATTATAGTCTTTTCTAGCTCTACCTACTATCTCTACTGTTTGTAGTAAATGTTCTTTGCCGTCTTCTTTATTGTTTTTTGGCTTAGCTGTAGGGTCTTCCTGCTCTGGATTGTTTTCAGCTAATTGTTCTTCTTTTATTTCTTGTTTAGGCTCTTCTATATTAGGTGTGCTATCTACTTTATTTTCATTTATAATGATATCTCCTAGGTCTAATGTTTCACTATCCGTTATCATTATATTTCTATCCGATAGAATATTGGTATTTTCTACCACTTGTAGCGTATAAATCCCTCCTTCTGGAAGAAGTATACTAAACACTCCTTTTTCATCAACTGGATAAACCAATTCCTTTCCTTCCTTTTTCACCAATACTTTCAATGATGAAACAGAAGGTGTTTCCTGCACTATTCTTCCTTTAATAGTCTGGCTATAAGCCATTGCAGAAAACAACAAACTTGAAATCAATAATACTTTTTTATTCATAAAATGATATTTTTGCTACTTTTTTAAATAAATTTCGCACAAAAGTAACATATTTTTTATAATTAGTATTATTTCAAATCATGAAAAATATCATTATTTTATAAAAAAATAACACTTCTAAAGATTTTTAGAAGTGTTATTTGGTATGGTTTTATATTTTCCTACGCATCTATATTAGCATAGACAGCATTCTTTTCTATAAATTCTCTTCTTGGCGGAACTTCATCTCCCATCAGCATAGAGAAAATTCGGTCAGCTTCTCCTGCGTTTTCTATAGTCACCTGTTTTAGGATTCTATTTTCTGGGTTAAGTGTAGTTTCCCAAAGTTGCTCTGCATTCATCTCCCCAAGACCTTTGTATCGCTGGATTTCCACGCCTCTGCCATCTGCAGAAAGTTCTTTGGTAAGCTCCTCTCTCTCCTTGTCATTCCATGCGTAGAGTTTTTTATTTCCTCTCTTCAAAAGATATAGTGGCGGTGATGCGATGTATACATACCCATTCTCTATCAGCTCTTTCATGTAACGGAAGAAGAAGGTAAGAATAAGCGTAGAAATATGCGAACCATCTATATCGGCATCGGTCATAATTACTATTTTATGGTATCTTAGTTTAGACAAATTTAGTGCTTTGCTGTCCTCCTCTGTCCCTACAGAAACCCCGAGTGCCGTATAAATATTTTTAATCTCATCATTATCATAAACCTTGTGAAGCATAGATTTTTCCACATTCAGAATTTTACCTCTTAGTGGTAAAATCGCTTGGAAATTTCTATCTCTTCCTCCTTTGGCTGTTCCTCCCGCAGAGTCTCCCTCTACTAGGAAAATTTCGCTTATAGATGGGTCTTTAGATGAACAGTCGGCTAATTTCCCTGGCAGACCAGAGCCTCCCAATGGCGATTTTCTCTGCACCATTTCACGAGCTTTCTTCGCTGCCTGACGAGCTTTCGCTGCCAAAACTACTTTTTGTACAATCTGCTTGGCTTCGTTTGGATTTTCTTCAAGGAAGTTAGAGAGCATCTCTCCCACTATCTTATCCACAGCACCAGAAACTTCGGAATTCCCAAGTTTAGTCTTAGTCTGTCCCTCAAACTGAGGCTCCATTACCTTCACGGAAATCACCGCTGTAAGCCCCTCACGGAAGTCATCTCCTGTCACTTCCACTTTCTCTTTCTGTGGAATACCTAGTTCATCAGCATATTTTTTGAGCGTTCTAGTCAAAGCTCTTCTAAAACCAGCCAAATGAGTTCCTCCCTCATGTGTATTGATATTATTCACATAAGAATGCAGGTTTTCATTGAACGAAGTATTATATCTCATCGCTACTTCCACAGGGATATCATCTCGCTCTCCTTCCATGAAGATAACATCCATTATCCCCTCTCTGTTCCCATCGATGAACTCTACAAACTCCTTCAGTCCTCCTTCAGAATAAAAAGTTTCGCTTTTAAACTCTCCGTTTTCCTCTTTTACTCTTTCATCTGTAAGAGTGATGGTAATTCCTTTATTAAGAAAAGCTAACTCACGAAGACGAGCCGCCAAAGTGTCATAGTTATATACTAATTCATTAAAAATAGATGCATCTGGCTGGAAAAACACCTCTGTCCCAGTAATCTCTGAAGTACCAATTTCCTCAACATTCCCAAGAGCCTTACCCTGTGAATATTTCTGCTGGTAGATTTTGCCATCTCTCTGAACAGTAGCTATCAACGATGTAGAAAGCGCATTCACACACGAAACCCCTACACCATGAAGCCCCCCAGATACTTTATAAGAATCTTTATCAAACTTACCTCCTGCCCCTATTTTGGTCATTACCACCTCTAGAGCAGATTTTTGTTCTTTCTCGTGGAAATCCACTGGAATACCACGCCCATTATCTCTTACAGAAATACCATTTCCTTCATGAATAGTTACCGAAATAGTATCGCAATATCCTGCTAAAGCCTCATCTATAGAGTTATCCACCACCTCATAAACCAAGTGATGAAGCCCTCTAACCCCCACATCTCCAATGTACATTGACGGTCTGAGGCGCACATGCTCTATACCTTCCAATGCCTGAATACTACTCGCTGTATACTGTTTTTCGCTCATGTATTTTCAAAAATTTAGTGAATTACAAAGATACATATTTTTTTGATAAAAATCAGTGTTTTTTGAACGAGAAATAAATTTTATATTTGGGAAATTTTATAAAAAATGAAAAAAAGCAACAATCTCTTGCTTCAAATCTTGATTGCTATTGTTTTAGGTATAATTTTCGGACAATTTATAAATCAAGAATTTTTAAAAATCTTTCTCACCTTCAATGGGCTGTTTAGTCAGTTTCTTGGGTTCTGTATTCCTTTGATTATCATAGGGCTAATAGTTCCATCAATAGGAAAACTAGGCGGAACAGCCAGTAAAATAGTTCTTGTAACGGCAGGATTAGCTTATTTATCTACGCTTTTAGCAGGTTTCGTGTCTTATGGCGTGAGTATCAGCACTTTCCCAAGTCTTTTAGAAGGACAGTCGCTCAGTGATGTTTCAAAAGTCACTGAAATCAAGCCTTATTTTTCGCTGAGCATTCCTCCTATGTTTGATGTGATGACGGCGCTGGTTTTGGCCTTTATGGTAGGAATAGGAATTTCTAAAATCCACAATTCTACATTGTTACAGGTTTTTGAGGAATTTGAAATTATCATCTCTAATGTCATTGCGCACATTCTTATTCCGCTACTTCCATTGTATATTTTTGGTATCTTTTTAGGAATGGCTCATACGGGCGAAGTTTTCACGATTGTTTCTATTTTCATTAAAATTATTGCCATTATTTTCGGGCTTCATATTTTGTTTTTAATATTTTTATTTACCATTGCTGGAATCATCGGAAGGAAAAATCCTTTCACCATGCTGGTAAATATGATACCTGCCTATATCACGGCTCTGGGAACGCAGTCTTCGGCTGCGACTATTCCTGTATCCTTACAACAGACTATCAAAAACGGCGTTTCGGAAAAAGTGGCTAAACTAGTTATTCCTCTTTGCGCGACCATACATTTATCTGGAAGTGCCCTGAAAATAGTTGCCTGTACCATAGCACTGATGGTGGTACAACAAATGCCGATTGATTTCTTGGATTACGCAGGATTTATTTTCATGCTTGGTATTGCTATGGTGGCTGCACCTGGAGTCCCTGGTGGTGCTATTATGGCGGCTATCGGGATTATCGGTTCTATGCTGGGATTTGATGAAAAAAGCCAAGCACTAATGATTTCTCTCTACATCGCTATGGACAGCTTCGGAACAGCGGGAAATGTCACAGGAGACTGCGCAATAGCCGTAATTACGGATACTATTTTGGGTGAAAAACAGAAAACTAACGACTAAATGAAAGAAAAGTTTTTACAAACTCTTTGGGAAAACAAGGTTTTTAATCCGCTCTTGTTCAAGGATACGGATGGAAACCCTATCGAAATCCTAGATTTTGGAAAACTAAATAGTAATGCTGGTCCTGATTTTCATTCGGTAAAGATAAAAACACAAGGCATCACATTCTTCGGAAATGCTGAATTTCATGTAAAATCTTCCGACTGGCTTCTACACAAACATTCGGAACAGAAAGATTATCAGTCTGTTATCCTTCATATCGTTTTTGAACACGACCAAGAAATTTCGGAACTGAAAGAAAAAAACATTCCTACACTGGAACTGAAAAAATATATTGAAAATTCTAATTTTCAGCATTATAATTTTAATAAAGAAAAGGATTTTATCCCTTGTGAAGATATTTTCAGCATCAAAAAAATTCCAAATTATTTTTCCGAAGAAATCGTTTTGCAAAAATTAGAGGAAAAAGACAAAGAAATCAGACAGCAGTTACTGGCTACAAAGAACGATTACGAGGCGGTTTTGTTCCAGAGAATAGCCTACTCTTTTGGGCTGAAAGTAAATTCGGAAACTTTCCTACAAATTGCACAAAACATTGATTTTAAAATCATTAAAAAAGTTTCTCAAAATCCTTTTCAGTTGGAAAGCCTCTTATTTGGAAAAGCAGATTTGCTAAATAATTCGGAAAAAGACAGCCAAAAATGGCTGAAAGAATTTGAGTTTTTAAGGGCGAAATTTGGGATAAATGACATCGTTTTTCCTGCTAAATTTATGCGGATGATGCCCGTTTCGTTCCCTACTATAAGGCTCTCGCAGCTAGCTCAGCTGTATTCTCGGCATCAGAATTTATTTTCAAAAATCATCAATGCAAAAAGCGTGGAAGAGTTGAAAGATTTATTCAAAGACATAAAAACCTCGGAATATTGGGAAAATCACTATGTTTTCGGAAAGGAAAGCGAAACTAAAACTAAAAAACTTTCAGATGATTTTATAGAAATTATTTTGCTGAATGCCATCCTTCCTGTGATTTATTCCTATCACGAGGAAAAGACTGATAATCAAAAAATTATATTTAATTTTTACCAAAATCTAAAACCTGAGAAAAATTCCATTATCAAACAATGGAAAAATTTAGGCGCGAAGATAAAATCTGCCCTAGATTCCCAAGCGTTCTTATATTTATACAAAAACTGGTGCAGCCAAAAAAGATGCTTAGAATGCTGTCAGACACAATTTTAATTTAAATTTAAACAAAATGATTTTTACTCTAAACGACATACAAATACAACCTGCAAAAGGAGAAGAACACGGACATATTTTCTCCTCGTACTGTGCATCTTTCCCTGCTGATGAGCGGAGAGATGAGGAGCAGTTTTACAAGCTTTTAGAAAATCACCACAGCAAGATATTGTCCATTTTCAAAGGAGAAAACCTCGCTGGATACCTTATCGTATGGGAGTTTTCAGAGTTTACATTTATAGAGCATTTTGAGATTTTTGAGGCTCTTCGTGGTGCTAATTTAGGCTCTACGATTCTGTCTATTTTGACTGAAAACCTCGGAAACATCGTGCTAGAAACCGAACCCAAAGAGCTGAGTGACATAGCTGAGCGAAGAGTAGGTTTTTACAAAAAAAACGGCTTCTCTGTTTTGGACGAAAACTATATCCAGCCGAGCTACAGCCAAGATAAAAACCCGCTGAACCTTTGGCTGATGGGAACTTTTGAGCCTAATAATCTGACTCAGACCATTGCAGAAATTC
This sequence comes from uncultured Riemerella sp., assembly GCA_937890925.1. Taxonomy (GTDB): domain Bacteria; phylum Bacteroidota; class Bacteroidia; order Flavobacteriales; family Weeksellaceae; genus JABCPE02. The sequence goes on from CALAEK010000095.1 coordinate 9,197, forward strand.
ATAAAATCGTATATCAAAATTAAGTCTAACCCAATAAAATAATCACTCATGAACCTCAAATCTAAAATCGGAAATTACACCTTCGAAAATCCACTGATGAACGCCTCTGGATGCTGGTGCGAATCAGAAGAAAAACTAAATGAACTTCACCTCTCTGACTGCGGAAGTTTCGTAACCAAAAGTGCCACAGCGAAATACCGCGAAGGAAATCCATCTCCGCGATATGTGGAAGTTCCACTAGGGACTATCAACTCCATGGGACTGCCTAATGAAGGGCTGGACTATTATCTCAATTATGCCCTAAAATTCCAAGAAAAACACGAACAAACCATCTTCCTCTCCGTGGCAGGAATGTCTTTTGAGGAAAATATGGAAATGCTGAAAAAAGTAAATTCATCTGATTTTAAAGGCATCATAGAGCTTAACCTCTCTTGTCCTAATGTCCCTGGGAAACCCCAGACAGGCTATGATTTTGAGGCTACAGAACGAATTTTACAAGAAGTTTTTACTTTCATCGAAAAACCTTTGGGCGTAAAACTTCCGCCTTATTTTGATATGGCTCATTTTGACAAAATTGCAGAAGTGCTGAATAAATTTCCGCTTCATTATGTGAATTGTATCAACTCCATCGGAAATGGGCTCTATATCGACACTGAAAAAGAAGAAGTCGTTATCAAACCAAAGGATGGATTTGGCGGAATCGGCGGTGAATACATCAAACCTACCGCTCTGGCTAATGTCCGTGCAATGTACACCAGACTAAACAAAAACATCCAAGTCATCGGCTGTGGCGGCGTTCTCACAGGGCAAGATGTCTTTGAGCATATTCTCTGCGGAGCAAGTATGGTTCAAGTGGGCTCTCAGCTGATGAAGGAAAATCCGTCTATTTTCGGGCGACTTCTATCTGAATTAAAAGAAATCATGTCCCAAAAAGGCTACCAATCCATAGATGATTTCAAAGGTAAATTAAAATCCTTGTAGTTCATCTGCATGGTTTTTAGTATTTTTGAAAAAAATTTAAATCTTTTCAATGACAAAATTAAGCGTAAATATCAATAAAATAGCGACCCTCCGAAATTCCAGAGGAGGGCTGCTTCCCAGCGTGACAGAAGCCGCAGTGAAAATTCAGGAGTTCGGTGCTGACGGTATCACTATCCACCCGAGACCAGATCAGCGCCACATCACAAGACAAGATGTCTATGACCTAAAACCGCTGGTGCATACGGAATTTAATATCGAAGGCAATCCGCACCGTCCATTCATAGACATGGTTTTGGAAATCAAACCTACGCAGGTGACTTTGGTTCCTGATGCGGACAACGCCATCACTTCCAATGCAGGCTGGGATACCAAAACTCATCTGTATTTCCTGACAGACATTATATCAGAGTTCAAACGAGCTGGGATTAGGACTTCTATTTTCCTTGACCCTAAACCAGAACTTTGTGATTATGCCGCTAAAACAGGAGCTGACCGCATAGAACTATACACCGAGGCCTATGCTTCTGGATACAAAGCCAATAAAGAGGTAGCTATCAAACCTTATTTAGAAACGGCTGTTCGTGCAAGTGAGCTAGGGCTGGGCATTAATGCAGGGCATGATTTAAGCCTTGAAAATCTACGATATTTTGCAGAAACTATCCCAAATCTCTTGGAAGTGTCCATAGGGCATGCGCTCATCAGCGAGGCTCTCTACATGGGCATGGAAAACACTGTTCAGGCTTACCAAAAAAGATTAGAAATTGACAAATAATTTTTTCTTACATGAGAAAGAAAAGAGAATTTCACTCTTCAGAATTGGTAAAAAGTTTGGCCAAAATCTATGGTTTTGATGAGATTTTGGTTTCATTTAAAATAAAAGACTTTCTCCGAGAATACTTGGACGAAAGTCTTTTTAACGAAATAGAACAAGTTAGGCTAAACAAAGGCGTTCTCAGCCTAAAAATAAAATCTCCTTTACTAAAAAATGATTTCCTGATGCGAAAATCGTTCTATGTCAATAAAATCTCTTCTGAACTGGGAATAGAAATCACCCAAATCATCATTCTATAACTACTCTTGGAGGCGGATATGGTTCATCTGCTTCATTATCCAGCTGTGCTTTCTTTTCAGTGCTGGCGTTGGATTTTTTGGGTCGTATTTTTTTGGATTTGGGAGAACCGCCGCTATCCACGCCGCCTCGCTTTTGGTAAGATTTTTAGCCGATTTCTTAAAATAATACCGCGAAGCCGCCTCCACACCGAAGACCCCCTGCCCCATTTCTATGGAATTAAGATACCTCTCCATGATGATTTTCTTGTTCCAAACCTTTTCAATCACGAAAGTAAAAACCACTTCCAAGCCCTTTCTCAGCCAGCTTCTATTATTCCAAAGAAAAATATTTTTGGCTGTCTGTTGGGAAATCGTACTTCCGCCTTGTATTCGTTTTCCTTTTTCATTATTCTCCATGGCTCTTTCAATAGCCTTGAAATCAAAACCATCGTGTTTATAATAGTTCTGGTCTTCTGATGCTATGACCGCTATTTTCACATAATCTCCCATTTCATCATAGGAAACATACTCGCGGTCTAATTTCTGATATTGAAACAAACCGCCGAGCTGCGTCCATGTGATAATGGGATTAAAAAACCTACCCCAAACTACCGCTAAAAGGTAAAATATTAAAATAAAATAAATTATTTTCTTCAAATATTTCAGCATCAAAAACCTATTTTTTTATTTTCCTTTGTAGTGTCTTTTAGTGATTTTTCATCCATATTCGTAAGTTCCGCCAGAGAGCGAGGCTCATCTACGGTAATGTCCTTGCCTATTGATTTTAGGTAAGTATTACATTTTTCTACGGTCAGCTCTCGGAATTTATATTCTGCTATCAGCCTTCCTTTTCTCAGCAGAGCAGAATCTATTTTGGATATATCCGAATTAAATGTACAAATCAGCTGACATTCTAGCACATCTGACAGCATTCCGTCTGCTATGTTCAAAATCGAAGAAACCACATCTGTATTGCTGTTGAGCGTGGTTCTCTCCGCGATGTAGTTTTCACAATCTTCCAGCACCAAAACCGAATTCTGATTATCCACCAATACTCCAATGAAACTAGGGTCTGTGAGCGAAGAAATCATCGTAGTCGGTATGAAGATGAATTTTTTATTCGGAATCTGGCTCGTCAGCCATTTGATGTAGTTGGTCTTTCCAGAACCTGCAATTCCGTGAAGCAGCACGATTCCTTTGTTTTCATTGGTTATCGTATGTTTCACTCTGGTATGCACCTCCATAAAATCATCATTGTACATCAGATCCAAGTCTATTCTGTGAGGTTTTATCGTATGAGTTTTTAGGTCAAAACCTGAATTATCTTTCAGCAAAATAGATACTTTAGCTTCTTTAGAAATATATTTTTCAAAATATTCGCTGAAAAGTTTTATTAGATTTGCTTTAGTATTAGGATAATCATTTTTATAATAAACATACTCCACACGATAGAGCCCCTCCTCAAAAACTTCTGTATCATAGTCATCAGACAAGTCTCTGGTTAACAGTATAAAAACCTCTAATTCGGGATGAAAATAGCACTCCTCGCTCTCATAAAGCTCGTTGGTTTTTGATGAATATTCCATCGTTTGGAAATCCTCACATTTCTGGAACTGAGAGAGTTTTTCTTTGTGTATAACCAGCTCATCATTACCGATATACAGATTTGCCATAGCATTATTTAACAAAGCTCTATAAGGCGACGAAGTGTGAGAAACATCCATCTTGTTATAAAGCTTTACTGCTCCTGCTTCACCATCATAACCCATTAGGTAAAATGGTTTATAAAATTCTGATTCTTTTATTCTCATCTTTTTAAATTTAATTTATACTTTAATATTTTGTTTATTTTTTCTCTTTATACCAAGCGGAATATTTTACATAATTTTTGCTTATTCGCTGTATTTCAGACTCCATAAGGTCTTGCGAAACATCTTTTATCTTTTTTGCGGGAACGCCTGCCCATAGCTCCCCTTCCCTGATGTGTGTCCCCTGCGTAACCACCGAACCAGCCGCCACCACAGCATGAGACTCTATCAGACAGCCATCCATGACAATAGCCCCCATGCCGATAAGCACATTATCCTTTATTTCACACCCATGAACCACCGCATTATGCCCGATAGAAACATCATTTCCTATAATGGTCGCATGTTTTTCGTAGGTGCAGTGCACAGTTACATTATCTTGAATATTCACCCTGTTACCGAGCCTGATGCTGTTCACATCTCCCCTCAACACGGCATTATACCAAATACTGCACTCCTCTCCCATGACCACATTGCCGATAATCACAGCCGTTTCCGCTAAAAACGCACCCTCGCCCACGATGGGAGTTTTTCCTAAAACTTCTCTAATCAATGCCATTTTCTATAATTTTTCTGCTGTAACTATCACAGGCATAGAGTTTTCTGGGCTAAAATCAACTTTATTAAATCCGCCATAAAACTGAATATTTTTAAACCCTGCATTCTCCAAAAACCCTTTAAGTTCTTGATAATCAATATTTATCAAAACCTCTTCGTTTTCAACTTTTTTATCTAAAATAGTTTTGAAAATAATGTTTCCTTCTTCATTCAAATAGTAAAAGCGCTCAAATGTAACTGTCTCATTATCAATCATCGGTAAATTTCCTAAAAAATTTCCTTCTTTATTTTTGGATGTAAATTTCCAAAAATTCACCATTTGGATGATTAGTTTCCCACCTTGTTCCAGCTGAGCATAGGCTTTCTGCAAAAAATCTAAAATCTCTTTCTTGTTTTCCAAATGAGGAAGCGTGTTTCCTATGTTGATAATGGTTGTAAATTTCGGAAGCCTGTCAATATCAAGCATACTCATATTAACGACTTCTACGCCTTTTTCTTTTGCTTTATTGATGAGTTTTTCGTTGATATCAATAGCTGTGACATCATAATTCTCGCCAAGTAAATACTGGGACAAATTCCCTGTTCCTGCGCCCACATCCAAAACCTTTTTGCCTTTTATTTCCTCTGCGAAAAAAGTCTTGTGCAGTGGAGACAATGAAAAAATCAAATCATATTTCTCTGAAATATCATCATAAAATTTTTTCATACTTTTTTGATTCTGCGTAATATCGCTCATATTCAGTGTTTTAATTATTTCACATTTTTCCTTTTCATGAAAATAGAAGTCACTATCACGATGACTACCATAATGCCAAGCATCCAATAAAAGCCGTATTCATGGTCTATTCCGAACATTTCCTGAAAATTCATCCCGTAAAGACTCGCCAAAAAGGTTATCGGCAAGAAATACGCTGAATATACAGCTAAAATTTTCATGGACTCATTATTTCTCTGGTCAGTCAGCGCCAAAAACAGACTTATAAGGCTGGTAGACTGAGAGTTAAGATATTCAAAACCACTCATCACCTCCGTATAAGTATCTTTCAAATCATTGAATTCTATTTTTTCTATCGGAAGTTTGTCATAAAAATTAACCCATTCATTAGAAATGGACAAAAGTTTCAGATTAAGACTTGCTCTCCTTTTCAAACGATATAAACGCTTGATTTCATTAGAGTTAGAATCCGTTTTAGTGAAAACATCATTCTCTATTTTTTCCATTTTCTCCAAAAGATTGATATTTTCTTTTCTATAAGATTTCAGAATACCTAAGCCCAGTTCCAAGGCTACCCGATAGGGATTGGCAGCCTGAAAAGTCCCATTTTTCAGTTCTTCGGAGAGTTTTTTAATCCGCTCATTATCAACTCTATGAATGGTTAAAACAAGATTTTCTCTAATGAAAATCCCAACTTTCGTGCTAATATCATTGATAGAATTCAAAAACTTATTGCCAGGCTCAGAACTTGCCCTCGCAAGAATAAATTTAATTTCACCCAAATCTTCTGCTTTGGGAAGATGATTGGTATTGATACAATCTTTTAGGTGTAATATATTGATTTTGTATTGTTTAGATATTTCCGAAATATTTTCATATTTCATATCCTGAATATCAATCCATTCAAAAACATCATTTTTATATAGTGACTTAACTATCATAATATCAAATCTTTACCATTTCTGTAATCTCCACATCATAACCGCTTACTATTGGTTTCTGATCTATATTTTGAGATAAAATTTTTATTTTATGAATTCCTAACTCCTTGATAATCTGAATTCCTATTCCATAATCTTTAAAATTCTGAACACTTTTTACATCTGTATTTTCTTGATTATTGATGAACTGCTGAAGCTTTCGCAGTGTATTCTCCGTAGTGGAAACATTATTGATAAAAACTATCACTCCTCTGCCCTCTTCGTTTATTTTAGCGGTTATTTTCTCCAATAAAGACTTCTCTCCATTGGCCAAAATACTCAGCACATCGAAGTATGATCCCGAAGACTGCACCCGCACGAGAACCTCATCATTTACCGACCAGCTTCCTTTGGACAAAGCAAAATGCACCTGCTCCGTGTATTTCTCCTTAAAGGCATAAAACCTGAAATCTCCATAAAAAGTTTTCACTTCTCTTTCTTCGATTTTATCTATCAAATCTCCATTTTTCAGGCGGTATTCTATCAAATCCTCTATGGAAACTATTTTTAGGTTTTGTTTTCGGGCAAGTTCTGCCAGCTGTGGAAGCCTCGCCATCGTTCCATCTTCGTTCATGATTTCGCAGATTACTCCACCTTCTTTCAGCCCTGCAAGTCTGGTCAAATCTATCGCCGCCTCGGTGTGTCCAGCTCGTTTCAGCACTCCGCCTTCTTTGGCTCTGAGAGGGAAAATATGCCCAGGACGCATGAAATCAGTAGGTTTGCTATTTTCGTCCATCAAGGCTAAAATAGTTCTGGCTCTGTCATTGGCGGAAATTCCTGTAGATACGCCATCTCCCAGCAAATCCACTGATACCGTAAAGGCCGTTTCTTTTGGGTCGGTACTGCGAGAAACCATAGCCTCCAAGCCCAGTTCATCACACTTGCTTTCGGGAAGCGGCGTACAGATAAGCCCACGCCCATGAATGGTCATAAAATTGATAATCTCTGGTGTGGTCAGCTCCGCTGCAGAGAGGAAATCGCCCTCGTTCTCGCGGTTTTCATCATCTACTACGATGATGATTTTACCGTTTTTAAGGTCTTCTATGGCTTCTGAAATTGTATTTAATGTGATATTTTTCATGTTAATTTTATTTCTACAAAGATAATTATTAACATTAGATTTTCTAAAGTTTTTTAATATCTATCTCCGTATATATTCTTTGCTTTTAGTGTATATTTTTTGACAAAATCCGTTTTACTCTCTGTGTAGGCATCTCTATTATGCTCAAATTTTTTCCAAAGGAGAAGTTTCATTTTTTCATATTCTTTTGCTACATCTTGATTTTCAATAAGATAATCTCGAAAATAAAGTTCATCATTATCACCTCTCAATCTTATGTGTAAATGAAATACCTTTTCCGCAAAACCATTTATGGTGTATCCTTTGTTATACACCATTCTATCTTTATCACAAGACATGCATAGATACTGGTTTTTGTCCAAAATATCTGAAATATTTTTCAAACTATTTTTATCATCGCATTCTATAAGAATGTCAATAATTGGTTTTGCCCAAATGGAAGGAACCGCTGTGCTTCCTATATGACTAATAGTAACTCGCTCATTTATAATAGTTTCCAAATGTTGTTTTTCTTCCTGAAACCATTTTTCCCATAGAGTATTGTGCGGGACTAATTCGATTGGGAACAACTGCCACAGCTCTTCAAGTGGCATTTTTAATAATTCTCTATTGTTCAAAAAATTTAATCTAAATATTGACACAAATATAATCAAAATAACCTTATCTTTGGGCTGATGAATTTATATGAACTTTTTATAAAACCTTACGAGGAATATACTTTTTTTCAAATTTTCTTGGAAATTGTAGCTGCTTTCTTCGGTCTGCTGAGTGTTTTTTTCTCTGTGAAAAGGAATATTTGGGTGTATCCCACAGGCATCATCAGCACTACAATTTATGTTTACATTCTCTTTAATTTTGGGCTTTTGGGCGATATGCTTATCAATGTTTATTACAGCATTATGAGCATCTACGGCTGGATTTCTTGGAACAAAAACACAGAAAACCAAATCATCAGCGTAGATTTTGCCAAGAAAAAAGACTGGCTGGTGGGACTAAATCTGTTTGCGATGAGTTTCATAGCGGTTTGTGGAGTTTATTATTTCAAACCTTTTATAGACAATCATTTTTCTATGAATGGCGTAAGCCTTGGTTTTCAGCAGCTTGACTGGGCAAACTGGCTGGATATTTTCACTACTTCCCTGTTTCTCATCGGGATGTGGTTCATGGCAAAACGAAAGGTAGAAAACTGGCTTTTCTGGATTGTGGGCGATTTAATCTGCATCCCAATGATGCTCTACAAGGGACTGGGAATCACATCATTGCAATATCTAGTTTTCACAATAATGGCGGTAATAGGCTATTTAGAATGGCTGAAACAAGTGAGAAAATAATTTTTTAAAAATTTATTATCTCATTCAATTTATTTTTTCATTATATTTGCTCCCAAAATTCATTGGGGCTGACCGGTTTCGACAGCAAGACCAATGGGTAAATAAGCATGCAGAGAACCGTAGCGCGATCTCTTTAATCCCTTGCTACAAATTTTAACTGGCAACGAAGAGTATGCTCTTGCTGCTTAATCCGAAGTATAGTAAGATTAGCGTTTTTCCCGAAGTATAGTAAGGAAACAAGATGTCTCACGGAAGCTCCGTTCTGCAGCGTCCGATTCTGGGGCATAGGAAATGCAGAAATAAGCCTTTGGGAGCTTTGACCAAAGGACGAAAAAATTTAGAAGATAAACATAAAGTTGGGTGTTTGTTCTCTGCTTTGTGTCGAAAAATAATAACAAAATAAGCATGTAGAAAGTTTATTTGTTGCTTGTTTGGACGAGGGTTCGAATCCCTCCAGCTCCACAAAGTTTGTAATTTGCTATAAATCAACACCTTAAAAACAAGACAAGTGATTTGTAGTAAAAAATAGTAAGTTTTTAGCCTTTGAAGTAGAAGGAGATAATATGGAGTCTGACTACTTGGAAGGCTATATTATCATATGCTAAAAAAACATCACCTAATGGAATTCCAAACTACATTTTTAAGGGGGTAGGATTTCATAGTCACTCATTCTACTAATGAAAAAACATTTATCTAAAATATTTTTATAAAACATAATGGAACTAAAAACAAAATTAGAACAACTACACCAAAGGGTGGATAATCTAAAAGAACAGATACAAACAGAAGAGGCTACTAAAAATGCATTTATCATGCCTTTTATACAAATTCTTGGATATGATATTTTCAATCCAATAGAAGTTATTCCTGAATTTGTATGTGATATCGGAACTAAAAAAGGGGAAAAGGTAGACTACATGATAATGAAAGATGGTGAACCTATTTTAGTTATAGAGTGTAAACACTGGAAAGAAAATGCAGATGCCCACAATTCTCAACTACATAGATATTACCATGTTTCAAAGGCTCGTTTCGGCATTCTTACCAATGGAATAATATATAATTTCTATACCGATTTGGAAAAGCCAAATATCATGGATGAAAAACCATTTTTAACTATCAATCTTGATGATTTAAAAGATAGCTCCATAAAAGTTTTAGAAAAATTCACCAAAACATCTTACGACCTTGAGAGCATTTTAGATTCTGCTGAATCCTTGAAATATATTAAAGCTATTAGAAAAGAATTTGAAACAGAAATAGATAATCCGTCAGATGAATTTATAAAATTATTGGTAAATAGATTTTTTGACAGACCTTTAACAGCAAACAGACTTTCAATATTTCGCGAATACACCAAAAGAGCACTGACAAGCTCTATAAACGAATCCATAAGTTCTAGATTAAAATCAGCATTAAGTATAAATGAAAACATTCATGATACAAAAACAAAAGAAAACGAGGTATTGGATTCAATAGATGAAAATTCAGAATCAAAAGTAGTTACCACTGAAGATGAAATAGAAGGATTCCAAATTGTAAAAGCAATTTTAAGAGAAGTCATTTCCGCTGATAGAATTGCTCCAAGAGACACACAATCTTATTTTGGAGTTTTACTTGATGACAATAACCGAAAACCACTTTGCAGATTACACCTTAATGGAGGTAAAAAATATATAGAGCTATTTCATAACGGTAAAGATGCAGGAGAAAAAATACTAATAAACTCTCTTGATGATATTTATAATCACAAAGTAGAACTACAAAAAACAGTGGATAACTACAAGTAATAAAGAGATTAAAAATAGTAAAAAATAGAGGTTAAACAGAATATTGAAAAAAAAAATTAACTCGCTAATAATCACTAATATAGTTTTCCTCCAGCTCCACAATAACACCTGTAAATCAACACATTACAGAAAAAAAGACTAAAATAGGGACTTTTTATGAAGTCTCTATTGTTTTTCGGATAGTATTTAGTTTTTAATAGCTTAACTTTTATAAGTTATTGAAAATATGTACATTACACAAAATTACTCTTTCTTTAAATACACTTTATAATTCATTTGTTTTGTTGGATATTCTCCTTCTATTTTCTTCTGAACATAGCCTTCTTTTTTGAAATATAACGATATAAAAGCGGTTTTCTCTATAATTGTTGAATAATATCCTTTACTATCGGAATAGAGTTTTATGGTATCTTTTCCTAAATATTCATCGTAATTTGTATTGCCGCTATCATCTTCGTATCGCTCACTTATTATCATTATGAGAGTATTTGGGATAGGCTGTTTGGTTTTTTCATCATAAATATAACCGCTCAATTTCACATCTTCTGTATCCGTAACAGATTTGTAAAATGAAAATAAATACATTCCAAAAAAAACTATAAATAAAAGCAATACTGCAAATAATATTTTATAATTTGTTTTCATTGTTTTTTACTCTGCTATTCCATGTTTCTACTTGTTTTTGTTCTTTAAAAAGATTATAATTCCAATAAACAAAACCTTTATATGTAAGATAAAGAATTATTACAAATATAATTAAGAGAAATACATTTTTTATTCTTTTGTTGTTCATTCATTGATATTTGTATTGTTTAATCTTATAGGCTCTCAAATCCAGAAAGTTGCATTTCTCCTTTTTATATTTTTCTCAAATATTTGCTTTTATTTTTAAGAATTTGATAATTTACCATCTGCTTTCTTCCTTCGTTGTCCCTTCGGTAATCCTTCGGTGAATGTTCGGTGTTCTCTCGTTTATATTTTTCTAATTATTTTATGGTTTTATTGTGAATTTTCTAATATCAAAACAATAGACATTACCCATTCTTTTTACAAATTATACTTACTAAAATAGTAGATAAAATAATAGATAATAGAGCGCTTCTTATAAAAAATCCATCTAAATTATCTTCACACACATATATATAACTTTTTGAAAAATCCTTATATAACATTATAAGAAAAAAGAACATATTCATAATAAGATAAACATATGCTGATTTTATGTATCTATATAGCATTGTATAAACTACCAATATGATTATTATTTGAAAAAATAATATTTTCATTAATACAAGCGGAGCCATACCTATTTGACCACCTGTATATTTACTATTAAGGAGTAGTATAAAAAAACATATAAATGTCAATAATCCCTGTAATAAAAATAATATTATTACTTTATTACTTCTTTTTTGCCCTTTGCTCATATCTCTCTTATTTTCACTGTGTTTTCATTTTAATAATCTGAAACATTACCTACCATTCCCAAGCAAAGGGATATGTATAGTATGGATTTTCATTATATTCTTTATCTGAAATTTTCTTTGGTTTCAGATTTCTATAAATATTAAGAATATCTTTATATTTGATTTTATTAAAGTCTATTTTATTATCATCTATCAAAGCAAATTTTATTTTTTTATTTCTAACATCATGGGTGTACTGATATATCCCTAATTCTCGTATAGCATAGAGACTGTCTCTTATACACATCTGACGCTGCCGACGATCTACTCTGTGTAGATCTC